>BLLU01000181.1 GCA_011959105.1 Lachnospiraceae bacterium | reverse complement strand
ATAATGTTAATAATCGCACCTACCCCCTGTGTAATCATGGTATAAAACGTCTTTCCTGTGGACTGTAAAAGCCGTTCATAGACAAACTGCGCATACATGCCAAAAGAACAGCAGCAAACGATGGTTAAATAGGATTTACCATATTCTAAAATCTGGGCATCCCTCGTCTGACTCAAATAGAAAGGTCCTGTCACAAATAACCCCACCAATAGAAAAATGACATAATTGACCACCGCAAGAAACACTCCATTGACAGCCGATTTGTTTGCCTTTTCATAATCCTTTTCCCCCAGCGAACGTGACAGAAGGGCATTGATCCCCACTCCCGTTCCTGCGCCAAGGGCAATCATCAAAGTCTGTATGGGAAACGCCAGTGATACCGCTGTCAGGGCATTTTCATTGATTCTCGACACAAAAATACTATCCACAATGTTATAGAGTGCCTGCACCAGCATGGAAATCATCATGGGCAGGGACATACTTATAAGCAATTGATTCACCGGCATGATTCCCATTTTGTTTTCTTTTGTCGTTGCTGTAGCATCCATATTATATAATCTCCTTCCTTTTATTCTCATTGATCAACATTTGCGAAAAAAAAGAAAACCAGATAAACTGATTTTTCTTTCAAATGAGCCACCGGGGACTCGAACCCCGGACAACTTGATTAAAAGTCAAGTGCTCTACCACCTGAGCTAGTGGCCCATATTTATATGTAACTGGGCTAGCTGGATTCGAACCAGCGAATGCAGGAGTCAAAGTCCTGTGCTGGGATTTCTGCTTGTGATGAGCCTGTCCATGCTTGCTGCGCTTTGGACGAGGGGCAGCGCTTATGTGGCAGGTCTTACGGCGCTGCTTTTTTTAGGACCCGGGGCAGGGCTTGTGCTGGCGGAAAAGATGCTTGTGATGTTTGGATCTTCCTTCTATCGCTCGGAAATGTTGGAGCAGTTAAAAGGTTATCTGTCTCCTGTTTCCCTGCTTAAAAATGTAACGGGAATTGAAGAATATGCAGATGGCGCCGGCTGGGTGATGGAGGTACACCTGCCGTATCTGCTGTATCTGGCGGCAGCAGTCGTCTTTCTCTTTCTGCTCAATCTGTTCTTTTTCAGGATACGTCCTGCGGAACCTAAAAGGGGGGGCATTTACTTTTCCTGTTGCGGAGTGGGTTGTGCGTTATGGCTGTGTGGCTCTTGGAGGAGTATGGTTTATAGATCTTCTGCAGGTTTTTTCCTTTGGCGTTTTTTCATGGGCGCCGATGATTGCTGGTGTCGTGATCAGTGTTCCGCTTATACATGGACTTGTCAATATTCTTATTGCCCGTGATGCGAAGAGATTTCTATCAGGCAAATGGCATTTATTAATAGAGGTGTTGCTGATGGTGGTCCTGATCGGCGGATTTTCCTTGTGGGGAAAATGGGAACGGCGGATTCCGGTAAAGGAGGATGTAGCTTTAATGGCGATTGCGCTGCCGGCTCTTCAAAGCGGAGATGACGGCGAGCAGGTTTTGCAGAACATGCAGCTTACGGGCGAATCGATGGAGGCAGCCTATGACTGGGTCAACAAAGATTATGATACTATATTGC
>BLLU01000180.1 GCA_011959105.1 Lachnospiraceae bacterium | reverse complement strand
CTCAACCTTCTTTCTTGGAATTCCCTATATTTGAATTATACAGGAAGCTCCTTTCAATAACAATGCATGGCAACATATATTAATCTGGCGACTTGATTGTACCACTTCCATACTCTATTTACAATAAAAATGGGCGGAAAAAAGCACCACGAAAGTATTATCGACACCGTCAAGGTCCGAAAATAGCAGAAGGAACTGATATCCTACCGGGATGTGTTTCAGAGAGCTTCTGACTCTTACACCTGCAGATATACTCTTTTCTAAGCAGATTGATATCACTCGAACTCGACTTTTCCTAACTAAATTTTATTTAGGAAATATTTTCTGTCGAGTATGTAAATCTTTGCTTATTTGATTTATCCATATTATCCTGCCTATATTAGCAAGCGTTATCATTTTGTTATCGCTGTTGATAACACCCGCTATGCAGATTTTGGTAATAACAATATGCCGCCATTTAAATCATCAGCGTTTTTGCTTAATAAATCAATATGCTTAGCAAATCTCATTTAATTATTCTAATGATCTTTTATAAAGCGGGTCTAACTCACACCCACAACTCCCACATTCTCTATCTGCTTGTTTGATAGACGCAATTAGTGTATCTTTATCACTTTCTCCCTTCAATCATGCATGTGCAGGAATAGAAATCAAGTCCCATCCAGATGCTGCAAAATTTTCCATAATACTCCTCAATTCCCCCACAATGTTTCATCCTTTCTGATTTTGATAATCTTTTATGACCCTTACAACCAAATCTTTCACATCAACTAAATTTTCCTGTCTGCACTTTGGACAATACAATGGAATATGCTTTAGTTATGTATCCTCTCTAACTCTGTTTCAGGTTTTATTTCCACAAACAGGACAAAGGATCCACTCTACTCCCATTACGCTAAATCCTCAACAATAAAACTTTCTGTTTTTAAATTGCAATAATGCCTGCCATTTAATGCTGTAAATTTCAATACGCAATAGTCTGGGTCAGTTACACCCTGCTTATAATACATAGTATCCCCTGTACACCAGATTTCCCGCTTTATCTCATCATCTTGCAAAACTTCCATTGTACCTGTCAGCATAATACCTTCAAACTTAAAGCGTCCTCTATTATAAGAATAGATACTTGCCTTGGGATTCCTTATAAACTGTTGTGTACGCATGGAAGATGTATTTGTTGAAAAATAAAAGCAATTTCCCTCTATTTTGCGTGGTGTAAACATTGCTTTTATATTGGGAAAACCCTCTTCATCCACAGAACCGATAAATATTGTTTTTTGTTTTTGGATAAATTCGATGATATGTTGTTTTGTTTTCATTAGAACTCCTCCCTGCTTTAAAATTATTTGTTTGAATGCAGATTTTTTACCAAGGTTTCAAGTATTCGAGCAAGATACTGTTCAAATTGTTTTTGCTCCTCTTCTGAAAAACCTTGATAAAACAACATGTTCATTTGCTGAGATACAGCTTCATATTTTGCTTGTAATGATTTTGCATAATCCGTAAGCGACACAATAGTCTGACGGCGATTCTTAGGATTGATATTCCTTTCCACAATTCCCTTATTAACCATACCATTTATTACTACGGATACTGTATTTTTAGCAAGGGAGGTTTTTTTACTTATGTCACTGATAGTAAGATTATCTGTTTTCCACAAAACAAATAAGATCCTTCCTTGTCCGCCACTTATTTCAATGCCATTTTCGAGTAATAGCCTTTCAAAAATCCTATCTTGAAGCTGCTTTATCTGTGTAATATAAAATCCACCCTTTGTTTCCAATCCATCACCTCTAATCCTATTGGAACAATTCTATATAGAACAATTATGAGTTTACCATAACTCCGTTCAGAAAACAACTTGAAATATCACGGCACTTCTATAAAAGTACAGAAGTGCCGCAATTTTATAAATAAAGAATTTCTCTTTCCACAATTACTGTGACTATGTGTTAAGCTACAACGGCATACCCCCATGCCTCCCTTTTAATCAGCATGGGAGAAAAACCGCTTTTGATTAAAGAGCGTTTAGGGCATGAAAAGATACAGACCACTTTAGGAACATACGAGCATTTGTACCCGAACAGCAATCTTGAAGTTGCCAATTAATTAACGGGCGTGCTGACATACACACCCGCTTCACACAGCATTGCAGATTACAC
>BLLU01000179.1 GCA_011959105.1 Lachnospiraceae bacterium | reverse complement strand
CCCTTCCGGCACACTTTCCCGTGATCTATGCATGGCCGCTTATCGCGTCCCTGCACAGATCAATGCGCCTCACACGGCACACGAAATTTTACGCTTGCTCTGCTACTTCCTCAATATCGGTTGCATCGGCCTGTACGTCCTGAGCAGTATATACAGCCTCACCCTGGTTAGCCTCGATCACGGCGTCTGCCATCTTGGAAACGATCAGCTTTACAGCTCTGATTGCATCGTCATTACCGGGGATGATGTAGTCCAGTTCCTCGGGATCGCAGTTGGTATCGCCGATGCCGATCAGGGTGATACCCAAGGCTCTGGCTTCCTGTACGCAGATTTTCTCCTTCTTGGGGTCAACTACAAAAATCGCATCGGGAATCCTGGTCATATCTTTAATGCCACCCAGATTCTTCTCCAGCTTTTCCCATTCCTTCTTAAGCTGAATAACCTCTTTCTTAGGCAATACATCGAAGGTACCGTCGGTGGACATGGTCTCTATGGCACGCAGCCTGATGATACGGGACTGGATGGTCTTGAAATTGGTCAGCATACCGCCAAGCCATCTCTCGTTTACATAGTACATACCGCAGCGCTCAGCCTCGGCCTTAACTGCATCCTGTGCCTGCTTCTTGGTGCCGACAAACAGGATGGTGCCACCCTGTGCCGCGATCTCGGAAACTGCCTTGTACGCCTCATCTACTTTGACCACAGATTTCTGCAAATCAATGATGTGGATGCCGTTTCTCTCGGTGAAGATATAGGGAGCCATCTTAGGGTTCCATCTTCTGGTCTGATGTCCGAAATGCACACCTGCTTCAAGTAACTGCTTCATGGAAATAACGCTCATTTTTCTACCTCCGTTTGGTTATCCGGCCCGTTTCCCGGTACCGTCCTCCGCGCTTCCTGATCTGCCGGCACCGCGTTAAAGCCCCGGCTGGCTCCGGCCGCTATCCCGCCCTAACGGGAGAGACACCACTGCCAGATAGAAGTGCGTGTGTTTTTTCACAACATTGCGAGTATAACACAAAAAAAGCCAGTTGGCAAGATTTTTTAACGAATTTTACATATAATTCCGGCAATTTCCTCGTAAGTTGCGCCCAGGGGAATCTCATGGGTGCCGGTGCTGATCGAGTGGTCATATCCGTTGTCACACAGGAACCTGTCAAAGGCTCTGTAGTCCTCCACCAGACCCAGTTCCTGAAGATTCCTGCTCACCGTCATCGAACTCTCCCCTCTGCTGATCACCAGAATTGCCACGTCTCCCGCCGGAGCAGGACTGACTGTAGGCTCCTCTGTAGGCTTAGGCGTAGGGCTAACAGCAGGTTCCTCTGTAGGCTTGGGCGTAGAGCTGGCAACAGGTTCCTCTGTAGGCTTGGGGGTAGGGCTGGCAACAGGTTCCTCTGTAGGCTTGGGGGTAGGGCTGGCAACAGGCTCCTCTGTAGGCTTGGGCGTAGGGCTGACAGCAGGTTCCGCCGTAGGCTTGGGGGTAGCACTGGCGCCAGGCTCCACCATAGGCTTGGGGGTGGTACCGGCAGCGGGTTCCACTGTAGGCCCGGGCACAGGACTGGCGGTGGATTCCGCGGATATGGCCGCATCGGATTCCAAAGAGTTCTCGGGCTCCGGGGTGGCAGTAGCCAGATCCGCCAGTACCTCCCGCTGTCCCTCCAGTTCCAGTTCCGCAGCCCTGCGCAGGATTTCCTCATCACTCATCTGCGGCGGCTTCTGGCTGTATCCCATCAGCAGCGCGGTCACAATAATGCCGATGCCCAGAGCGCGCAAATAGTATTTTAAACGTGTTCTATTCATCAATCATTTCTTCCTTCAAATAAATCAATAACCAGTTTCACTTCCCCCACGCCCAAATCCAGTTGCCGGGCAATGGCCACTTCTGAGTGTCCCTGGCGGTGAAGTTCCAGAATCTGGTGGTTCTTATTACTGTAACTCTCTGTACCCTGCAGTTCCTGCTGAGGTTCTTCGACAATTTCCTCCCCGGTTTCCTGTTCCGCCGAGGCTGTCTCCTCCCCGTCCTGCATGGCCTGGAATGCAGGAGCCACCATCTGGCGGGCCATCTGAGCCGCCGCCTCGGTCTCCCTCAGCGCCATCTCGGCCTCTCTGGTAACCGCCTCCACTTCCCTGCTGGCAATCTCGGCCTCTTTAACCCTCTGTTCCACTTCCGAAGCCGTATTTTTCAAATTGTCATGTTTGGCATTGAGCATATCATACAGAAACAGGATTTCCTGCTGGCTCTTGTTGATCTGTCCCAACACGGTTTCCGAGTATTCGCTTACCGCCATGATTTTCTCATTGGATAATTTCTCCAGGGAACGCTCCGTTTTATCCATGGAATCCTTGATGGCTTCCTCTACGGTATCGTCTACCTGGCTGCGTATCCGCTCCAACTCTCTGGCCACCAGATCCCCGATCTCGTCCCTGGCCATCTCCCTGTCGTGGGCCAGATTGTCACCCTTCCCGTTCGGAATCAGGAAGCTGGCCACAAACACAAGGATCCCGATGACCAGAAGTACTATTTCCATGATATTCATAGTCCCATTATCCCTTCCCCTCTGACTGTTCGTTACACTATATCTTCATGTCAAAACTCTGGCGCGGGCGGTCCTTCACCACCATCTGGTCCGAGGAGGCCGTTCCCTTGCGCTTCCTTCCGCCGTCACCGTGGTACTCATTGCTTCCCTTTTCCCGGGCATCCTGACGCTTGTTCTTCCATTCCGTCTCCTGGCCGGAGCGCACCTGCCGGGCCTTCTGCTGATTGTCCTGCTCCCTGTCCTGGCCGATGCTGACCTGGTTCATATACCCTTTATTGTCCTCGTTCTGCTTAATCGTTGAATAATCCTGCACTCTGGCGATTGTCGCATTTTGAATTGCACTTATAGCCATATGATCCTCCCCTTCCGTGCCATGGCGTTATAGTCCGACCATTCTCACCTCTCCGCCGATGCGTTTGAAACGGCAATGCTGATAATTGCTTCGCAGAGACATGGAGACTTCCTTGATCACGATCACCGTACCGTGAAACGCCTCTCCCGTTACCTCCACATAGGCATCGTTCTGCCCTTCAAAGGCATCGCGCAGCGCCTCCCACTTCTCGTTCTTTTCCACCAATTCCTTTTTCTTGGCTTCGGTCTCTTTTACCAGGGAGCGAATGTATTTTACCTGTTCCGGGGTAAACTGGATGCCTTTGCCTTTCTTCTCCGCGAAGTTGGTCAGAATGGGCTCCGTCCGTTTGATCACCTTCTGGATTTCAAGCAGTTCATCCTGCAGCGCTTCATATTCCCTCTTCATGCGGGGATTCACTCCCACCTCTATCACAGTGGAAGCCCCCATATTGGCCCCCAGATTCTTGGCGCTGACCTTAAATCCGGCGCAGGCATGGCCACCTGTGATAAATCCTCTCTTGCCCGTAACAGTAATCTCGCTCCCCGCCGTGACCTTGCTGTGCAGAATGGACTCGGCAGAAATATATCCGGCGGCATCGGCCCTGGTATTCTCCAGGAATTTGGCCACAATATTGCCGCCCGCCTCCAGATAGCCCTTGCTCATGCCGTTCATGCCTCTGGTGATCACAATATCCCCCTCCGCGCGGACGGAAGCGCCCTCCACAACGCCTTTGACGATCACATTGCCCTTGGCGGTCACGCTGAATCCGGAGCAGACATTGCCATTCACCTGCACACTGCCTTCAAAATCAATATTACCGGTGCTGTTATCCACATTCTCCACCTCGTACAGATCGGTCACAAACACCTGGTCATCCACCAGGGATACGCAGCCGTTCACCGCAGAGCTGATGGACATACGGTCCGCTGACTGCACCACGTTTTTGCCAAACCGCAGGGTGGCCCGTTTCACCGTCCTGGGCTTGATCTCTACCCCTGCCACATTGATACCGCGCCGGCCCACATCCTCCGGAATAATTTTAGCCAGCAAATCTCCCTTCTTACAGTGGTTTATGGTATTTAAATTGAAAAAGTCTACGCTTCCGTCTGCTTTCAAAGTAGGAACCGCATGGGGATCCGTGTTAAAAAAATACTGGATCTCCGCGTCCTTTCCGTGCTGGGGCGGTCTCCCCTCGGCCACCACCAGAGTCTTGCAATACTCACCTTTCTGGAAATGGCTCTGCAGCAACTCCTTGTTCAGACCATAGATGATCTTTTTAAACTGCAGATCCGCTGTAAACTCCTCCATAGACATACGCTGCCCCGTCTCGGAGGGGGGATAAAACCGCGCTGTCACGGTCATGGAGTCCTCACTGACCTCCAGCAAATAACTCTCCTGCTCCGAAGGGCATTGTCCCGTCCCCAGGGGGACCACCTGTACCGTCCCGGCATTCACTGCCTTACTCAATGAGGATATATCATACGCTATGTTGCGCGCGCCCAGATAATCGATCAACTCGCTCAGGGGCACGTTCTCGCCCCCCTCCTTCGGCGGCACGCACTTAACACCGAATCCCTTCTGGGTATTCACCAGTTGAAAATAACCGTTCACAGCCATTTTTGCTTCCTCCATTTCTGCCTTTCAGGAGTATCCTTAACGGTCGCCCAGAATACCCATATAGTTTCCCATCCTGCCCCTCATTTTCTGAAGCGCCCTGGTATGCAGTTGGGAGATCCGTGACTCCGAGACCCCCAGCACATTGCTGATTTCCTTCAGCGTCAGGTCCTCATAATAATAGAGCGTGATGACTTTTTTCTCTTTTTCTGTCAGCAGTTCCAGTGCCTCTCCCAGCACCCGGGCCAGTTCCTGCTTCTCCACATTCTCCTCAGGACTGACGAACCTGGCTGCCGTATGCTGACCGCCGTCCTGGGAGATCTCACTGCCCTGCTCAATATACTCGTTCAGGGACACCAATCCCGTTATCTTCATCTGGGACTGCCAATCCACATACTCGTCGCCCGTGATGCCCAACCCCTGCGCAATTTCCTCATCGGTGGCGCTGCGCCCCGTCTCCGTCTCAATCTTTCGGATTACGGCATCAATCTGTTTCTGTTTCTGCCGGATGGTCCTGGGAATCCAGTCCATCTTGCGGATCTGGTCCAGTATGGACCCCCGGATCCGCAGACTTGCATAGGTCTCAAATTTTACTTCCTTGAGGGTGTCAAACTTGTCAATCGCGTCAATCAGTCCAAAAATGCCATAACTGACCAGGTCATCATATTCCACATTATAGCCCAGATACATGCTCAGTCTCCCGGCTACAGTCTTTACGAGAGGAGCGTATTCCAGAATAATTTTTTCCCGAAGTTCTGTGGATCTGGACTTCATATATTCCTCCCAGAGCTTCTTTCTGCCTGCATCGTCCATGGCACTCTCCTTTCCGCACTACCCGCTGCAATTTCATGCCTTTATTCCGCTGTGGCAGTATCCGCCTCCCCCTCCGGGGCTTCCTCTCCCTCAAGCGCAGCCGTTTCCGCTGCCAGACGCTTTTCATTTTCCATATCAAAATAGTTAAGGACGCCGCAAAACGCGCATCCAAGGCCATAGAACAGCAACATGGACCCCAGGAGGGCCGACATGCGGAACAGCAGGCTCTCTCCCCGGGCCATGGTAAACAGGCAGCTAATGGCCCCTGACACCAGCATCATTATTACCGGTATTAAATTCCTCTTCATAGTTTCCTCGCTAGATAGATCGCAGTCCCCCTGCGACAAGGTATCAATCAGTATCCGACCGCTATATAATGGTCTCGCTCCTGCCCACCGCCCGGATATGGAAATCCCCGGTCTCCGGGAAAAAAGTGACTGTGCGGCCGTAGTTGGCTCCGGTATCCGCAGCCAACAGCGGAATGTTCAGCCCTTTCAAAACGGCGCGGCAAGCCACTGCATTGCGCTCGCCCACATTCATCAAATCATTCTTGCTCATGGATTGGAACATGGTGGCTCCTCCTGCAATCTTCGCAACCATTCGGGCCTTCAGCGCACCCATGCGTTCCATCTGCCGAACCAGTTCTACTATGCCGGTATCCGCAAACTTCGCAATATTCTGGTTGCCCCGGATCGCCGTACTGTCCGGCAGCATAATATGTGCCAGACCACCGATCCCCGTCTTTGGATCCCGTATGGCTATTCCGATGCATGATCCGAGTCCCAGCGTAATCAAACCGTCCGGGCTCTTGCAGGTCTTTAAATCCGCCATGCCTACTGTAATGATATTACCCATCCGTACATTTCGCCTCCTTGTATTCGCCCCTATACAATGCCCAGTGCTGACAGTATCTTTTGATAAGAAGGCAAATTCGGAATTAATATGAAGTATCCGTCCACCTCTACTTCGTCAAAAAATCGGGACTGGATCATCAGGATATTGTCTCCAAGTTCGCCAAACATTATGGCAGGCACGCTCAAAATCGCGCCCGCCATATCCACGGTCAGGCTGGGCGGCGTAGGGAAGATGCAAAGATTGGTCAATGTGGCAAGGGAATTCAGGTACGCTCCCGTGATGATATTGCTCAGTTCCATCATGGCGGAAGTTTCCATTTCATCCAAGCCCGGCTGTCCGGAGTCATACCCCATCATCATCTTTTTTACCAATCCCTTGGCGGCCTGCAGTTCTACCAGGAACATGATGCTTCCTGTAATATCTCCCTCAACGCCCAGAAGCACACCCACCATAAGCTGCTCCTCACCGCCCACCATGGCTCCCACTTCCGAGAATTCCAGGAGCCGCACCTGGGGAACCTGCATATCCACCTTGCTCTGCAGCATCTGTGAAAGCGCCGTCATGGCGTTGCCGGCGCCTATATTGCCGATCTCACGCAACACGTCCAAATAGTTATTTGTCACATGCTCCAAACTCATCTCTGGCATAAGCTATCTCCTACTATTGTTGTTTATAATGTGTTTTCCCTCTCCTGCATCACCAGGTTGAAGTCCAGCAGAGAAATCAGCCCCCCGTCATACTTGCCGATTCCGCCCAGGAAGTTAAGCCGCTCCTCCTTGGAATCATAGGATACCTTCTCAATATGCTCCTCGTCCAGGGTCACCACTTCCTTCACCTCGTCCACTATGACGCCTATACTGCCGTATTGCTCCAGTTTCAGGATAATGATACGGGTGGCCTTGGTGATTTCATCCTCCGGCAGGAACATTTTCAGCCGCAGACTCATAATCGGGATTACTTCGCCCCGCAGGTTGATCACACCCTTGAGATAGGACGCCACCTTGGGCACCCGGGTAATCTTCTGCATTCTCACAATATTATCAATATACCGTATATCTACGCCGTACTGCTCCTCGCCCAGACGCACTACAATATACTGCTGGGTTACGCCCGCTGTATTGTTACTTTCAACTACCTTCAACTCTTCCATACCGCTGTCCCCTTCCTATTTGTAGTTCCGCATGTCCCCCAGGGCATCCACATCCGCATCCCTGCGCCGCGCGGGACATGCTGATTGTAGTTGCACGCTCCTTTAGATCAGCGCATTGGCATCCAGTATCAAGGCCACTTCGCCGTCTCCCAGAATGGTGGCACCGCTGATGAACTTGCACTGCTTGATATATTTTCCCAGGGACTTAATAACGATCTCCTGTTGTCCGATCATGTCATCGATCACCAGGCCCGCCAGCTTATCGCCCTTTTTCACGATAACTACCATCAGATGTTCTTCAGGGGACTTTGTGCTCTCCACATCCAATACATTGGACAGGCGGATCAGGGGGATAACCGTTCCCCGCAGATGGATAACTTCCTTGTTCTGTACCAGTTTGATCTCCTCGGGTGCAATATCTTCTATGGTCTGAATCGTCCCCAGGGAGATGGCGTATTTCTCACCGCCCACCACCACCATCAATGCCTGGATGATGGCCAGCGTCAGGGGCAGCCTGATGGTCCAGGTACTTCCCTCTCCCAGCTTACTCTTGACCTCCACCTCACCGCTCAGGGCCTCGATCTTGGATTTCACCACATCCAAGCCCACTCCCCTGCCGGATACGTCCGTCACCTTCTTTGCAGTGGAAAAACTGGGCAGGAACAACAGGTCGATAATCTCCTTATCGGACATATTGGCAGCCTGTTCCGGGGTGATGGCCTCTCTCTCCAGGGCCTTGGCCTTCACCTTCTCCACATCAATGCCATTGCCATCGTCCCTGACCTCGATCACCACATTGTTGCCATCCTGATAAGCGTCCAGGAAGATGGAACCCACCGCGGGCTTTCCCCGCTGGGCGCGGATTTCTGCCGATTCCAGACCATGATCCGCGGAGTTACGCAATAGATGCATCAGGGGATCACCGATCTCATCCACCACCGTTCGATCCAGTTCGGTCTCTTCACCCGTCATATATAATTCCATCTTTTTGTCCAGCTTCTTGGACAGATCACGGATCATTCTGGGGAATTTGCTCACCACGCTCTCAATGGGCACCATCCTTACCTTCATAACGGATTCGTGCAGATTAGTGGTCACATTCTCCAGATATTCGATCTGCTCATTGACGCCCTGATTCTGCCCCTGTACCTGGTTAGATACGGATACCAGAGAGTTCTTGGCGATAATCAACTCACTCACCAGATTCATCAGCACATCCAGTTTCTCGATGTCCACCCGGACAGTGCGGTTCACCACCGGCTTACCGGGCGCCTGTTTCTTATCGCCCGTCTTGGAAGCCGGCGCAGGCTTAGACGCAGGTTCCGCCACATGAGCCGTCTCAGGCTGCTGTGCAGCCGCCTGCACCGGTTCCTCGGAAGCGGGCTGAGGTTTTTGCTCCGGCTCAGGAATGGAATCCCCATATTTATCTATTGTACCCATATCTTCAAGGACGATGGGCTCTCCCACCACCGAGGCAATCTCCGATACGCTGGCCACCGCCGCCTTCACCGCCTCGATGTCTCCGTCCGACACCACAATCAGGCTGAAATCCAGATCAAACTTCTCGTCTTCCACATCCTGAGCAGGAGGATTGGAAACGATGATCTCCCCCCGCTCTTCCACAGCTTTAAATACCAGAAAAGCTCGGGCCGCCTTCAGGATACAACTCTCCTGCACGGTGACAGTCAGGCCGAAAACATTTTTTCCCTGTTCTCTTGCCACTCTGATCACATGCTGCTGTGCGGAATCCAGCTGAATCTCCAGCCATTTACGACCGTCCCCGGTGTCCTCGGAACTCTCCTTCTGCTGCGCGGGAGCCTCCTCCCGGGGCTTGTCAGGGCCGTTCAGCACGGCGTTCAGCTGCCGGATCAGAGGTTCGTTCTCATTGGTCCCCTCGTCCGCAGATTCCTTGACGTTGTTCACATACTCATCCAGGGCATCCAGGCATTGAAACAGAATGTCGACCATATTCGGAGTGACTTTAATGTTACCATTGCGTACTTCCGAAAATACATTCTCCATGTCATGGGTAAGCGTCTGCATCCGCTTATATCCCATGGTCCCGGCCATGCCCTTCAGGGAATGGGCCGCCCGGAAAATCTCATTGATTGTATCCATATTCTCCGGGTCCGACTCCAGGTTCAGAATCTGTGTGTTCAGATTCTGTAAATGTTCATTGCTCTCATCAATGAAAATTTCTAGATACTGGCTTATGTCCATATCATTTTACCCCCACGTTTAGTATGATCTCCTGTGCAATCTGTTCCAATGGCACAATCTGGTCCGCAAGGCCTGCTTTGGCAACACTTCTGGGCATGCCGTATACCACGCTGGTCTCCTGGTCCTGTGCAATAACATGTACCTTTTTCTTTGATTTCAGGTTCTGTATGCCCTCCGTCCCGTCCGCACCCATCCCCGTGAGTACCACACATATGACCTCATCATATCCGCACTCCATCAGGGATTCATACATATAGTTGGCACAGGGCTTTACGCCCTCCCGGTTGGGTTCGTCGGAGTAGTGGATCACCGTCCTGCCATTGGCGGCGGGACGGGCGTTCATATGACTGCCCCCCATGGACAGATACACCGTACCGCTCTGCAGTTCATCACCCTCTTCCGCCTCCTTCACACGGATCTCGCCCAGACAATCCAGGCGGTCGGCCAGTGAAGCGGTAAAGCCTTTGGGCATGTGCTGAACGATCAGCACCGGCGCCTGGAGTTCTGCCGGAAGCCTTGTAATTACCGACTGCAGAGATTTCGGCCCCCCGGTGGAACTGGCGATAGCTACAATCTTCCGGCTGCCGTTTCCCGCCCCATGCTTTCTGGCAATCTCCACGATCTTGCGGGTAGTGGCGCGCACCTCCTGCTTCTGCACCGGACTCTCAAGAACAGGCTGACGGCTGTCTGCCACCGCTGCCAAAGTCTTTAAGAATTCTCTCCTGAAGTCTTCCACCCTGCAACTCACGGCATTGTCCGGCTTATGTACAAAATCAAGCGCACCCAGTTCCAGCGCATCCAGGGTGGTTTTTGCGCCCTCCCGGGTGTCTGTACTGGCCATCATGATCCGTGCGGAAATACGGGCTTTCCGCAGTTCATATAAAAGCTGCAGCCCGTTCATCCGGGGCATGTTCACATCCAGCACCACTGCGTCGTAGCTGTTTTTGCGCAGCAGATCCAGCGCTTCCTGTCCGTCCCTTGCCCGGTCGGCAACCTCGAACCTTTCATCACTGCCTATTATATCACACAGGACTCTTCTCATGAGTGCAGAGTCATCTACCACCAATATTTTTTTCGTCATGATCCCAGCCGTTCCCTTTTTCTATGCTTTCTCTCTTCTTCAAAAATATACTTGATTATCTCTTCCCGCACTTCCGTTTCAATGTCCACATACTGCACCCGGTGCTCATAGGAGTCCCTGCGGCCCTCCTGCTTTACCGAACTGAGCACCTTGCCCACCAGTTCGTATTCCCTCTTCCTGCCGTTTATCAGAAGATTATAGCTTATGTAGATCAGACTGTCCGGCTCATAGGAGTGAGTAGACAGAAAACGAAGTCCGCCGCCGCTGATATCCACAATGACACTGCGCTTCAGCGGAAGTCCCGGAATCAGGTTGTTATAGGGATCTCTCTCCTCGATGGCTCTGACTTCCTCTTCTTCCAGATTCCGGGAATTCATCTCCAGCGCACAGCTGAAGCGGTAATACTCCCTCCTCTGGTATTTACGCAGATTGCTGGTCAGTTCCACCACCAGGGTATAGATGTTGTTGCTCTTATAGCGATCGATGATCCTGGCAAAACACTGGAAAAGATTGTTCCCCGCATAGATTACCAGATTATACTCCTTATCCATGGGAAGCAGGATCAGTTTGCCCTTCTCCATGGGCATCACAAGTTCGATCTGGTTTTCCGACAGAATATCCTGAATCTGACTGGCATAGGTCTTGGGAGGTTCATTGCTCTGGTTCCTCTGGGACTCCACCATCTGAATCTCGATCTTATTGCCCGGTTCAATAAAATTGGAAATCATATTGTTCATGCCTTCAACCTCCTGATTTAAACGCCGCGTCTCCTTCCCAGCCTGCACCTATATCTTCCTACCTGATATTATATGAGAGAAAAACGCCGCCATGCCACGCCTTGGCTGCCGCTCCGTCTCCTCCCGGTTCATCAGCTTCGCCGCAATCTTCTCAAACGCCTGGGTGGACTTGGCACCCGGGCTCTGGATGGACACGGGGGTCTGCTGCATCACAGCCCGAGCCAGCAGCGGATCCTGGGGAATCATGCCCAGGTAGCTGATGGGGATCTTCAGATACCTGGCCACTACGGCATCCAGCTTGTTGAACAGTCCCTCCCCTTCCGACTCCTTCTCCACCCGGTTGGCGATCATCTTCACCGTGGTGGTGTTGCGGTCGTACCTTGGATGATTACTAAGAGATTTCAGCAGGGAATAAGAATCCGTTATGGAAGTGGGTTCCGGCGTGGTCACCAGCAGAATCTCGCCGCTGGCCACCAAAAACTCCAGTACCGCGTCGGAAATGCCCGCGCCGGTATCCACTATTATAATATCGGCAATCGCGTCCAGTTCCGCCAGATTCCGAATGATATACACCAGATAATCCCGGCTTAAATTGGACATACCCGCGATTCCTGACCCACCGGAGATAAAGCCCACGTCCATGGCGCCCCAGGTGATGATTTCCTTGATGTTCTTTCCCTGATAGATCAGATCACACAAATTGTGTTTGGGCACTGTGCCGAACATGATCTCTATGTTGGCCAGCCCGAAGTCAGCGTCCAGTATGATCACCCGCTGGCCCATCTTCCGAAACTGTATTGCCAGGTTGATAGACGTGTTGGACTTGCCCACGCCGCCCTTACCGCTGGTGACGGTGATCACCCGGGCCAGCGGCCGGGATTGCTGCCCGGCCTTGATGATTCGTAATTGTTCCGCCTGGTCCATATAGCATCCTCTCAAAATATATCGTACACTGTTACTGCTTCCCCCCGCCCAGAAGTTTCTTCACGGTAGTTTGGGGGTTGAACACCTCAATGTCATCCGGCACGTTCTGTCCGCAGGTCACATAGGCGATGCTGGCATCCGTATAAAGACGCATATTCAACAAATTCCCCAAAGCCTCTGTTTCGTCAAGCTTGGTGAAGATCAACTGGTAGTCCGCAATCTGACGGTAACTGTCCGCAATCTTTATCAAATCCCTGTACTTTGTGGTGGCGCTCAGCACCAGATAGAAACAGCACTCCGCCGCCTGCCGCATCTGCGCCAGCAGACGTTTCAGATTGCCCAGCTGCTCCTTATTCTGGGGAGAATGCCCCGGGGTATCCACCAGGATATACTCATAGTCCTGAAAATCCTGGATGGCCGTGGCAAGTTCGTCCTCCGTATACACCACCCGAAAGGGAACCATCAGGATATTGGCGTAAGTGCGAAGCTGCTCTGCCGCCGCGATCCGATAGGTGTCCAGAGTCAGCAGCGCCACCTGCTTTTTCTGCTCCACTACATAGCGGCTGGCTATCTTGGCAATCGTAGTGGTCTTGCCCACTCCGGTGGGCCCGATAAAAGTGAGGATCCGTGGTCTCTGGGTTACTTCCGTCTCCTCCTCCGTCTTGCCGAATTTCAAAATCATGCGCTGGTAAATGGTTGCCAGCACATAATCAAAAGGCATGTTGGGCTTCTGGATCTTGTCGATCTCCTCCATGACCTTGGTCAGATATTTGCCGTCCACTTCGTTTTCCAACATGGTGTCATATATTAGTTTTCGGAATTTCGTCAATTCATCACTTTGATCCAAACTCTCTGCCGCCTCGGGCGTCTCCTCCCGCTGGGGCTGAACCGCATCGCCCGGGCGGGCCTCTCCTGCCGTCCCGTCCTGCCGTTCCGTAACGGGCTGCTGCCCCTCTGACGGGATTGCCTGCCGTCCCTGCAGCTGGCTTTCCAGCAGACTCTGCAGATTTTCCAGTTTTTCCTCTATACTGCGGGCGGCATCGGAAGCCGGAGCCGCAGGTCTCCTTCTGGCCGCCGCAGGAGATGCCGCAGACGGCGCCGGTTCCCGCCTCACATAAGAACTGCGTTGGGACTCCTCTTCCATGGCGGCCGTTACTTCCGTCAGCTTCGGCCGGAAAGCAGCAAACAGTCCCTTGGGCTTTATCTGCCTGACACTCATGATAACTACGCCGCTGCCCAGTTCTTTCTGTGCCGCTTCCGTGGCTTCCGCCTCTGTTTTCCCCGTAAACTTTTTAATGATCATTATGCTGTCACCATCCCTACTGACTGTAATTCAATATCGGATTCGATCTCGTTGTAGGATACTACCACCAGATCCCTGTAATAGTCCTCTGTCAGGCGTTTAAAATACATTCTGACAATAGGAGAAGTAATGATGATAGGGCTTTTTCCCATGTTTTCCAGCTTCTGCAGTTCATTCCCCACAGAATTCAGTATGGCCTTGGACCGGGCGGGATCCAGGTTCAGGTAGGCTCCTGTCTCCGTCTGTTTAATGCTGCCCATGATCTCCTGCTCGATCTTGGGGTCCAGAGTAACCACACTGCTGGTCTCATTGGCCGGGAAGAATCTGCGGGAAATGGCACGCTTCAGACTCTGCCGCACATACTCCGTGAGAACATCCGTATCCCTGGTGGTGGGACCATAGTCCGCAAGCGTTTCCATAATGGTAAGCATATCCCGGATGGAGATGCCTTCGCCAAGCAGGTTTTGCAGAACCTTCTGGATCTCGCCGATCCCCAGCAGCTTGGGAACCAGTTCCTCCACCAGCGTGGGGTTGGTCTCCTTCATATTGTTGACCAGGTTCTGTACATCCTGTCTGGTCAGAAGTTCGGAAATGTACTGTCTGATAATCTCCGTCAGGTGCGTGGCTATGATGGAAGGCGGATCCACCACCGTGTATCCCAGACTCTCCGCCCTCTCCCGCTGGCCCTCCGTAATCCAGATCGCAGGCAGATGGAAGGAAGGCTCAAATGTGGGGATACCTGTAATCTCCTCCTCCACATAACCAGGATTCATGGCCATGTAGTGGTCAAACAGAATCTCACCTTCGCTGACCTGTATTCCCTTTACCTTGATAATGTACTGGTTGGGATTCAACTGGATATTATCACGCAGCCTGATAATGGGAACAACGGTCCCCAGTTCCAGCGCCATCTGCCGCCGGATCATCACCACCCGGTCCAGCAGGTCGCCGCCCTGGTTCACATCCGCCAGAGGAATGATACCATAGCCGAACTCCAACTCGATAGGGTCTACCTGCAGCAGACTGTTCACATTCTCCGGCTGGCGGATCTCCTCTGCAGCCGCTTCCTCCGTATCCACTGCCGTCTCTGTGGCCGCCGTCTCCAGATTAGCTGCGATTCCCCGGCCGCCTACTACAAACAGCAGACCCATACCCACAAACAAGATGGTGTTAAGATCAGTGGCAAAACCAAGAACGGCCAAGGTAGCTCCCACGAAATACATCACCTTGGGGATGCCAAAAAGCTGTTTGATAATGACAGGGCCAAACTCCGCCTCCTTGCCCCCCTTGGTCACCAGGATACCGGTGGACAGGGAAATCAGCAGGGAAGGGATCTGGCTCACCAGGCCGTCACCGATGGTCAGGATGCCGTAATTGTCCAGAGCGCCGCCGATGTCCATACCTTTACGAAGCATACCCATGGCTATACCGCCGATCAGGTTGATGGCCGTCAGCAGCAGGCCCGCTATGGCATCTCCTTTTACATACTTTACCGCACCGTCCATGGAACCGAAGAAGCTGGATTCCAGCTGGATCTTTTCCCGTCGTATCTTAGCCTCCTCATCCGTAATGGCGCCGGTATTCAGATCCGCGTCAATGGCCATCTGCTTTCCGGGCATGGCATCCAGCGTAAATCTCGCCGTAACCTCGGCCACACGCTCGGAACCTTTATTAATTACCAGGAACTGGATCAGAATCAGGATGATGAAAATGATGGAACCCACAATCAGGTCCCCGCCTCCCACAAACTGTCCGAAGGTCTTGACCACGTTGCCGGATGTGCCGGTAGACAGGATCGCTCTGGTGGAAGAGACATTCATGGCGATACGAAATATGGTGGTGAAGAGCAGGATTGTGGGGAAATAGGACAGATCCAGCACTTCCTTGGTAAACATGCACACAAACAGGATCGTGAATGCAATGGCAATGTTAAAGGCCATAAATACATCCAGCAAAGCCACAGGCAGAGGGATAAGGAACATCAGAAAAGCCACCAGAATATAGATTCCTACAATGGCGTCTGTTTTTGACAACTTGGTGAAATTAAGATTCATACCTTTCCCCTCCTTTCCTGCTCATTGATTTTCCAAATAATATATACATTATGTTCTTAAATCTTTCCTTGTAATTGGTACACAAAGGCCAGCACCTCCGCCACCGCCTGATAAAGTTCCGGCGGCACCATCTGCCCCACTTCCACATTGGCGTACAGCATCCGGGCCAGGGGCTTGTTTTCCACGATTTCGATATGGTTCTCCCTGGCAATCTCCTTGATCCTGGCTGCCAGGTGGTCAGATCCCTTCGCCAGCACTATGGGGGCATCCGCCACTTCCGAGTCATACTGAAGGGCCACCGCAAAGTGGGTGGGGTTGGTAATCACCACATCCGCCCGGGGCAGGTCCTGCATCATGCGCCGTCGGGAAGCCTCCTGCATTTTCTGTCGGATCCTGCTCTTGATCTGAGGATCTCCCTCGGACTGCTTGTACTCATCCTTGATCTCCTGTTTGGTCATGCGCATGTCCTGGCTGAACTTGAATTTCTGATAAGCAAAATCCGCCAGTGCGATGATCATATAGACCGCTGCAATCCGAATCCCCAGATCCGTCACCAGTTCCGCCGCCAGGGAAAGAGCCTGCATCAACGGCATATCATATAGAGAGTAAATCCAAACCAGCTTATCTTTCAGGTATGCATAGGAGATGTAAACGATCAGCCCGATCTTCATCAGGGACTTCACCAACTCCACCAGGGAATTAACCGAGAAAATCTTTTTGAATCCCTTAATGGGGTTCAGCTTGCTCAGCTTGGGCTGCAGGGGCTTGGAGGACACCTTCCATTTCACCTGAGCCACATCGCACAGGAAAGCTACCAGGAAGCCGATGATCAGAATCGGCAGGATGATTAGCAGCACATTTACCATCATCTGATTAAAGATAAGCCGCATCTCTGCCTGGGGCAGATTCCCGCCCCAGAAGGTAAGCACCTGGGGAATATTGCCGTACACTCCCTGAAACATCTCCAGAAAACGGGTACCCATGGTCCCCACATAAAACTTCAAGACCAGAAACAAGCTCAAAAGACCCAGGCAGTTGGCGACTTCTCTGCTCTTGGCCACCTGGCCTTCCTTTCTGGCATCACTCAGCTTTTTCTCGGTGGCAGGTTCGGTTTTCTCCCCGCCCGGCCCGTCTTTCGCAAAAAATTGTAAATTGTAACGCAGTATCACATCATGCCTCCCACTATGGCCGCTATGCTCTCCTTCATCCGCTGGAATATGAAATTCGCCGCGTCCGGCAGCATGCTGGTCGTGAGAAACAGCACGGACAGCCCCACCAGGATCTTGAGTTGGATACCCACCGCAAACATATTCATCTGCGGGGATACCTTGGCCAGAACACCCAGTATGGCGTTCAGCATTAAAGTCACGCAGAAAATGGGCAGACAGATCCGAAAACCAATGATGATATAGTCCGCAAGGAACTTTACCATGGACGCCAGCAGCGAATCCATCTTGAATATGGTTCCGTTAACAGGAACCAATATAAAGGTGTCCGCCAACGCGCCGAAGAGGTAGCGGTACATACCGCTGACAATCAACAACAGCATCACCACATACTGGTAATACACGCCGGTGATGCTGGTGCTCTCTCTGGTAGTGGGGTCTATCAGCGTAACCATGGACAGGCCGGTCTCCATATCCGCAATATGTCCTGCGAAATTCACAATTGCACTGCACATGTTGGTACCCAGTCCCAGCATCAGGCCGGTAACGGCCTCCTTCATCACCACCGCCGAATAACCCGCGATGGTATGGTATTCCACAGCAGGAGCCGGTGACAGTGTCTGGTACAGAAGGGCTGCCGTGAACAGAGACAGAGCCACCCGTACATGCCTGGGTGTGTTGTTCAGGCTGAAAAATGGCGCCACAAAGACAAAACAACTCACCCTGGTCAGAATCAGCAGGAAATATTCTAAATCATACATGGAGAACGAAAACTGTATCATCTACCTCACCCGCTGATATACAAGCTGAAATTGGACCAAAGCTGTGTCATAAACTCCACCATGGCATTCATCATCCATGGCCCCAGAAGAATCAGCGCCACAAAAACACCTATAATCTTGGGCACAAAGGTTAATGTCTGCTCCTGTATGGAGGTCACGGTCTGGAAAATACTGACCAGCAGACCGATACACAGGGAAACCAGCAGCAAAGGCATGGATACCTTGATAATCAACATCAACGCCCTGCCGGCAATCTCCGCCACTCCTTCCACAGTCATTTATACCACACTCCTTTATAAGAAACAGCAAGCTAATAAAAGGTTTCCACCAAATTCATGATCACCAGGCTCCAACCGTCCGCCAGCACAAACAGCAGAATCTTGAATGGCATGGAAATCGTTGTGGGCGGCAGCATCATCATGCCCATACTCATAAGAGTGGAAGCCACCACCATGTCGATGACAATAAAGGGGATATAAATAATAAATCCCATAAAAAATGCCTGCCGCAGTTCCCCTATGATAAAGCTGGGAATCAGTATGGAAATGGGAATTTCGGAGAGCGTTTCCCCGTCCCATTCCTGCCCCGCAATATTCATGAATAGATCCACATCCTTGGTCAGCGTCTCCCGGTACATGAATTCCCGGAAAGGCTGCATCCCTGCTTCAAATGCCTCCTCCTGGGTGATGGTCCCCTCGTCAAAGGGCACCAGGGCCTCATCGTAGACCCGCTGCAGCGTGGGCTGCATAATAAAGAGCGTTAAAAACAGCGCAATCCCGATGAGCACCTGGTTAGGGGGTGCGGTCTGGGTATTCAGCGCCGCCCTGGTGAAATGCAGCACAATGATAACCCGGGTATATGCTGTCAGCATCAGTAACAGCGTAGGAGCCAGCGAGATCAGCGTCAGGATAATAAAAATCCGCAACATTCCGTTCACCTGCCCATTGCCGTTATCCACAATGATGCTGAAACCGTTCTGCACGTTCAACTGTTCCAGTTCCTCCGGCGTCTGGGCTTCCCCCGCCCCGTAGCGGATCGTGGAATCCTCCGTGGATTCAGGATCCTGGCTCTCCGTGGCATAAACTGTGACGGAGGTATGAATACACAATATGCCTACCGTAATCAGCAGGCATATTAAATGTAAGATATTCCTTTTCCTCTTACTATTGTTCCTGGTCAAAACCATCCGTCTGTTCTCCCTCCGGCTTCCGCAGGGCGTCCTCCTCATGCTGCGGAACTTGCTCTCGGCGCAGTACACCGCTCAGAAGTTCCCTGAACTTCATCTCCTGCACCATATCCTTCCTGACAATCTGTTCTTCCGGGATCTGGCACAACATAGTCACCGTGTCCTTGCACACAGCAACGGCGGCGTAGGTTTCCCCAAGCCGTACAAGCTGAATGTATTTACCTGTGGCAATCTGGGCGGTTTCCAGCACTTCCACATTGCTCCCCGATCCCAGGGATTTCTGATATCGGGCAATGTATTTGGTCACAACCGCCGCTATTGCCAGCACTACAACAAAAACCACCAGCACAGTGATTAATTGCGCATAACTGTCCATACCCGTAAGCAGCATCAACCCACTACCTTCTTAACAGCCTCAATTACCCGGTCAGGCTGGAAAGGCTTCACAATGAAGTCCTTAGCTCCCGCCTGGATAGACTCAATAACCATGGCCTGCTGTCCCATAGCGGAACACATGATCACGGTGGCACCGGGATCAGAAGACTTGATTGACTTTAAGGCAGCAATGCCGTCCATCTCCGGCATGGTGATATCCATCAGCACCAGATCCGGCTTTAACTCAGCATACTTCTCCACGGCCTTTGCACCGTTCTCGGCCTCTCCAACTACATTATAGCCATTCTTACTCAGGATATCCTTGATCATCATCCTCATGAACGCCGCATCGTCACAAATCAAAATGTTTTTAGCCATATCTTCCTCCATTTTCTGTGATATGTTTGCTTATTTGATTATCTCGGTAACCTTGATACCGAAACACTCTTCTATCACTACGACTTCGCCCTTTGCTACAAACTTGCCATTGACCAGTACATCTATAGGTTCACCGGCAATCCTGTTGAGTTCAATGATCGTACCCGGTGCGAAATCCAGAATATCTGAAATCGACTTGGTGGTCCTGCCCAGTTCCACGGTGACTTCCAGAGGCACATCCATGATCAGCCCTATATTCTCGTTGCTGGCCATCGCACCCAAGTCTCCGGAAAAACTCTGGAACTGCGCCGGTTGGACGTTGACGTTCTGCATCATCTGCCCGTAAGGGTTGTACCCATAGGCATTCATACCCATCTGAGGCTGCATTCCCATCATCTGGGGATTCATGCCCATCTGGGGCTGCATTCCCATCATCTGAGGATTCATGCCCATCTGGGGCTGCATTCCCATCATCTGGGGATCCATACCCATCTGGGGCTGCATTCCCATCATCTGGGGATTCATACCCATCTGGGGCTGCATTCCCATCATCTGGGGATCCATACCCTGCTGAGGCTGCATTGCCGGTTGTGGCGCCGGTGTCGGTGCGGGTTCCGGTTCAGAATCACCCATCTGCGCACCCATGAAAGTATTCACAATATTCTTGGCGAACTCAACAGGGTACAGCTGCATGATATTGCTGTCCACCAGGTCGCCAATCTGCATGGAAAACCTGACTTTCACAAAAGTGCCGCCCAGAAAAGGAGACAATTCCGCGCCGTCCGCATAATCTGCCAGATCCAACAGATTGGCACTTGGCGGACTGATGTCGATCATGGTTCCCAACATGGTAGAAAGCGATGTAGCCGACGAACCCATCATCTGGTTCATGGCCTCGGATATGGCGCTGAGATGCAGTTCCGTAATCTCTCCCCCATCTACATTGGTGCCATCGCCGCCCATCATCAGGTCAGTAATGATCTTCACATCCCTGTCTTTCAGCACCAGGATGTTGGTCCCATCCAGTCCCTGCGTATATTTGATCTGAATGAACACACAGGGTCTTTCGTACTCGTCAAGCATACTCTTCCATCTGGCCAGAGATACCACGGGAGTGGTAATATTTACTTTTTTATTGACCAGTGAATAGAGGGTGGTCGCCGATGAGCCCATGCTGATATTGGCTACCTCGCCAATCGCATCCTTCTCCACCTCCGTTAACAGGGTGTCATCCACAACTTCTGATTGGCCTCCCGGATTGCCTGCCGCATTGGAGCCGGAGTCTGCAGGGGCATTGCCGCTATTCCCACCATCGTCAGACAAGTCCATGCCGTTTAACAGGGCATTGATCTCGTCTTGTGACAGCATTCCATCTCCATCCATGTCTTCCTCCATTCTGCTGCCCCTGACGGCAGCCTTTTTTTCCTGTCAAAACCTTCCCCACCGCTAATCGTCTTCATGGATCACCCTGGTGACCCGCACTGCGTAGGCGTCATTGTTTGCCCCGGGGAGTGCTGTAAATTTTTTGATGTTACCCACATATACATCCATCTCACTGTCTACCTTGGTATTCAACCGAATACAGTCTCCTACCTGCAGGCCCAGGAAGTCAGACACGGAAATATTGCTCTTGCCCAGCACCGCCTTAACGGGTATGTCTACCTTGCGGATCAGTGCTTCAATATATTCCTCATAATTCTGATCGCGGTTCTCCTGCATGGTCGAATACCAATACTTGGTATTCAGCTTATCCATGATGTCCTCCAGCGTGGGGAACGGGAGACAGATGTTAATATATCCCTCCACGTCGCCGATCTTCATGTTCAGCGTGACGATGGCCGTCATGTCCGTGGGGGCCACTATCTGGGCAAACTGGGGATTGGTTTCCAGCCTGCTCAGCATAGGTGCTATCTCGATTACATTTTTCCAGGGATCCCGCATCAACTGCGTGAACAGCACCATCATCTTCTCGATAATGGTCGTCTCTATCTCCGAAAAGCCTCTGCTTTTCTCAAGAGGCACGCCGCTGCCCCCCAACATGCGGTCGATCATGGCATATCCCAGGTTTGTGGACAATTCTATAATAATATTTCCGTTCAGGGGCTGAAAGTTCAAAATCCCCAATATAACCGGATTGGATAACGCATTGCTGAACTCCGAAAATGTAACTGTCTCGGAACTGGACACCGATACCTGCACGTTTTTGCGCAAATACACGGGCAAGTTGGTGGAAATCAGCCTGCCATAGTGCTCATAGATAATCTCAAGCGTGCGCAGATGCTCCTTGGAAAACTTGGCCGGCCGGTTAAAATCATAATTCTTTACCGGCTTTTCCTCCTCGTCCTGCATCTTATCCACATCCAGTTCACCGGCTGACAACGCTGCCAGTAGATTGTCTATCTCATTTTGCGATAATACCTCGCCCAAATTTTCTCACCTCCAGTCTGCTCTACCTTCTGACGGAGGCGATTACTGTATCTGTCTGCCGCTGATGGCCACACTATATATAAACTCTTTGTCAAAAAGTCCCTGTACCCTTTTGAGAATCTCTTCCCTGATCTCCTCAAAGTTGTTGGTACATTCCTCCACGGTATAGCTGCTCACCACGCTGGTGATCTCGTCCTTGATCACACTGGCATAGTTGCCCGCCGAAACATCTTCTCCATAAGTCTTATATCCTTTCTCCTTGGTATTCATGGAGAAAGCCACCCCGTCAAAAACGATATAGTGAGGTTTGTCATCCCCCTCCTCGTTTTTTAGAGGAATGGTCATCTTGCCCTCCAGATTCCAGAAAGCCAGATCTGACATGGGCACTTGCTTCGCCTCTTCCGAACCGGGCTTCTCCAGTTCCAGACTTAAGATGGACGCCACGCTGTTCACCAGCGCCGCAGTCTTCTTATTGGTGCTCAGAACGCTGAACATCATCACCGCAGACAGGATCACGTTTACCAGCACAAGGGCCAGCACTAAAACTGACAGTAAATTCTTCTTCATTGCAAAAACCGTCCCTTTCTCTTTCATAAATTATACAGCCGGATTGTAAATCCTGATCTCAACCCTTCTGTTCTTCGCCCTGCCGGCATCTGTTCCATTGTCGGCTACCGGCACATACTCACCCCTGCCGGAGTGCTTGATCATGGCCGGATCCAAAGAAGTGTTTTCCATCAGGTAGTCAAACACGGATAATGCCCTGGCGCTGCTGAGTTCATTGTTATTGGCAAACTGCGCATTGTGCATGGGCACATTGTCCGTATGTCCCTCCACCTCGATCACACTCCCGGCGTACCGTTCCAGTATCACGCCCACCCGCTCCAGCGCCGGATAGGCTTCGGATCGAATCACCGCCTTGCCCGAGTCAAACAGAAAAGCACCTTTCAGAGACAGAAGAATATATTCCGATGTAAAATTCACATCAATCTGTTCCCCCAGATTGCCCTCGTTGACAATTTCCGTGATGCGCTCTGCCACTTCCTCGTTCTGCTTCAGGTTCTCTTCCTCCAGTACTTCCTGCATCTTCTGAAACAGTTCCTCCTGAGCGTCTCCGTTGGCCTCAAACTCCTCGAACTGATCTGAGTCCGTATCGCTGTCCGCATTCTTGCCGGTACTGTTGATGTACTGATCCAACTCGTTAAGCTGGCTTACACCGTTGCTGATCAGGATGCCATCGCCGATGGCCGTTGCGCCGCCGTCCAGAATGCTGAAAGCGGAGGACATGGAAGCCACAAACTGATTGTACTTCTCCTCACTGATAGAGGACATGGAAAACAACAGCACGAAGAAGCACAGCAACAGGTTCATCAAATCGCTGAATGTCGCCATCCATGGGGCCAGCCCTGCGGGCGGATCCTCAGGCTTGCGCTTCGCCATTACTCCTCACCTCCTGCCTCATCTCCACCCTCTGTTACCCTGTCTTTCGGGGCGAGGAAGGACTTCAGCTTTTCTTCGATGACACGGGGGTTCTCTCCCGCCTGTATAGACAGAAGGCCCTCCACCATGATCTCCTTAAGCTGCATCTCCTGGGCGTTTTGGGCTTTCAGTTTGCCGGCCACGGGCGTACACAGCCAGTTTGCCAGCACCGAACCATACAGGGTGGTGATCAGGGCTACCGCCATATCGCCACCGATACTGCTGGGATCGCTCATGTTGTTCAACATGTTTACCAGTCCTACCAGGGTTCCGATCATACCCCAGGCAGGACCCATGGCTGCCAGCGCCTCCCAGAAACTGATAACCGTCTTATGCCTGGCCTCTATACTCACCAGCTCCGTCTCCATGATGCCCCGCACCAGGTCGGGATCCGTGCCATCCACAATCAGTAAAATACCCTTCTTCAAAAAGGGTTCATCCAGGTCCGCCGCCGCTTCCTCCAGGGACAGCAGGCCTTCCTTACGGGCTACATTGGACAGATCAATGATGCTCTTGATCATCTCCGACGTATTCATCTTCGACGCTTTGAATATCAGTCCGATACTCTTCATGCTGTTTAAGAAATCCTGCATGGAGTAGCTGAGCATCGTTGCGAAGATCGCACCTCCGAAAGTGATAATCGCCGAAGGGAAATTCAGATAAGTCATCATATCCGCATGGTTGGAAATAATTCCGTACACCAGCATGACAAAGCACATTATAATTCCGATAAGAGAAGCTATATCCACAACAACCACCTAAACATTTTGCGTAGACTTATGTACCTGCAAAAATATCCTTTCTATATGATTTTACTAGATTTTTTATCTCTTGTCTACTTTCTTTTACAATTATTTTTTTTCCAGTCGTCAGAGTAACCACCGTATCAGGCGTTTCTTCCACTATTTCCAGCAAATCCGGGTTCACAAGAATTTTTTGCCCGCCTAATTTTGTCACCTCTATCATCGCTTTTCTGCCCCTTTTAAGACACAACTCAAAGGGGCGTGAGCCATTTCTGGCGCACAACCCCTTTGTGCCGCGCATTTACTTTCCAGCTATCATAAAATTATCTCTTAAGATTGGTCAATTCTTCCAGCAGCGTATCGGATACAGTGATAATGCGGCTGTTGGCCTGGAAACCTCTCTGAGTAGTGATCATCTCCGTAAATTCGGAGGACAGGTCCACATTACTCATCTCCAACTGGCCGCTGGTCATATAACCACCGTCCGCCGTGATGTCCACGCCGATGCCGTCAAACTCACCGGAGTTCAAGGTGGCGGAGTACAGATTGTCGCCGCTCTTCTCCAAGCCGGAGGCATTGGCAAACATGGCCGTGGCAATCTGTCCCAGCAGCTTGGTCATGCCGCTGTCATAGGTGGCATAGATCATACCGTTGTCCTGTATGGTCAGACCGATCATCTCGCCCAGTCTGCGTCCGGCTCCCACTCCCCCCTTATCTCCGCTGGTGGCGGCCAGGGTGGATGTCCCCTTCTTGTCATAGTTGGAACTCTGGGACATATCCACTGTGATATTGGAGAAATTACCGCCCAGCGCACTGAAGTTCAGGTTAAAAGTGCTGTTGGTGGCTCCCGCGCCGTTCAGACCGTCAAAGACGCCGGTATCCGGATTGTAACTCACCACAACACCGTCAAACACATAGGCTGTCATCTCTACGCTGGAATTGGTGGCATCCAGCTTGGGGAACTGAGGATCCGTGTTTGAGGTGGAGTTATACAGCAGCGTTTTCATGGATACATAAGTCACATCGTTTCCGCCGGTGGTTGCATTGGGCGTCTCCACCTTCATACCCAGTTTCAGGAATTCGTCTGTAGACCCCTCATAGCCATGAACCTTGGCAATATTATCCAGAGCCTGCCCAACGGTGATGGGATTTCCATCCTTATCATTGATAGTGAGTTCTGTATCCAGTGCCTTCAATTCACCGTTTGCTTCAAACATCTGAGCTAAATCTGCCAAAGGCACGGCAGGCGTATCCGTGGTCTCCAAAACCTGGCCGTTCCATTTATAGGCAGTGGTATCCATACCCAGTTTAGTGGTCTTGTCTATACCTCTCAAGGCGTCGGAAAACTTCACAAGTTCCTTAACATTCAGCGTATTGCCTTCCAGGTCCCGTACATCCTTGCCCGTAGAGTCTATGATCCGATCCAGTTCCAAACTGAATTTATGAGGATTGTCGGACTGCTTCACCACGAGTTTCGCGGTATACTGGTACCCCAGCGCATCGTAGAAACTCAGATTGATGGACTTTCCGTTGGGGCTGCTCACATCCTTGTCATTGCTGTCAATAACACCGCCTATGGTGGCCTGGGAAGTAGCCTCGGGAGGATAGGTCATATTAGCCTGGTTCATAATCCGCAGAGCCGTGACCGTATCCTTTTTTATATTCTGTGTTTCGGGATCCACCTGCCATCCCATGACATTGTAACCTGTGCTGGTCATGGCCAGGTTGCCGGCCCCGTCCACATAGAAAGAACCGTCCCTGGTAAAGTAGTTGGATACACCATTGTTCACCACGAAGAAAGCCTCTCCGGTAATCATGATATCAAAAGGGTTGCCGGTGGACTGGGCAGAACCCTGGCCCGTAATATTGGTGTTGATAGCGCCTGCCTTTACGCCCAATCCGATCTGTCTGGCGTTGGTACCGCCCACACCGGTGAGCGCATTAGGACCGCTGGCCTGCTTGGTAGTCTGGCTCATCAGCGCGCTGAATGTCATGGAACTGGACTTATACGCCGTGGTGTTTACATTGGCGATGTTGTTACCGATAACATCCATCCTGGTCTGATGCGTCTTAAGTCCGGACACACCAGAAAAAAGTGATCTCATCATAATTAAGTGACCTCCTGTTTCGTTTGATGACTTGCCGCTCCTTCTCCTTCCATCATTCAGGAGAGATTCGCCTCCTCTAAAGGTCCGGCTACATGATTACGGCTCCGTCTATATTAGTAAATATGTTCTCGACTGCATCCTTGCTGTCCATGGCCGTGACAACGGTGCTGTTGGGGATGTTCACAATAAACGCCAACTCATCCACAATCACCAGGGAATCCCTGATCCCCTTCTGTCCTGCCCTTCTGGTTCCATCCATCAGTCTTTCCAGCTGCCCGTCCGTGAGATCAATGCCCCTCTGCTCAAGCCTGGCACTGGCATGTTTGGAAAATCTCAGATTATCATCGGCTCTCACCCGGCTCTGCAGTACCTCCTGGAAGGAAAAGCCCTCCCCTGTGAGGCTCTGGGCGGAAACTGTCCGTCCCCTCTGGCCCGCGGCCGATTCTTGCAGCGCAGTCAGGAACTCCGAACCCTGTATTCTCATCTCTTCATTCCCTGTCCTTTCCTCTTTCCGGCGCCGTCACGTCGATCAGCTTCTGAAAGTTGCGCTTTCATATGGTATCCCGGCACGTCCCGACACTACGCCTCCGGTTTGTCCGGTTCCTCCGGCTTTTCCGTATCGCCGGTTCCTTCTTCCTTGTCTCCCGGCTCCGTCCCGTCGGGTCCTTCCGTCTCATCGTCCTTGCCGATTCCTGCAGCCTCCCGCACTTCCTCCAACCGCTTCACATAAGCGTCCAGATCTTTCACTTTCTCCTCGGCAATAAAGGATTTCTGGTAGTCGGTCATCTTGTCGTAGTCTGCCTTCAGCTTGTCGATGGCATCCGCCTCGTCAAGAGAGATTGTAGCCAGAGCGGGCAGCTTGTTCAGAGCGATGATCCAGTCTCTGGCCATCTCGTAAGCCTCCAGATACTCCACATCCGCTATGGTATCCACATCCCCCACCGAATACATCTCGCCTCCGATGGATACATAGGCCTTGCCGTTCTCATAGCCCACGTAATCTACCTTACCCTCCACATAATTTGTATCCCCGCTGCTGTTGGTGGTTTTCACCCGAACATGCTGCCCCACCAGCTGACTGGCTCTCTGCAATTCCAGATTGCCTGACATGTTCTGCAGCTGTTCTACCTGTGAGAACTGCGCATACTGGGTTACAAACTCCGTGTTAGATGTGGGCTCTAAGGGATCCTGATACTTCATCTGAGCTACCAGAAGCTGCAAAAATGCTTCCTTATCCATACCGTTTTCAGAACTTTTCTTGGCCCTTTTCAGAGAACTCTCCGAAGATGTCTCCACTATTTTCCCGTCTTCTACCGGTGCTACTAAACTCATATTTCCACTCCTTTCCTAAATAATATGCCGGTCAAACCAAATAGTCTACGGAATTGCCGCTGGCCGCCATCATCTCTGTAATTACCTGCTCCGATTCCGTCAATTCCTCTCCCGACTCCAGGCTGCTCACGTCAAGCCGTCTTCTCTTGGGCCTTCTGCCCGGCTCCTCTCCGCCTCTCTGACGTCCCTGTTCCAGATTGCTCTCAAACTGATGGGATTCCACAGTGACCTCAATGGCATCCACCTTGATGTCCTGCTGTTCAAAATGCTCCTTCAGAACAGCCATCTGATTCTCCAGCACATTCTTTACCGCCTCGGACGAAGCTGTGAAATGTGCCGTCATAATGCCTTCCCTGGCCGTAATCTGGATATGCAGCGTTCCAAGGCTCTCCGGGTGAAGCTGCATGTTCAGTACTGTGTTCTCCGGCTTCATGGACAACTTCATGTAATCCAAGATTTGATTCACCACCTGCTGGGAATCCGGCATCTCCGTATACGAGGCCGCCATGGCAGTGGCTGTACCGGCCTGCAGAGCCGTCTGTCCCTGGGTCTGGGATGTGTAATTCTGGAAGAACGCCTGCCCGGTCACGCCCTGATTCTGGCTCTGGCTCTTTTCGTGTCCCTGAGAACCTTCCCTGTTGCGGCCGTCCTCCTGCCACATACTCTCCGGCACTTTAGAAGGTCCCTGCAGCGTCTTGTCTCCCGCCACATTCTCCAGCCCTTCCAGTACCTTGGACAGGCCTCCTTCCCGGTTCAGTTCCTCTTCCGTTTCACGGGTAATCTCCTGGAATCCCTGGGTAATGGCCTGCTTGCTCTGATACAGATTCTCATCCATCACCAGTTCCACCGGATCTTCAGCACCTGCGGCATCCAGAATCAATTGATCCACCGTCTCCGGCTGCAGTAATTGAAGTTCCGTGACACCCTCTTTCCGCATCAGCTGTTCCAACTCCTGGGGGCTGAGATTCAGTTGCTGCATCAGCAGTTCCTGTATCTGCAAAATAGCGCTCTGCAGAATCTCCATAGCCTGCTCCAGTCCCTCCCCGGGCGTCTCCTCCGAAGGTGCATCCGATACGCTTCCCCCAGGGCACTGTGTCTCTTCTGTCTCCCCGGACTGCTGCGTCTCTTCCGTCTCCGCAGACTGCTGGCCGTCAATGGCCTCACCGGGTTTTGCCTCGCCGACATCCCCTTCGCTTGCCTCCGTCCGCGTATCCGTTCCGTTCCCCATATCCTTCTGTCCCTGGGTCTTCTCGGAATCGGAAGTCTCCGCCCTCTTGGGAGCATTGGTGTTGTTCTCCCTGGGAGTACCTGTCTTTTGTCTGTCAAGCACCTTGCCAAAGTCATCCTTCGACTCCGATGCCTGTACCTTCTGCTGTCCCGTCCGGCTCCCCGCCAGATAGTTCTGCAGATTTGCAGGTATACTTGTCATCCGTTCTACCTCCTTTCCATGATATTTATGTAATGTCGTTCCCATGAACCGCACTTCATGGAAAGACATTACTATTATCGGCATTTCCGCCTGTATACTTAAGATTCCGGCTCCATTAATTTAGTGAGACGGGCCGCAATCTCAGGGTCCATGACTCCAAGGATAGAACCTCTGCTCTCGACACCCATGGTCTTTAAAATCCGGGCAGCCACATCCAGGTCATCGCTCATCTCCTCCAGTATAGCCGCCGCCTGTTTGGGTTTCATCTGGGAATAAGCCGCCGCCCAGTCCTGTATCTCCTTGCTCTCCTGCTGCTGCACAATCACCTGGCGGTAGATCAGTTCCGCCGTGGCAGGGTCCGCAGACTCATAATACTTGCGGTATTCCTCCGGGCCGGGCCCGTTCTCGGCATAGACCACCTCTTCCAGAAACTCATTCTTAATCCGCTGAAACTCCAACTGCTTCTGTTCAAACTCCTGAAGCCGGACCACATTGGCCTTCAGTTCGGCGATTTCCTCGTTCTTCTCGTTAACGGAGGTCTGGGCTCTCTCCAATTCAAGTTCCAGCTGCCGGATATAGTCCACCGCATCTACCAGGCTGGTATAGCCTCCGTAACTTTCCGGATCTTTGGTCTCCAGCACAGGATTGCCCGGCAGAATCCGATTCAGCACCGGCACATCCTGCAGAATCGGGGTCAGCACTTTGCTTCCAAATCCCCCCACGTCCAGCTTGACTATCACCAGGATCACAGCCAGCCATACCATTACAATCATAATGGTGGCCAGCAGAGTGGCAAATCCCCCTCCCTCGTCATCGTCAGCCAGTTCGTCCTCCCGTTTCGCAATCTCTTTGGCCCGGCGTCTGGCTTCCTTCTTCTGCTGCTTCTGCTCATTTTTCAGTTGCTTCTTCTCGTTTTTTATCTGGTTCTTCTCAGCCTTAACCGCCACCTGCTTGGGATCTTCCTGTTTCGCCATAACTTATAACTCCAATCTTACATCTACAGACTTACCTTTTCCTGCACATCCGCCAACATAGCCCGGGATATCCATTCAATCGGTGTTTGGAACGTCAGTTTCAGCCTCTATGCCTCGACAACAGCTTTTTCCTTCTGCCGCTGACCATAAGTATAGCTGGTCAGTTCGTCCACTTCCTTGCCTTCCTGCTTCTTCTCATCCATCAGGAACTGTTCAAATGCTTTATCTTTCAGTGTCTCATGGGACTTACGCTCCTTCATGACCTCCGCCAGTTTCTTCCTGGCCTGCTCCACCTTCTCCTCCGCTTTCCGGATCTGGATATGTTGCTGGGCAATGTACTCATCCATGCGCAGGAGCGCCTCTTTGTTCTCTGCCATATCCCGGCAGTTCAGGGTTCCCAGCAGCTGCTGTCTGGCCTGGCGCTCGTAGTCCGTCCTGCGTTCCTGCAGCGCCGCCAGCTTCTCCTCCTCTTCATTGAGACGTTGTTGGGCCGCCGCAAACTCCTGTTTTGCCTGGGTCTCCATCTTCAGTTTGATATCCAGAATGCTCTGCATCCTGTATCGGAATCTGGCCATGGCTTATCCCTCTCCCCGCCATTCCTCTCTATTTCTCCGCAAACATCTCCTCCAGACGGGACACGCTTTCCTCGAAGCTGACTTTCTCGTCCACCTCCTGCTGAAGGAATCTGTTTACCTGCCCTATCATCGAGATGGCATAGTCAATCTCCGGGTTGCTTCCGCTCTTGTACGCGCCGATGTTAATCAGATCCTCCGCCTCATTGTAGGTTGCCAGCACATTCTTAAGTTTACCGGCCAGCCGCTTATGTTCCCTGGCAGCAATCTGACTCATACATCTGGAGATGCTCTGCAGTACGTCAATGGCCGGATAATGATTCTTATGTACCAGCTTACGGTTCAGCATAATATGTCCGTCCAGGATACTCCTGGCCGTATCCGTAATGGGTTCGTTAAAATCATCACCGTCCACCAGCACGGTGTACAGCCCTGTGATGGATCCCACATCGGATCGCCCTGCGCGTTCCAGAAGTCTGGGCATCTCGGAATATACGCTGGGAGGATACCCTCTGGACACCGGCGGTTCCCCGCTGGCCAGGCCGATCTCCCTCTGGGCCATGGAAAAACGGGTCAGGGAGTCCATCATCAGCAGCACATCCTTCCCCCTGTCCCTGAAATATTCCGCGATGGCCGTAGCGGTGAGCGCCGCTTTTTTGCGTTCCAAAGCCGGGCGGTCAGAAGTGGCTACCACCACCACGGAGCGCCGCATACCCTCCTCGCCCAGATCGCGTTCTATAAATTCCCGCACCTCGCGGCCCCGCTCGCCGATCAAAGCGATCACATTAATGTCTGCCTTAGTGTTGCGGGCAAACATGCCCATCAGCGTGGATTTTCCTACGCCTGAACCTGCGAATATGCCGATCCTCTGTCCCTTTCCCACGGTCATAATACCATCCACCGCCCGCACTCCCAGAGGCAGCACGGTGTCGATAATCTCCCGCCGCAGAGGATCCGGGGGCGGCGCCTCCACGGGATAGTTTCCTCCCCTGACAGGGACGCCGTCCACCGGCTGCCCCAAGCCGTTCAGAGTCTTGCCAAGCAACTCCTCGCTCACCGTGACCGTCAAAGGATAGCCGGTGTTCTCCACCGAACATCCCAGGCGGATTCCCTCCACCTGATCCAGAGGCATCAACAGTGTGCGCCTGTCCCGAAATCCTACCACCTCGGCCATAACAGGCTCTGCCTCCGCCGTGTCGGGCACGATGCGGCACACATCGCCCAGCCGGGCATCCGGACCCACGGACTCGATGGTGAGTCCCACCACGTTGACCACCTTGCCCAGCTTTCTGAAAAATGTATCCCCGGCTACTTCCCTATATTTCTCTAAGTCAAGCTTTCTCGTCGTCAATTATCTCCACTCTCATTTCCGTCCGCATATCCCATGTCTTTTCTCAGCCTGCCGGCAGGAACCAGGAACTCTCATCAGCCCTCATAGGACAGCAGCAACAGCTTCTGACGCAGCAGGGAGAGTTGGGTGCCCAGTCCACAGTCAAATATGCCGCCCTCCGTCTCAATCATGCATGCGTCCTTTTCTATGGTCATATCCTCGATAATTTCCAGCGTGACCCCGCTTCCCGGGAGCGCTGCATGCAGCTGCTTCTTCTGCGTATTTACATAGGAATAATCTTCCCTGGACACATGCACCAGAAAGTCTTTGCTGCCCTCCGCCTTGCGCAGAGTGGAGGCAATCAGATGTACCAGTATATCCTGATAAGAACCCAACTCCACCCGGAAAACATGCTCATAAATGCCTGTGATGGCTTCCACCAGCTCAGGCTCCATCTGTTCCAGGGCTTCCCTGTAATCCGCCTCCATCTGCTCCTCTTCGGCTTTCAGCTGCCGCCGCAGCCCCTCAGCCTCAGCCTCGGCCTTTTCCTTGCCCTCCCGATAGCCGCTCATCCGGCCCTCCTCGGCAGCAATCCTCTTAAGATCCTGAGCCTGACCCTGAGCATCCTGCATAATCTGCTCCGCCTGAACCCTGGCATCTTCCAGGATTTCCTGGGCCCTGGCATTGGCGTCCTCCAAAATATCCTGAGCCTTTTCCCGGGCCGCCTCCGCTTTGATCACGGCGCCGCTTCCCTCTGCCGTGTCCAGCAGTCCGGAGACATCCACCGCATCAAGCCCCTGCACAAAGCCTTCCGCAAATTCTCCGTCTTCCCGGGACATGCCTGCAGCCTGCCTGCGCACGGCCGCCTGCAGCTCCTCCAGGCGCCTGGCAGCCAGTTCGTTGGTGTCTATTACCCTTTTTTCCTCTGTTTCATTTAAGAAAAAACCGTATCCCCGCTTCAGTAAATTGTTATACAACGATCTCGTCACCTCCACCTCTGGAGATAATGATCTCTCCCGAATCCTCCAGCTTGCGGATAATATTTACAATCTTCTGCTGCGCTTCCTCCACGTCCTTCATACGCACCGGACCCATGAATTCCATATCCTCCTTGATCATCACAGCCAGACGTTTGGACATATTGTCAAAGATTGCGCTCTGTACCTGCTCATTGGCATTCTTGAGTGCAATGGCCAGGTCATTATTGTCCACATTACGCAGCACCTGCTGTATGGCCCTGTCGTCCAAAAGCAGGATATCTTCGAACACGAACATCTTCTTGCGGATTTCGTCTGCCAGTTCGGGCTCCTCGATTTCCAGGGTCTCCATGATATGCTTCTCTGTGCCCCGGTCCACGGTATTGAGGATTTCCACCACTGCGTCCACGCCGCCGATAATGGTGTAATCCTGATTGACCAGATTGGAGAGTTTGGATTCCAACACTTTCTCCACCTCCTTGATCACATCCGGACTGGTGCGGTCCATCACGGCGATACGTTTCGCCACATCCGCCTGTTTCTCCGGCGGCAGTGACGAAATGATCATGGCCGACTGCCCCGGAGCCAGGTAAGACAGAATCAGCGCAATGGTCTGAGGATGCTCATCCTGAATAAAGTTAAGCAGCTGTGAAGCGTCCGTCTTGCGTACAAACTCGAAAGGTTTGACCTGGAGGGACGCAGTCAGTTTGCCGATCACATCCATGGCCTTGTCGTTGCCCAGAGCTTTCTCCAACAGTTCCTTCGCGTAAGTAATGCCGCCCTCTGCAATATACTGCTGGGCCAGACAGACCTCGTAGAACTCGTTGAGTATATTCTCCTTCACCTGGGGCGTCACGCTGCGGGTGTTGGCGATCTCCAGCGTGAGTTCCTCAATCTCCTCTTCCTTTAAATGCTTAAATACATTGGCCGAGCGTTCCGGCCCCAGCACGATCAAAAGAATCGCGGCCTTTTGCAGGCCGGATATGCCGTCGTCTTTTGCCATGACCTTACCCCCAATCTTCGTTCAACCAGTTGCGCAGCAGATTCGCCACCGCTTCCGGATTCTCGTCTACAAACCGCTCGATCAGCTTGCGCGTCTCGGATTTGCTCTCCACTTCGATATCTTCCAGTTCGCTCTCGGGGGTGGACTGAAGCAGATTCTCCACAGACAGTTCCTCCTCCTGGTCTCCATCCCTTCTGGAAGCCATGCTCCGCAGGATCACAAAGGCCAGCAGCGCCAAAATAATCACGATCATGGCGATGCTCAGAATATCGGTCCAGTTGAGATTCATGCCTTCCTTGTCAAAGAACAGGTTCTCCCTGTAGGCGATGATGACGATCTTATCCCTGGAAATGCCGGTGGCCCTGGCCACGGCATCGTATAAGTCATCATCCACTTCCATCCTGGTGGAAGTACTGTTATTGGCCTTGTACTCCTCCCAGGACATCACATCCAGAAGGCCCTGGCTCTCTATGATCTCCTCCCGTACCACATTAAAGCTGCGGGCCGTCACCGCCAGCGAAGAACTGTCATAGTCAATAATCCCTGCCGGGGTAACGATCTTCATAATACTCTCGTCCAATACATAATCCGTGTCCGTATCGCTGGAACTGGAAGAAGTCTCTCCGTTTAAATCCAGCATATAGCCGTCCTCGTCATTGGAGTCCGTGCCGGGTATACTGCTGGTGCCGCCGCTGCTCTCGCTCTCCGACTTACTCTGATGTCCGATCAGCCCTTCTTCCCTGCCATCCTGAGCCGCATAATTATGCTTAGTCTCCTCATAGGTGGAGTAGTCAAATTTCAGGAAGGACGCCACATCCATGGCATCAAACAGGCCCGTACCGATCAAAGCCTGCTTCACCTTGGAACGGATATAACTCTCCGCCGCGTTCTGGGCCTCCATCTGACTGATGGTAGATCCGGTCAGCGAGTAATCCTCTTCCCCGGAGAACAGGGTGTTGCCCGCCGTATCGCTGATAAATATATTGGAGGTAGTGGGGTTTCCCACCGAGGTAGCGGCTGCTCTGGCCATGGTGGCCGCATTGTCCGAGGTAAACGTGCCGTCCAATTCCAGACATATGTAAACGGAGGACTCCTGTTCCCTGAAGATCAGCGTGCCGTCATCCCTCGCGAGATTGAGCCGCACCTGGCAGTCCCTGACCGCGTCATAACTCTTAAAAACCTGCTCCAGTTCCTGCCTCTTGAAGTCCGAATACAGCTTCTGCTTATCAGATTCCGTGGCTGACATGCCGGCCCCTGTCACATCCTTGATGTTGGGGTCGGTGGAGGTCAGGCCCGCAGCGCCCAGCGCCCGGTTGGCATCCGATATCTGGTTCACATTCACATCGATATGCAGGCCGTCGTTGGTCAGCTTGCAGTCGATGCCCGCAGCCTCCAGCGTATCCATGGCCGTGGAGGCCTGGGTAGCCGTGTCACAGTTCATAAGGCGGGTATACTGCGGTCTGGAAAACACATATATCAGGATCGCAAACGCAAAGATCACGATGGCCGCTATGGCTATTATGATTGTTTTCTGTTTGGATGTAAACTTATTCCACCATTCAAGCACCTTGGCCCGAATATCTTTCAGCCTGTCTAACATGAGCTTCTCCTCTGTGACTGCATTATATTTTCAAAAATGCGCAATGCATTGTGGAGTAAATCACATAGTGATCTACTCCCAGTCAGTCCCATTCTATAAAAAATCATTAAATCTGCATCTGCATAATCTGGTTATATGCTTCCAGAAGTTTATCGCGAAAAACGACGGTGTACTGCAGCGCATCGGACGCTTTCTGCATGGCCACTGAAAGATCGTGGGCATTCTCCGTCTCGCCCAGAATAAATTTGATTTTCTCGTTCTCCGAAGTGGACAGATAGTTGTTGGTAGTCTTGAGATTATCGATGGCCGAACTCAGGAAGGCGTCAAACATGGTGCCTTCCACCTTGTTATCCTCTTTGGTCAGAACCCCTGTCAGCGAATTAAGCCCGACACCCGAGGTCTGTTCCAGGCCCAGGGAAGAAATACCGTTTATTGCTGCTGCGTAATCCATAATTATGTAATGCTCCTTTCAAAAGCCTATCTTATGCTCTGCTTTATCCTAATATAACTTCTATGTGGAAAAGAGCCCGGCCTGCATGCATCAGGACTGGCCCAGCTGCAGCCCCTGCTGCACCATGAGTTTGCTGGCGTTGAAAGCCGTGGAATTGGCCTCGTAAGCCCTGCTGGCGTCAATCATATTGGTCATCTCTGTTATAATACTCACATTGGGCATGGTTACATAACCGTCTTCATTGGCGTCCGGATGGGAGGGATCATACACCATCTTCATTTCGGTCTTATAATCTTTATACACGCCGGTGATCTTCACGCCGCTGCCGGAAAAACCCGCACCGTGATACCCCAGGGCACCGTTCAGCGCATGCACAAAAGAACCGCTGCCGCCCTTCTCCGCGAAAGCCACCACCTTGCGTCTGTAGGGAGTACCGTCCTCCGTCCGGGTGCTCTGGGCGTTGGCCATATTCTCCGAGATAATGTCCATACGGTATCTCTGGGCGGTCATGCCCGAGGAATTAATATTAAAGGCAGAAAATATATTCATTATAATACCTCACTTTTCTACTTGAGTACAGTCTGTAAATTCTGGAATTCATTATTGATTGCCGAGATCAGTCCCTGGTATTTCAGCTGGTTCTCGGCCAGCATCACAGGTTCGGCATCCGGGTCCACATTATTGCCGTCCAGCCTGTAAGACAAAGTGGAATAATCCGTATAACCCACCGGCTTGACGGTGGTCCTTCTCAGCCTGGCCACCTTGGCATCCATGGACTCATGCCTGCAGCTGCCCAGCGCCTTGCGGAATTCCGATTCAAAAGCCACGTCCTGGCGCTTGTATCCCGGCGTGGTCACATTGGAATTGTTGTTGGACAGTGCCACATGGCGCATCCAGGATGCGTCCGCCGCCTTATCCAGAACGCTTATGTAGTCAAAAACATTGGATTGAAGCATAATATCCTCCATTTATCATATAGCCTGTATATCTGCACATGCAGAAACCAATATATTCTATTATATGTAATTTGCAAAAAAACACAAGTCCTTTTTGTGAAAAAAAATATGTAAAAAAATGAAAAAGGATTCATTGTCCCGGCAACAAATCCTTTCTCCCGTCAGCCTCTCTGATTCTGTCTTTTTAGTTCCTCAATCTCGTCAAACACCACATCGTTGAGCACCTTAATGTATGTCCCCTTCATGCCCGAAGAACGCGACTCAATAACCCCGGCGCTCTCAAACTTCCGCAGAGCATTGACAATCACAGACCTGGTGATCCCCACCCGATCGGCGATCTTACTGGCCACCAGAATGCCCTCCATACCGTTCAACTCGTCAAAAATATGGGTGATGGCCTCCATCTCCGAGAAAGAAAGAGTGCTGATGGCCGATTTCACCACCGCCACCTTACGGCTCTCCTCTGCGCTCTCCTCACTTACGGCGCGCAGCATTTCAAGTCCCACCACCGTAGTACCATACTCACACAGTATGATATCGTCAATATCATACTGCTCACCGCATTTGTAGATGAACAGCGTACCCAGCCGCTCCCCCGCTATCTCTATGGGAGAGATAATAGCCTGAAACCTGCGGATGTCCCCGCCCTCAAAGCCCAAGGTTTCCAGATTCACATTCTCCTTGGTGGACAGGACCCCCAGCAGCCTCTCGTTCAGCATACCGTCCACAAAACCGCCCACGCTCTCCTCCACCAACTCCGGCAGGGAGTCCACGCCGTCACATCTGCCCACGCCCAGCACCTTGCCCTTGCGGCTGATCACCAGCACGTTGGAATTCAGAATCTCCCGCATCACGCGGCAGATGTCGCTGAACACTACCTTGCTGGAATTGTTATTGTGCAATAACTTTCCTATTTTCCTGGTCTTATCCAGTAGCTGTACACTGCTCATCCTCATTCCTCCGTTCGGGAGCCGCGGATCTGTCATACCCTGTCCGCGCAGCTGTCCTTTCCGAACATTTTAGCACATATGAAATCAGATTACAATGCATATTTTCTTTCTTTTTGAGAATATTCTGACATTAGCCGCTTTTATTCCCTGTTGGCTGCCATCACATGGCCGCACCCGCCGTCCGCACATACCAGCTTATTGCCCTTTTCCAGCATAATCCCCCCACATTTGGGGCACTTCTGGGCCGAAGGCTTCTGCCAGGCCATGAAATCGCAGTCGGGATATCCCACGCAGCCAAAATACCTTCTGCCCTTCTGGGTCTTTTTCATCACCAGATCCTTGCCGCATCTGGGACATTCCACGCCGATTTTCTCAAAATACGGCTTGGTATTGCGGCAGTCCGGAAAGCCCGGACAGGCCAGAAATCTGCCGTGAGGGCCGTATTTGATCACCATCTGTCTGCCGCAGAGCTCGCAGACCTCATCGGAGACCTCATCGGCTATGGTGACTTTTTCCAGCTCCTTTTCCGCCTTTTTCACAGCTTCATCCAAATCGGGATAAAAATTGGAGACAATGGTTTTCCACTTTACCGTACCCATCTCCACCCCGTCCAGCAGGGCCTCCATGTTGGCGGTAAAATGCACATCCACAATGCTGGGAAAAGCCTCCATCATCATCTGGTTTACCACCTCGCCCAGTTCCGTCACATAAAGGTTCTTGTTCTCCTTCGCCACATAGCGCCTGGCCATGATCGTGGTGATGGTGGGCGCATAAGTGCTGGGACGGCCTATGCCCAGTTCCTCCAGGGCCTTCACCAGGGAAGCCTCCGTGTAATGGGCAGGGGGCTGGGTGAAATGCTGCTTCGGTTCCAGTCCCAGCAGCGAAAGGATGCTGCCCGGAACCAGTTCATGGCTCATGCGGTTGCTCTCCTCCTGGTCCTCCTCCTGGGTGTAGATACTCATATATCCGTCAAATACCCGGTTGGAAGCCGCCATGGTGAATATATGGCTCCCCGCCTCAATATGGGTGGACATGGTCTCATACACCGCGGCCGCCATACGACTGGCCACGAAACGTTTCCATATCAGCTGATACAGCCGCAGCAGATCCCTGGGAAGCTGCTCCTTCACCGCCGCGGGAATCCGCTGGATATCCGTGGGACGGATGGCTTCATGGGCGTCCTGAATCTTCTGCTCGCTCTTTTTGGCCGCCGCGGCCTGGGCGGCATAGTTTTCACCGTGGTGCTTCACGATGTAGTCCCTGGCCATCCGCTCCGCCTCCTCGGACACCCGGGTAGAGTCGGTACGCAGATAGGTGATCAGACCCACCGTCCCCTCTCCCTTCAGTTCCACACCCTCATAAAGCTGCTGGGCCAGACGCATGGTTTTCTGGGTGGAGAAGTTCAGCACCTTGCTGGCCTCCTGCTGCAGCGTGGAGGTGGTAAAAGGCAGAGGGGCCTTCTTGACCCTCTCCCCTTTTTTCACTTCCTTAACCTGCCAGGAAGCCCCTTCCAGGTCTTTCAGCAGGGCGTCCATCTCCTCCTTGCTGTGAATCTCCGCCTTATGGCCGCCCTGGCCGTGATATTTGGCGGTCAGGGGCTTTTTCTCCCCAGCCGCTTTCAGGCCGGCTTCCAGAGTCCAGTACTCCTCGGGGATAAAAGCGCCAATCTCCGCCTCCCGGTCACAGATAATACGCAGTGCCACGGACTGCACCCGGCCCGCACTGAGGCCCCTTTTCACCTTTGCCCACAGAAGCGGAGAAATCCGATACCCCACCATCCGATCCAGCGCCCGGCGGGCCTGCTGGGCGTCCACCAGATCCATGTTGATCTCTCTGGCGTTTTTCAGGGATTCCTTCACGGCACTCTTGGTGATCTCATTGAAGGTAATGCGGTAGATTTTCTTATCCGTCATCTCCTTCAGCTTCAGGGCGTGCACCAGATGCCAGGATATGGCCTCCCCCTCCCGGTCAGGGTCGGTGGCCAGATAGATCTTGTCAGCCTTTTTCACTTCCTTGCGCAGGCCCGCCAGCACATCCCCCTTCCCCCGGATGGTGATATACTTTGGCTCGAAGTCGTGTTCCACATCGATTCCCAGGCTGCTCTTGGGCAGGTCCCGCACATGGCCGCCGCTGGCCGCCACCTCGTAATTGCTCCCCAATATTTTTTTTACTGTCTTCACCTTGGCAGGTGACTCCAGAATCACCAGATTTTTTGCCATAGTCTCATTCCTTGCTTTCCTGTGGTCTGTTCTGTTCCAAAACCCAATCGTGAAACACTATACACCAATTTAGGCTCCGGCGCAAGTGGTAAATTTATAAATAGTCCAGCACTGAGGCGTCGGAAGGCATGCGCCAGTCCCCCCGGGGGGAAAGGCTCACCGAACCCACTTTGGGACCGTCGGGCATGCAGGATCTCTTAAACTGCTGAGAAAAGAAACGGCGGAAAAATGTCTCTTCGGTCTTTTCTATGGTCTCCGGGCTGAGGCCGGGAAACGCGATCCGGGCCAGGGCGGCGATCTTCTCCCGCTGAAAGCCGTTGCGCACAAAATGATACAGGAAAAAGTCATGCAGATCATATTTGCCAATGACGGCCTCGGTGGACTGGCTGATCTGTCCGTCCTCCCCCAGAGGCAAAAGTTCCGGACTGATCACGGTATCACAGATGCTGTCCAGTACCTCCTTCAGTTTCGGATGCATCTCCCCATAGGCCGATACCAGGTATTTTACCAGGGTCTTGGGGATGGAAATATTGACGCTGTACATACTCATATGATCGCCGTTGTAGGTACACCAGCCCAGAGCCGCCTCGGACAAATCCCCGGTGCCCACCACCAGCCCGTCTTCCTGATTGGCCACGTCCATCAGGATCTGGGTGCGCTCCCTGGCCTGGATATTCTCATAGGTCAGGTCGTACACATCCTCCGGGTGACCGATATCCCGCATATGCTGCCTACACGCCTCCGAAATGGGAATGACCCGGGCCGTCACGCCGCAGAGTTCCATAAGCCGGTCCGAGTTGGACCTGGTGTGAGCGGAGGTGCCAAAGCCCGGCATGGTGATGGCGATAATATCCCGGGCCGGACGTCCCAGCTTCCGATATGCCTCCAGAGTCACCAGCAGCGCCAGAGTGCTGTCCAGACCGCCGGAAATGCCGATGACAGCCTTTTTAAGCCCTGTCTTTTTCAGGCGTTCGTACAGACCCGTTGCCTGCAGCTGCATGATTTCCTCACAACGCTCCATCCGCTTTTCATGATCTGCGGGAACAAAAGGGTAGGCATCCACCTGCTTGGGCAGATGGCCAAAAGCGTCTCTTTCCAGCTGCACCCGGACATAGGATTCCAGGTCCACGGCCTCATTTTCACTGTTCATTTTCACCCGGTCGTTCTGCAGCTTCTGCACATCAAGCAACGCCGTCAAAAGGCCCTCTCCCTCTCCATAGCGCTCCGCCTTTATACTGCCGTTCTCCGCAATCATGCAGTGCCCTGAAAAAACCAGGTCGGTGGTACTCTCCCCCTCTCCCGAAGAGGCGTAGATATAGCCGCACATGCATTTGGCGGACTGCATTTTCACCAGATCCTGTCGGTAGGCCTTTTTGGACACAGTCTCGTTGGAAGCCGACAGGTTTACCACCAGGTCTGCCCCGTTCAGGCAATGCCGTATGCTGGGACTGTCGGATACCCACAAGTCCTCGCAGATCTCCGCCGCCACCAGCACATCGCTGCCAAGCCGCATCATCACCTGGGTACCGAAGGGTACCCCCTGCTCTTCCTCGGCCAGAATCTGTCTGCCGGAGGCAAACCAGCGCTTCTCGTAGAATTCCTTGTAGCCGGGAATATAGGACTTGGGCACAATGCCCCTGATTTGTCCGTCCTGGAGAAAGACCGCGCAGTTATACAGTCTCTGGTTGTGGCAGACCGGCGCTCCCACCACCACCAGGCAGTAACTGCCCCCGGAGGCTTCCGCCAACCGCTTCAGCCCTTCCCGGGCCCGGGTTAGAAGGCCCCGGGTCAAAAACAGATCGCCGCAGCTGTATCCGGTAACGCAGAGTTCCGGGAATACCAGCAACTCCACCTGCTGCTCCCGGGCCTGCGCCATCAGGCCCGTCATTTTCTCCACGTTGGCGCTGACGCCTCCCACCTGTATGTCAAAAGTTGCGGTGGCTGTCTTGATATATCCATATTCCATAAAAATTCCTCCTATTGGAGATCTTATGATCTCCGAGTCGCTGCGCGACGGCACTGAAGGGTGAAGTTCTCCATATGCCTTCAATTCATATTTTCCCGGGAATCGCTGAGCAGGGACATCTTGACTTCGTACATGGCCGGGGTCATATCCAGATAGTGGGCGTGGGGATTTTCAAAGCGCTGCTCCTCTTCCCAGATTTCCTCCGCAAGCTGCCGTTTTACATACCCGGCTATCTCCGCCACACTGGGCAGATCATATACCAGCTTGCCCTGCCGGAAGATGGGCACCTGGAGAGGTTTGACGGTACAGTTCTCAAAATAACGCACTTTCCAGGGCTTCCTTGGATCCACATAGCGATAGGGCCCTGAAAAATCCACTTCTTCATCCGCCAGCGCGATCAGATCCGCTATGGCTTTTTTGTCCCGGTCATAGACCCGGTACACTGTTTTAAGGCCGGGATTCGTGATCTTTTCCTCATTCTCCGACACCTTGATGCGGGGCGCGAAAACCCCGTTCTCTTCCACCGCCGCAATCTTGTACACGGCCCCGAACACGGGATCGGATTTGGAAGTAATCAGCCGCTCGCCCACCCCGAAACTGTCTATTCTGCCGCCCTGGGCCAGGATTGAGGTAATGGTAAATTCATCCAGGCTGTTGGATACCACGATCTTACAGTCCTCCAGACCCGCGGCGTCCAGGGCCTTTCTCACCTTTTTGGACAGATATGCCAGATCACCGCTGTCGATACGGATTCCCTTCAGGCGCTTACCCATGGGCGCAAGCACTTCCTTAGCCACCCGGATGGTATTGGGAACACCGCTCTTTAGCACATCATAGGTGTCCACCAGCAGTACCGTGGAATCCGGGTAATTCTCCGCATACTTTTTGAAGGCGGTGAATTCATCCTTATAGTACATGACCCAGCTGTGGGCCATGGTGCCGCTGATGGGAATGTCAAACATTTTCCCTGCCAGCACCGTGGCGGTACCCACTGCGCCTCCGATGTATGCCGCCCTGGCCCCATATACGGCGGCATCCATATTGTGGGCCCTGCGGGCGCCGAAATCCGATACCGCCCTGCCGTCCGCCGCCCGGACGATCCGGCGGGTCTTGGTGGCGATCAGAGACTGGTGGTTCACCTCCAGCAGAATGGCCGTCTCAATAAGCTGGGCATCGATCAGGGGCGCAACCACGGTAATAATGGGTTCGTTGGGGTACATAATGGTCCCCTCCGGAAAGGCATACACATCCCCTTTAAACCGAAAGTCCGCCAGATATTCCAGGAATTCTTCTCCAAACAGCCTCTGACCGCGCAGATATTCAATGTCCTCCCTGTCAAAATGCAGATTCTCAATATATTCCACGATCTGTTCCAGGCCGCAGAAGATGGAAAAACCGCCGTTGTCCGGATTCTTTCTATAGAATACGTCAAAAGCTACTTTTGTATCCTTATCTTGATCCCGAAAATAGCCGTTGCTCATGGTCATTTCATAAAAATCCATCACCATGGATAAATTTCTCTCGTGAAACTGTTTCATACGCTCTCCTTTCGCTTTCCTGCAGCCTCCGGCATTTCCTACCGCATCTGGATCTGGCAGGACCGCATGGTATCCAGAGCCGCCTGATGGGCCTGGGGCGTCACCCCTGCGCAGCAGGCCGGATCCACATATATGGGCACTTCCGGCAGATGGGCCTTGATGGTCAAAGCATTGCTCACCACACAGATATCCGTGCACACACCTATGAGTTCTATGGATTGAATGGCTTCCCGGGCGTTTGCCTGAACCAGATCCCTGGCCAGTTCGGGACATCCAAAGGTGACTTTGTCGTATACGGGCAGGTCCTTTGCGGCCCGAACCGCTTCCAGTTCCTCCGTAAGCTGCCACCCTTCACTGCCCCGGATGCAGTGGGGCACAGGAAGATATCTGCCCTCCTGGGTGTCTGGATAATCCTCCCCATGGGTATCTCTGGTAAAAATCACCCGGCCTTCAAAGCCCTGTACCCTGGCCACCACTGCAGGCAGAATCTGCCGGGCTTCTTGGGTGCCCAGCACCCCTGTCACAAAATCTTTTTGCATGTCTACTACGATCAGATACCTCATACGCTCCTCCTTACTCTAAATTCCCTGTTCTCTCTTTCTTCTGCCTGTAATACCAGGCAGGTTTCCCCGCCTTCGGGGGTCTGGATTTCCGCTCTGTGCGCTCCACCCATTTCTGCATGTCCCGGCGGAAGTTGGGACTGTGAAGGCTTTCTCCCAGAATGGCCTCGTAGAGCCGCTGCAGTTCGGGCAAGGTGAAGTATTCCGGCAGCAGATGAAAAGCGATGTCCGTGTAGAACAGCTTATTTTTCATGCGCTCCAGCGCCAGCCGGATCATGGCCGCATGGTCGAAAGCCAGATCCGCCTCCGTCAGTTCCCCCGCGCCGTTCCAAAGCCGAAGCTGCCCGCCCCGGGCGCTGACGCTGTACCACTCCCCCCGGGGCGTCCCCTTTTCCCCCTCCGGTAAAAGTGTTTCGCCGGGCGCTAAGGCGATATAGGACACCGAGATGATCCGGGTACGGGGATCCCGCCCCAGATCCCCCCAGGTGTACAACTGTTCCAGATACGGAGTCCGCAGTCCCGTGGCCTCTTCCAGTTCCCTGGCCGCCGCCTGTTCTACGGATTCCCCCATCCCCACAAAGCTGCCGGGAAGGGCCCATTTATGCAGGAACGGATGCTCCTCCCTTCTCTCCAGCAGAATTCGCAAAGAATAAGCCTCTCTGCTTTTGTCCACCGTGAAGATCAGCACATCCACCGTCACCGACGGATGCTCATACTTTTGGGGATCGTACCGGCCCAGGAATTCCTGCTCTGTCAGTCCCTGTGCATTTTTTCCCTTCATCTCTTCCCTCCAAATAAATCTCAATTTGAGTTTTTCTCCTATTGCTTCTATTATACTCAATTTGAGAATAAATGCAATCCCTTTTTTACCGAATTATAATGGATGCGGCTTGCTCCCAATGGGGAAAAAGGGTATAATATATGACGGCAGCTAAATACGGAGGAAATTCCATGATCTATTTTATCGCGGATACACATTTTGGAGACGAACGGATTCTGCGCTATGAGAACCGCCCTTTTCACAACGCCCAGGATATGGACCGGGAACTGGCACGGCGCTGGAACGAAACAGTGGCCCCGGATGACAAGGTATATGTGCTGGGGGACTGGGGTCTGTTTTCCCCCGCTCTCCTGAGCGGCACAAAATATCTGCTAAAGGGCAACCACGACAGCCTGAGCAGCCAGGCTTACCGGGACATGGGCTTCGAGGAGGTATATGATCTGCCTGTGATCCTGGAAGACTTCTGGATTCTGTCCCACCAGCCTCTGTATGTCTGCGAGAACATGCCCTATGCCAATCTCTTCGGCCATGTACATGCCTCGCCGCTGTACAGAACCTACAGTTCCCAGCATTACTGTGTCTCTGTGGAGCGCACCGGCTATGCTCCGGTCTCTTTCGAAGAAATCAAACGCCGGATACAGGAATAAAAATGCGGCGGTGCCTGTTAAATGGCGCCGCCGTATCTCTATGGGTTTCACTGATTCAATAAGCCTTCATTCTTTTAATAATCCACCTGGCCATCCGATATACGGGATTCTCCAGGGACTTTTTCACCGCTTTTAATTCCCGCCGGATCGGGATATGCTGGGGACAATGCCGCTCACATTTGCCGCATTCCACACAGTTGGAGGCTCCGGAAGAATCTTTCCGAATGGCAGTACACATGAAATAGTCTTTCATGGCGGCCACCCATCCCTCGCTGTAGCGCCGGTTGTAGGCGGCAAAAGAGCCGGGGATGTCCACTCCCTTGGGACAGGGCATACAGTAGCCGCAGCCGGTACAGCCCACCTTCATCCGGGCGTTGATGGCTTCCACCACCTGCCTCAGCATGGCCTGGTCCGCCTCCGTCAACTCGCCTGCCCGGGTATGCTCCGCCGTATGAAGATTCTCTTCCACCATTTCCACAGAATTCATTCCCGACAGCACACAGGTTACCTCTGGTTGGTTCCAGAGCCATTTCAGCGCCCACTGCGCCGGAGTGCGTTCCGCAAGAGCCTCCACCGGCTCGGATTCCTCCTCTGCCCTGTCGGCCACTCTGTGAGCGGAAAAAATTTTCCTGGCCGCTTCCGGCAGCCTGTTTACCAGCTTCCCGCCCCGCAAAGGCTCCATGATTATCACCGGCAGCCCTTTCCCATGGGCATACTGCAGCCCCCGCCGCCCTGCCTGGCTGTTCTCGTCCATATAGTTGTATTGTATCTGGCAGAAATCCCAGTCGAAGGCATCCACCAGTTGGCAGAACATATCCGCGCTGCCGTGGTAAGAGAAGCCCACCTGGCGGATGGCACCCCGCTCCCGCTTCTCTCTGATCCATTCCAGGATTCCCAGCCCCTTCAGCCGCTCCCATGTCTGTACGTCCGTCAGCATATGCATCAGATAATAGTCAATATAGTCCGTGCGCAGACGTCTGCACTGTTCCTCAAAATACTTATCCAGGCTGTCGCCGCTTCGAATCAGGTAATGAGGCAGCTTGGTGGCAATATATATCCTGTCCCGGATCCCGTTGCGCTCCAGGATTTCCCCCAGGGCCGCCTCACTGCCTCCGTAAATATAAGCCGTGTCAAAATAATTTACACCGCCCCGAAAAGCGGCCATAATCTCCTCTTCGGCCTTCTCCAGGTCAATCCTGCCCGCCGTCTGGGTAAAACGCATACAGCCATAGCCCAGTACGGATAGATCGTTGCCGTATTTATCTCTGCGATATTGCATTCACACCTCTTTTCCGCATACCGCAGGATTTTCCCGCAATATGGCTTTGCCCCGCCGTATTTCCTCCCGGAGTCAGGAAAAAAACGCCTGGATTTCCTCCAGTCTCCGCAGCGTATCCTGCCTGCCCAGTTTATACAGCGCCATAAGCCTTCCTGGACGGCGCTCCAGCTTGGACACCCGGATGCGCCTGCTGGGACGCAGAACCAGTGCCATTCCGGATTTTTCCAGACCGGCCAGCCGCTCCAGCGTCTGATTGTAACGGATATGGCGGGTTTTCACTGCCAACGCCAAAGCCGGATGCTGACGGATCATCCGCTTCAGCACATGCAGGCCTTTGGGGGGCTTTTTCCGATACCCTTTGGGCCGGGTCAGCACCACCAGATTCTTCTCATAGCCCATACCCCGAAACCAGTCCACCGGGATGGAATCGGATATACCGCCGTCCAGAAGCCGCCGCCCGCCGATCTCCACCGTCCGGGACACAAAAGGCATGGAGGCCGATGCCTGCATCCACCGCAGATCCTCCTTCTCCCCGGTACATTTGTGGTACACCGCGCGACCCGTATCCACATCCGTACAAGTCACATAAAACGGGGTTGTGCTTTGTCTGTAAGCCTCCCAGTCAAAAGGATCCAGCTTTTCCGGCAATTCATAATAGCAGAATTCCTCTTCGTAAATATCGCCGCTCTTAAACAGGGATCTAAAATCCCCGTACCGGGGATCCCTGCAATATTTGATGTTATAGCGGATGGTCCGCCCGATCTGACGGGATATATAATTGCAGCCGAAAACCGCCCCGGCGGACACACCCACCACGCCGTCCGCCTCTATCCCCTTCTCCATCAGCACGTCCAGCACTCCGGCCGTGTACACCCCCCGCATGGCGCCTCCCTCCAGCACCAGTCCTTTTTTCATATGGTCCGCACCTTCTTCCAGCTTATGTTTTACCGAAACATTCCATCGGACCGGCTCAGCCGGGGTCCGAGACTTCGGCCGCCGGCGCAGTCTGCGGCCCGGGCTTCGGCGAAGCCCCGGATACCAAAGGTAAATCCGCCGCAGCAGCAGCCACCAGAGCGGCAGCCGCCTCCTTATCCGGCTCCAGCACGCCCCGTACCCGGCTCAATAGTTCCTGGGGCGCAAAGGGCTTAAGCATATAATCATAGATTCCAAGTTTGGCAGTCTCTATCACGGTGGCCTTGTCACTCTGGGCGGTCAGCATGATAACGGGAATATCCGCCCCGTTCGGCAGATTCCGTATCTCTTTCAAGGTCTCGATCCCATCCATCTGATCCATTCTGATATCCAACAGAATCAGATCCGGCCTTTCCTTCTTCATATACCGCAAAGCCCTGCCTCCGGAATTTACGGTGATTACCTCATAATGCTCCCGCAGCGCCTGCTCCGTCACGGAGAGGCTGATGGCCACATCGTCAACTACTAAGACTTTCTTCCTCTCTCCCATCTCTTATCGCTCCCCTTCTTCCGTTTTTTCTTCCTGAAATCCTGCCGCAAGCTGCCGCAGCAGTTCCTCCGCCGCATCGTCCTCATAGAGCTTTAACTGCTCCCGGACCTTCTTCAGCCCGGCCTCAATCTCCGGCTCCAGGCAGTATCCCAGCAGTTCCTCCACCTTCCCGGCACATTCCCGGGAATGAAAGTCCTCCAGCAGTTCCAGCGCGTCCCTGATCCCCTGGGACAGCTCCCCGGCATCAATGGCCTCAAGGCTGGGCGCCTCCTCTTCCTGCCGCCGATCCAAAAAGGCCCGTATGCTCTCAATCTGCTTTTCATAAGAGGATAACAGCAGCGGAAAGCCTTCCTCGATGAACGCCTCGTCTCCCCCATTGGCCGCCTCCTCATGGGCCTGCGCCATCTGGGAAAGTTTTGTTGCGCCGATATTGGCCGAAGCGCTTTTCAGGCCATGAACCTCTATTGCGTACCGCCCGTAATCCTTCCGCTCGAAAAGATCCCGCAGCAGTCCGGTCTTGCGCCCGCCCTCTATACAATAGAGATCCAAAAGTTCCCTGAAGTCCACCGCACTTCCTAAATGATAACGCATGGCGGCATCCAAGTCAATCCCCTTGATATAGACGGTTTCCGGATTCATGCCCCGCAGCGCCGGGGACCCTTCCCGCTTTTTCCGGCGTTCCTCCGGGATCCACCGCATCAGGGCCTCATTCAGCAACGCCCTGTCCATGGGTTTTGTCAGGAAGTCCTGGAAACCGCAGCTTAAAAACCGCTCTCCCACCCCCTCCATGGCATTGGCCGTCAGGGCGATAATCACCGGGGCCGTCCCGTTCTCTCCGCAATCCCTGCGAATGACTTCCACTGTCTCGATGCCGTCCATCTCCGGCATCATATGATCCATGAAAATAATGTCATATAGGTTCTCCCTCACCAGACGGATGGCCTCCTTGCCGCTTTCCGCCTCCTCCAGTTCAAAGCCATAGCCCTTCAGGAATTCCTTCGCCACTTTCAGATTGACCCGGTTATCATCCACCACCAGAACCCTGTAGCCCTCCGTGGTAAAGAGTTCCGCCGCCTCTTCGTCCCTGGCGGAGACATCCGGCACTTCCGCCAGCGTCCTTTGATCCACCACCTTCTGGGGGATGGTCACGGTGAAGGTAGTCCCCTGATTGTAAACGCTCTCCAGCCGGATATTCCCGCCCATCAGTTCCGCCATATACTTGGTAATGGACAACCCCAGGCCCGTGCCCTCCACGCTTCGGTTGCGCTTGGCGTCCACCTGGGTAAAATTGTCGAAAATCCTTTGACGGTCTTCCTCCCGGATCCCGCAGCCCGTGTCCTCCACCATAAAAACCAGCGATTCCTGCCCCGCCTCCGGGCCGGGCGTGCCTCCCACGGAAATCTTCACATGGCCTTCCCGGGTGAATTTCACGGCATTGTTCAACAGATTGATCAAAATCTGCTTGATCTTCCCCCGGTCCCCATTGTACCGGCTGGGAATTGTTTTGTCATATTCGCACAGCAAAAGAAGCCCGCGCCGGGACGCGGCCAAATCCATCAGCCCCACGACCTCGTCCACCACGGCCTTGATATCATAATCCGTTTGATTCAGTTCCATCTTGCCGGACTCCACCTTGGATAAATCCAGAATATCGTTGATGATGGCCAGCAGATCCCGGGCGGCGGAACGCACGTCCCGGGCATTGGTGTAGACCCTCGTCCCCCTGCTCTCCTCCATGATGATTTCGCTCAGGCCCACAATGGCGTTCATGGGCGTGCGAATCTCATGGGACATATTGGCCAGAAACGCGCTCTTGGCTTCGTTGGCCGCCTCCGCCTGGGCCTGCATCCGGGTGATCTGTCCTATATAGTCATGAGTGTCCGTCATATCCAGCAGCAATAGCGCATACCCCTGGAGGATTCCGTTGCTGTCCATGATGCGTCTGGCATGGCTCTCATAGAAACGCTCCCCGATGCTGAACTGCCTGGGCGCGTCTTCCTCCAGCAGATCCTCCCGCAGTTCCTCCACATCTCCCACGCTCTCCCCGGGCCTGCGTCCCCTGAGCTGTACGAAGATATCCGCCGCGGCCTGGTTATAGCTGACCAGGCGTCTGCGCGCGTCCAGGGCTATCACACCGTCGCTGATGCCGTCCAATACCGCGTCGGCGGCTAACTTATGGAAGTCATAATTTCTTCTGCTCCATACCAGAATCACCACCAGGGACAGCGTGAGTCCCAGCACCAGGGGAGTCAGGTCATACACATTGGTCAGCTTGGCCATATAGACCACCAGCGCCACCACCGGCAGGAAGGAAACCAGAAGAAAGGACAGACATTGCTTCCGCTCCCTGTGGCTGCTGCGAACCAGCACCGTATGGGTCAGCGCGTAAATGGTGAGAACATAGGGAATAAAAATGCGCACGATCATCACAGGCAGGTACAAAGGCCCGTATTCCAGGCTCAGATAATGCTGCCCATGGGGCGTCTCCAGCCAGTCCATGCGCCGGTATATCAGCGTATGCCTGTCGGACCAGAACATCACCGGCAGAATCAGGGTGTCCAGCACTGCCAACAGCTTCATGGGCAGCGCCGGCACTTTTTCAAAACAATATCCAAAGATAAAAATACAGTAGCAAAGGGGTACGAACACTGAACCCAGATTCTCCACCCGCAGCGCCATAACCGCCACTTCCTTGGTGGGAGCCGTCAGTTCCAGCAGATATCCCACATTCTGTATCAGCGAGCCGCCCAGAAAATACCCCATGAGCACATGCTCCCGGGAACCGCCCCCGGAGACCAGCAGCCTTAAGGCCACCAGTATCACGATTATCCCTATGATCTGCGCAGCTATCACAAAATTTGCCATTTCATCCCCCGGATATCCCAGCTTTGGAAAAATTTCCCCGATATCCAGATCTAATTATATACCAAATTCCCTCCTTTGTATACCCATTGTATAAGGGCATTTGTCAGCCTCAGCCATTGTGAGACAGGTATTTGTCCCGGGCCAGGGAACCATGATACTGCCACACAAAAAAGCCGCCGAACAGAAGAAAGCTGCCTCCTATGACCAGAAGCCCCTCACCGATTGCCTCCCCCTCTCCCAGGGCCGTCAGCATGCGCCGGATCTGCTCTGTGTAGACCAAGCCCGTCACCTTGGAGATATGGGAATTGAACAGGGAGAGCATGGGAAGAAAAGAAAGAAGCAGCATTAGGGGAACCCCCACCGAGTTTGCGGCCATCTGACTGCTGCTCCCTGCGCCGATGGCCGCCCCCAGCAGCATGGAAACCAGTATGCCCGCCCCCAGGACAGCCAGGAACAGCACCGCCTCTCCAGATCCGTAGCCGCCCAGCAGGCAGAATACCCCCGCCCCCAGCATACAGAAAAGGAATACATACCCGCCCACGCCTGCCAGATACTGCCAGGGAGTCACATCGGCCATCAGCAGCACACGCAGGGTATTCTTCTCCTTCTCTTCGGAAAGAATGGCCTCCATGCTGACCAGCGGCGCCATACCCACATACATGGTGGAAAAAAGCTGGACAAAGAAATTGGGAGGCATCCCCTCGATCTGTATGGATTTGGTCATGAATACAGCCAGGACCGGGAACATCAGAAACTGGATCAGCACCTCCTTATTGCGCATGGTCTCTTTCAGCTGCTTTCGAAATATGGTCACGATATTTTTCATCAGTCACTCAGCCTCCTTCCCGTGATCTCCAAAAATACTTTCTCCAGATCCGGCTCGGAGGAATGTATGGACCGCACTTTCTCCTCCCGGATCCACTCGCTCAGGATGCCCTGGCTTTCCCTGGCGTTGGGGATACTGTGCCGCTCCCCATTCTGCAAAGTCACCTCTATTTCCCGCCTGGAATCATGCCTGGCACAGATATCCCTGGGTACTCCCTGCTCCACGATTTTCCCCTCATGCAGAAGCATGATTCTGTCGCACAGGGCCTGTGCCTCATGCATATTATGGGTGGTGAGGAAAACCGTGGTCCCGGACTGCTTCTCCTCTCCGATCAGCTGATGTATCTTCCATATGGTGGAAGGATCCAGGCCGGAAGTGGGTTCATCCAGGTACAGAATGTCCGCCTCCTTCAAAAGCGCCCTGCACAGATTCACCCGTCCTCTCATGCCCTTGGACAGTCTGTTCACCGTTTTGTTCCTGGCCGAACGCAGCTGCGTCCGATCCAGCAGCTTCTCGATCCTAGACACAGGCACCCGGTAAATATCCGCGAAAATCCGCAGATTATCCCACACCGACAATCTTTCATACAGCCCCAAACTGTCCATCATAACACCGGTCACCAGCTGCTTCTTCCCCGCCTTCACGGGGCGGGCGCTGTCCGTTATGCCTGCGGGGTCCCTGCTGCCGTCGCCCTCTGTCCGAATCCTCACATTTCCCTCCCTGGCCTTAAGCTGCCCCGTAAGAATATTCACCAGCGTTGTCTTCCCCGCCCCGGAAGGGCCCAAAAGACCGATCACTTCCCCCTGTTCCACCGTGAAGGAAATATCCTCCAGAATAATCTTCTCCCCAAAGGAATGGGTGATATGTTCCGCCTGTATCAATGCCGTCATATTGACCTCCCTTTCAATTCTTTCCGCAGTTTTCCTCTGCCCTGCATCCCTGTTTCTCTTTCATCCGCCGCAGCGCGTTTTCCAACTGACGATTCTCTGCCCGCTCCTTTTTCGCGGAAAACACGGCGGCGGTTATAAAGCAGACCCCAAAGCTGACCAGAAAGGCCACCCAGCATATGGCTTCGTTCACCGGAAACCAGCCGAACAGATATGCCAGTCCCCCGGTAAACACAGTGACCGCCACCAGCATGCCCGCAGTCCTGGCCGCCAATGTCCATCTCCTGATCAGCGCGTCCGTAAAGAAAACAAAGCGCAGCGCCGTGATGCACACGGAGGACAGCAGATACTGCCCCAGGGTGCTTAAGGGAATGCCCTCCGCTCCCAGCGCGAACATGGTGGAAATCTCCCGGGCCTCCTCCCCTGCCACGACGCAGATGGCGGAAAGCGCCACAATGCTGATGCCAAAAACCATGAAAACCTGCTCCACATACGCCAATAAATGCTTTCTCTCTTCCATTACTGCCCCCTTCCATTGATTCCCAGCAATCCTTTGATATTTTCCGCATACTGCCGGGAGGCTATAAGCTGCTCCCCGTTTTCCATGGTGAGCAGCAGCCGCCGGTTCACATAAGTCCGGATGGACTGGATTTTTTCCAGATTGACGATGGCTGATTTGTTGATCCGTGAGAACAGGTATTGCCCCAGCTGCTGCTCCAGTTCATACAGCCTGTGCCCGGTCTCATAAACTTCGCCCCGGGTATAGACAAAGCATCTTCCGTCCACCGACTCCATGTACAGCACCTTCCCCAGATCCAGCGGCAGCACCTCTCCGTCCCGGGACACCATAATCTGCCGGTCAACCATATACATGGCCGCTGCCAGCCTGTCTATATAGGCTGACTTTCCCCCGCATTTAACGATGATATCCACCTCTTCCCGTCCGTCTTCAATCTCTATCCTGACCCGCAATATTTCACCTCCTCTGTCATCATGGTATATATTTTACCAAATCTTTCGCCGCATACAAGAGATCCGGCAGTAAGCTGCCGTTTTCTCCGGGTATGTTGCCACAAAAAAAAGGCTGCCGCTTCCAGGGGATTCCCCCTTTCCGCAACAGCCTTTCCCGCCGCCTGTAACCGGATACCTCAGCCGCGCAGCAGACGCCCTCCTGGACGCCTGCCGCAGGTTTTCGCCGCCTGCGCCATTATCATGCTCACCCAAACCATAAACTCTCACTTATAACGGATAACAAACAATAACGGATGACCTTAACTTTAAACCATGACATGCTCTTAAGAGACCCCGAAGGGAACCAGAACGGCCGGAATATCCGGACTATAAAACAATCTCAAGCTGCGCAGTGGTATTGACCAGGTCCAGCGCCGTCTGGGCCTGGGACAATTCCTCCGCCGCTTTCTCGTAATCCGCCTTCACCGCCTCCATATCATAATTGGCGTAGCTGTAGTCTATGATCTGGCTTCCTCCGCCATAGGCTACCCGCTCCCGCTGTTTGGGCAGGCGCTGCCGCATCAGGGCCAGCTTGGCCTTGCGGCGGTTAAGCTGTGGGATATATACCAGCATCTGGTCTATGGTCATGCCCTCAAAGCCCGGCACCTCCTGGACCAGATTGAAGGCACTGATGGCATGTTTGACCCGGCGGATCCGCTCCTCCAGTCCTCCGATCCGCCTCTGCACCTCCTCATAATCGTAAGCAGGCCGCACGGATTCCAAGTCTTCCCCCAGAGAGGCCGAAAACTCCCTGCTCTGCTCCTCCATCAACAGCACATTGTCAAGCTCCTCCTGCAGCTTCCGCAGCAGCTTTGCCGCCTCGGCGGAAGTCATACGCATGGTTTTTTCCACAACTCTCCTCCTCTCGATAACTGCCGATCCCCACCGGCTTATGTGAGCGCACCGCTCTGCTCCAGGTTTTTCATATTCTTATGGGGAGATTGTCCCACTACCTGAATGGCCTTACTCACGGCCACCGTGACTTCGATATCCTTCTCCACCTGATTGGATGCGAACCGATACAGCACTTTCCCCTTCATGGACTGCACATATTGCGCCGGGAGCCGGTTCAGAGCATAGGCGGCCATATCCATCCGGCAATGTTCACATTTGCAGTAATCCGTGCCCGGCAGCAGCTGGTCAATTTTGTTCAGTACCGTTTCTTCCATTAAGTTTATCAAACCCGTCATTCTAATCAGCCCCTCGTATCCCCGTTATGAGTACTTTTTTCCTTCTCGAAAATTAGTATAACACCGATATCCTAAAAAATAAATATTTTTTTGCAGAAAATTGTATACTATCGTTTAAACCTTCCCCTGAGCCGATGCAGGAAAAGCCAGCGGAAAAATTGTACCGCCACAAATCCCATGGTACCTCCCACCAGCACATCGCTGAAAAAGTGAGCACCGGCGGCTATGCGGAAGAAGGCCACCACCCCCGTATAAGAGACAGGGACCAAATAGGACAGGAACTTCCATTTCCTGGTCTGCAGATTCTCAAACAGATCCGGCAGCAAAAGCACCAGATAGGCCATGGAACCCGAAAAGGTATGCCCGGAAGGAAAAGATTTGAAGTAATCCCGGTCAAGTCCCAGACCTCCCAGCCGCTCCCTGGCGTCACTGATCTGATACCAGGGGGTATAATAGGAAAAATCCTCCACAAAATGCATGGCCCGAAAACGCATCCTTCCCACAGGATTCTTGATCAGTTCCACGAACAGGAAGCAGCAGCAGGAACAGATAATAGCCAGGGCAAACGGCAGCATCTGCCTCATATGCTCCCGGATCCATCTCCCGGACAGCGCCAGGATCAACACCGTCGCCAGCAGACCGAAAGCCGCCATGGACAAATTAAACCACAACTGCTTTAACAAATGCTCTTTCCCCTGAATCTGGAACAGGTATTTCATCATATCCCGCAGAAAGGAACTGCCCGCAAAAACGGACAGGCCGAAAAAAACCAGTTCCAGCAGCCGCGCCGCGCCTCCCCTCTGATGCAGATAGACCACCAGTATGCAGGCCGCGAATGTGGCAAATCCCCAGATCGGCGCCATGGCCGCCACCTCCACCAGATTGCAGGGAAAACTGGTGGAAAAATATCTGCCGGGAACCAGACCGGGTTCCGCCAGAAGAAAACTCACCTGCAAGTCAAAAACGGTGGCCAGCGCCAACAAACCTCCGAATATCAGTACAAAAACCCCCACTGCCGCATATTGTCTGTTCCTATCGGACATAGCAGTTTCATCCTCCTGTCCATTCATATAGTTCCATATTATCACAGTTCTGCTGTCAGTTCAATGAAAAAATGTTTATCCCCTCCTGTTAGAACGTCTCCAGATTTTTTTCTTCTCCGCTTCCCGGACCAGCATCTCCCGAAAATCCGGGTGGGCGATGGAGATCAGCGCCTCCGCCCGCTCCCAGGTGGAACGCCCCTCCAGATTGATAACGCCGTACTCCGTGGCCAGGAAATACACCTGGCTGCGGGGAGAGGTGACGATATCCCCGTCAAACTGAGGCTTGATCCGGGAGTGCTTCTCCCCATAACGATCCGTATGTACCGAACTCATGCAGATAAAAGCCTTGCCGCCCCGGGAGGCGGAAGCACCGATCAAAAAGTCCAGTTGTCCCCCCGTGCCGCTGATCTGCCTGGCTCCGGCACTCTCCGCCGCCACCTGGCCGTATAGGTCCACCGCTACGCAGCTGTTGATGGACACCATGTTGTCGATCTGGGCAATCACGCTGGGACGGTTCACATACTCCAGCGGATAGGCCGCCACCCCATGGTTGTCGTCCAGCCATTCATACAACTCCACAGATCCCAGAGCACAGCCAAAGACTCCCTTGCCCCTGTCAATGCTCTTCTTCCGGTTGGTCAGCTTGCCCGCCCGGTACATGCTCAAATACGCGTCGGAGCACAACTCCGTATGCATCCCCAGGTCTTTTAAGTCAGACCGGGCGATCAATTCCCCCAGAGCATTGGGCATGCTTCCGATCCCCAGCTGCAGGGTGGCTCCGTCCACAATATAAGGAATGATATGTCCCGCAATCTGCCGGTCTACTTCCCGGGGCAGGAAAGGCTTGCTGCTCTCGAAGGGGACATGGGGACCTTCCACGATATAATCCACCTCCGAGATGTGGATACACTCGTCATATCCCCCATGAATCTTGGGCATATGCTCATTGACCTCCACGATAACCGTATCTGCCATCCGGGCGATGGGGGCTGCCACCCCGGTGTTTACGGAAAAGTTAAAATACCCGTGTCTGTCCATGGGCGACACGCTGACCATGACCACATTCACATCCAGGAAAAATTCATAATAGGCCGCATTGTTATGAAACACCATGGGAATATAATAGCACAGCCCCCGGTCGCACAGCTTTCGCTCATAGGAGGAACAATGCCAACTGTGATAGGTAAAATGCTCCTGGCTCTGGTCGCACTCCGCCACATGGATAGGGCCGTCGATCAGATTGCCCCGGATCTTCACATCCCGCAGTTCTTCCCTGCGCCCCGCCAGGGCCTGGTCCAGCAGCACCGGCTTGCCTAGGCAGCTGGTATAGTCCACCCAATCCCCGCTTTTTACCACTGCCACCGCCTCCTGGGGCGTGCGCAGCTTGCGCTGATATTCTTTCGTAAAATCCTGCAGCATCCCTTCCTCCTTTCCCGAACTCCCCTTTCCGCCTGTGCTTATTCCCGTTTCCTCATTCATAGTCCACCTGCAGCAGGCACAATCCCTGGGCCGGGGCCGTGGGACCTGCCTTTTGGCGCTCCCGGGAATGCAATACCTCCTCCACTCGGGCCAAACTCATATGTCCCCATCCCACCTCCAGCAATGTTCCCACCATAATCCGCACCATATTCTGCAAAAATCCCGTGCCGTGAAAGGTGAAGCGAATATAATCCCCCTCCCGCTCTATGTAGATCCGGTCCACCACCCGCACCGTGGATTTCTTCATCCGGGGATTCATGCAGAAATTGCGGAAATCGTGCTCCCCTTTCAGCAGCAGGGCCGCCTCCCGCATGGCTTCCAGATCCGGGGACTCTTCCAGCGCATACACATATTTGCGGTCAAAGACCGGCCTTACCGGGCCGTCAAAGCAGGTATAACAATAGCTTTTGCCCGTGGCATTATACCGGGCATGAAAACGCGGTCCCGCCTCCTTCACTTCCCGGACCGCGATATCCTCCGGCAGATAACGATTGAGATACTCCCGAATCTCCTCCGGGCCAAGAACCGTCTCCAACACCGCATTGGCCGCCATCCGCCAGGCATGGACGCCCGCGTCCGTGCGTCCCGCACCGATGACCTCCACCGGTTCGCCGCACAGCCGTTCCAGTACCGCTTCCAGCTTGCCCTGAATCGTGTCATGCTCCGGCAGTCGCTGCCATCCGTAGTACCTGCTGCCGTCGTACATTATGATAAACCTGTAGTTCCGCTTCATATGGCACTCTCGCCCCCTTCCGTACTAAAGAATTTCCTTCCCCTTGTCCGCTTCCCGGGCCGGGCTATGTGCCTGCTGCCTCGCTTGGATAAAACCCTTCTTAATCTCCAGCAATTCCTCCAGCTGCTTGAGGGTATAGAAAAGCACTGCCCGGGCCTCAAACTCCTCCCGGCTCCGGGGCAGGGCTTGGGTCTGCATATCCCCCAGCAGCCCCCGAAGCTGCTCCAGAAGTCCTTCCACATTGTTATGGCGGTGATATTCCTGTCGGATCTGTTCGAGCAGCCCGGCCACCTGCCCCGCTTGTTTGGGCAAGTAGCTGATGCCCCGGATATTGTCATAGACCGCCTGCAGCACCACCGACTGTTGCTGCCGCATCCGCACATAGTCCAGTTCATAGGTATCCCTGGAAAAAGGGGCGTTGCCATAATTAGCCACGGCGCAGTTCTCCGCCTGCCGCAGCGCCTCCCGCAATGTGTCAAAGCAGCTTTCCGCTCCCGAAGGCGCCCCGTGACAGGAGGATTCTCCTATTTGGTCCTGGGTCAGACAGCGGGCCATATCCCCCAGAATCTCCTTGATCTGCCCGTCCACCAGATCGGAAGCCAGCGTAAACCGCTCCCGGCGGCTCCGCAGATGAAGATTCACCAGGATTCCGAACCCTGTGCCCACCGCAAAGAGCAGCATCTCATTGCCCAGCAGGGAAAAGAAGGCCCCCTGCCCCAGAAAATGACTTACCAACACGGAATCCATGGCGATGGCCTCCTGCCAGCCCATCAGCAGACAGAGCAGGACAAAGAAAAACAGAAAGGCCCCAAAGGCCCCTAGATTATACCCCATCGTCTCAAAACAGGCCCAGGCCAGCACCAGGGCGCAGAGAAAGGCCAGGGCCCTCTTACCCGCAGTCTGAAAAGTCTCCAGCTTGGTACCCTGTATGCTGAGTATGGTGATAATGCCCGCCGTAGTGGCATATTGCAGTCCAAGCCCCCCTGCCAGGGCGGCCGCCAGCAAAGCCGCCAGAGCAATTTTCAGGCTTTTGGCCAGCTTTGACATCAGGTCCTTCTTCATCCGCAGACTCCTTTTTTATCCACAGCACCGCCTTCTGATTTCAACAACTTTCCTCTGGGCTTCCAGAATTTCCTCCTCCGTCCCCTCCCATCCGTCCATATCTTCGCCGATAAAGGCCAGAACCCGGTCTGAGAGATTGGCCATAAATTTGACCACCACTTCCCCGGAAGCGCCGCACATGGCCGCCGTAAAGACATCATTGTCCAGATTGCGCAAAATAATCTGTATCTCAAAATCCCCCAATTCCTCAAACCCTTCCAAAAGGTCTGTGGCCCCGGAATAAAGCTGCTTGTTCCGATACCGCTCCAGGATCTCCTCCCGCCTGCGCTCCCCGGGTACATTCCCCAATACCTTCTCCCAATATTCCATGCCTATATAGGACGCAAGAATCTCCTTCAGCAGTTCCGGAGACTCTCCCGATACAATGGACTCCAGAGCGGCCACCACCATGGGCCCCTCTGTCTGTTCTCCGGACAAAGTCCCTGCATAATTATTCAGCAGGGTCATCACCCTGCCCACATCCATCTTTCTTATAAGGGACCCCAGAGTAAATCGTATGGCAAAGGGCAAAAACACACTGTCCCCCTGAAAACCGGCCGCCGCCTGTTCCAGGGCCAGAAGTCCCTGCTGCCTGCTGATCTCGCCGCATCTCTGCAGATCGCCGGCTATGCCCACCAGCCGGAGCCGGTCCTCGTCATAAATTCCCATCCGCTCAAGCTGTTCCTGTCTGCGTCCCACCAGCTCGTCTATGGTGCAGTCAAAATAATCCGCCAACACCCAGAGCATCTCCACACTGGGAACCGCGAGATTTCTCTCCCACTTGGAAACTGCCGCCGGAGTCACACACAACATATCCGCAAGCTGCTCCTGGGTCATTCCCCTGGCTGCCCGAAGCGAACAAATCCTCTTTCCCATGTAATTCCTGCTGTATCCCATACCGACTCCTCTCCGCCCGCCGCCCGGCTGGCTCTCCTGTCTGTTTACTTATTTTATACGTATTGGATCTCTAAATAAGCATACAGGAGAAATTCTCCCAAGTCAAAGGATAAGGAGTCGTGCATTTCAACTGCCGGTTCTATTTTTCGGTCAGCCGCCGGTTCTGCACATGAATCCGCTGTTCCCGAAGCAGGGGATACCGAATGGGTTCCGCCCCGTCCAGATCCTCCAGGTTCATGTCCACCGCCGTAATCTGATGATTGTCGTAGGTGGTATAGTAATATATCCCCCTGTCCGCATTGCAGCAGCAAGTGTAAATCGTGATTTCGTATTTCCCTTCCTCCACCTCGCAGCAGCCCCGCTGCTGGTCCACCGAGCCAAGAATATGAAAAAACTGGCTGACGCTCTCCGCCTCGCTGTCACCGGAAACGGAATTCATCTTCACAAAGGAAGCCCTGACAAAGCGGGACTGGGAGGACAGATCCCCGGGAAGCCCCAAGGCGCCCATGCCCCGTCCATAACCCCGCAGATCCAGTTTGGGCGAAAAACGGTTTTCGGGCTCCTTTGCCGATAAATGCATATAGTTGTTAAGTTGGAACATCTGCCGGTCAAAAGGAGGATTATTGGTCAGCACCCCCACCGGATTATCATAAACCCAGAGGCCCTCCTGCACGGACTCCACCGTAACCGCTCCGCTGCGGTCGGCTATGATCCAGTGAAGCTGGGCCGGAGGAAGCTGCTCCCGGAAAGCCGTGTCCGTCAGATTAAGTCTGCCCAGCAATTCCCTGGCTTCCCTGAGCGTGGCGCACTGACCCAAAATCCAGGGGATAAACTCAAAGGTAGCCACATTCTCCCGGTCCGGCCGTTCTTTGCCAAAAACCGCATTCCCTACGAAATTCAGGCCCGCCATCCCCAGCCCCTTCTCATTGACCGCCTCATAATACAAGGGGCAGCCCTCCTCCACATGGGCCGTGCCGATCATGGCAAAATGGCTTTCCATGGGATCCTGAAAGCGGAAAACCAGCGGAAAATGCCGGGGGGTTATGACTACCTCCTCACCGTAAGAAAAGTCGTAATCCAAAGTACGTCCAAAGTAGAAATCTTTTGTCTGATAGGTTGCCGCTGTACACATTTCGATTCCTCCTCACCGGAATTTCCCGTTTCATGTATTTCTCCGGGAAATGATTTTGCAGAATAGTTTGGGAGATTTCTGCTGTTTATATTCCCCTTTCGCAATGGATTACAAAATATTACGGATTCTCACCGCCACGGAATGTGACCCGGCGCAAATCCACCGTCAGGGCCGGCCGCACCCCAAATCCTTCCAATCCCACGTTTTCCTGCCGGATCACCTTTTCCCCATAACCGTTATTCACAAGATAACAAAGGCTTGCCGTATCCGGCACCGGTTCCCGGAGCCACCAGCAAAAATATTCCACTCCGTAGGCATCATAATCCAAACTGTACCAGAGACTCTGGTCCTGCCGGACTGCCTCCTCCGTGGGCGAAGCAAATTTGCTGATACCCGCCTGGTCAAACCAGGTAAGTTCCTCCAGCGATAACAGCCACACCCTGTCAATGGTGGTCACACTGTCCGCCTCCGACAGCGCGTTGCCCTTTGTCACAAGTTCCGTCTCCACAATCGCGTCCTTTTCCTTCCGGGTGAACCCATAGAGGAATCCCGCTTCCGTCTGATAACCGTTTTTCTTTTCCGCCATGGCCGCTGCCGCCGGCGGCTGGCCGGAATAGACAACCACCTCCGTATCCGCATTCAGCCATGTTCTCAGATTGGAAGCGCTCCAATCGCTGTTGCCCCGCACCCATGCCTGAAGCAACGGGTCCGTATCCGCCCGGGAGGCCGCTGTCCAGTAATTCTGATCGCCGTCGTAATTATAACGGCCGCTCTCCGCCGCGTCATAGGCCTTCATGGTTAAAATATGGGAAGCGACAAGAACCGCCTGGGTTTCATCCTCGGAAATCCGCAGTACCCGCCACGCAATGTCCTGGTCCAGATAACTTCCAAACAACACGGTCTCCCCCACCTGGAGGGATACCGGCTTCGGTTTAAGCCCCATGCCCCCACACTTACCCATGGCAAAGCAGACCATCAAGCCCATTGCCAGCAGGACGGCGGCTGCCCCTATAATCCCGGCCTTCCGTCTGACAGCACCCCCGGAGCCCTTGCCTGCACCGGTTCTGGCGCCGGTAAGGACACCCGCCCCCTGCTTTGCATCTGCCTCTTCCTTCTCCTCCTTCGCCAAATCCCGGGCGAAGGCCACTATATCGGCATAGTCCTCCCGAGGCTTTGCGCTGACCCACTGATGAGTCATCAGAAAATATTCCATGGATTTGGACAGCGCCACCTCCTGGATTTTATACACCAGGATGGGCGTACCACTGCTCACCGCATGTTCCACCTCCCGCAATACATGAGGCGAACCATTGGCGTTCTGTGACATCAGCAGTACCATGCCCGCCGAATTGTCGATACCCTTGACGATCTCCTCCGCATATTCTTTTCCCGGACGGATGTCCCTGGGCGCAATAAAGCAATTCAGGCCGCTTTTTTCCAGCCGTTCACAGATCTGTACGGCTATGGAGGCGTCCCTGGAGGAATGCGATATAAAAATCTGCATGTCGGTGTTCTCCTATAAAGAAATTTACAGGGATCCCTTACAGGTCGTAGGGCGTCACCTGATACACATAATAGTTCAACCAGTTGCTGTACAGGTTGTTGCTGTGGGACCGCCACTGCAGCAGAGGGCGTTGGCCGGGGTCATCCTCCGGATAATAATTATAGGGCACATGAATGGGCAGACCCTTGTCCAGATCCCGGCGGTACTCATTGTTCAGGGTGTAGCGGTCGTATTCCGGGTGACCGTTGACAAAGATCTTTTTTCCGCCCTGGGCAATGGCCAGGAAAACACCCGCCTCCTGGCTCTCCGCCAGCACTGTCAGTTCCGGGCAGGCGTGGATGGCCGCCGCCGGAGTCTCGGTGTGGCGGCTGTGGGGAGCCAGAAAAATATCGTCAAAGCCCCTCACCAACGGAATCTTCCGATTGGAAACCCGGTGGGCATACACCCCGAAAAGTTTCTCCGAAAGTTTGCGCTTATTGATGCCGTAATAATGATAGAGCCCCGCCTGGGACCCCCAGCAGATGTGCAGCGTGGAAGTCACATGGCTCTCGGCCCAGTCCATGATCTCACAGATTTCCTCCCAGTAGTCCACCTCCTCAAAGGTGATATCCTCCACCGGGGCTCCTGTGATAATCAGACCGTCGAACTTCTTCTCCCGCACCTCGTCCAGCGAGGTATAAAATTTATTCAGATGATTGGCCGGGGTATTGATGGAAATATGGCTCTTCACATTCAGAAAAGTCACATCCACCTGCAGGGGTGTGTTGGACAGGGCCCGCAAAAGCTGTAGTTCCGTATCCTGTTTCACGGGCATGATATTCAGGATCATGACCTGCAGGGGACGGATATCCTGATGCATGGCCCGGTTCTCGTCCATCACAAATATATTTTCATTTTCCAGGATCTCCTTTGCCGGGAGATCGCTCTGTGTCTTAATCGGCATAAACTGCACTCCTCTCCATGTTTCCTTCCCGAAACCTTCTCTTCTCCTGCCTGTCTTTTTCCTCTATAAATATTTTGCCATAAACTCCTCTTCCGTCAAGATGGGGATGCCCAATTCCTTGGCCTTTTTGTTTTTGGATGAATTGGAAGCAATGTCATTGTTCACCAGGCACTCCGTTCTGGAGGTCACACTGCCCGTAACCTTGCCGCCCCGCTGTTCAATCAGATCCTTCAGTTCACTGCGGCTTCCGAAATGGTTCAGGCTTCCCGTAACGCAGAAGCCCTTTCCCGCCAGATTCTGTTCTGCCGCCGTCTGTACTGCCTGGATGCGCAGTTCCTTCATCAGATTCCGAAGCCGCCGTACATTCTCCTCCCCCTGGATATACTCCACAAAGGCGGTGGCAATCACCTCTCCCACTCCTTCAATGGCGCTCAGTTCCTCCACATCCGCCTGCAGCATCTGTTCCAGATCATAATCAAAATGTCTGCACAGCATCTTGGCATTGGCCACCCCAATATTGGCGATGCCCAGGGCATAGATCACCTGGGGCAGGGTGGCCTCCCGGGATTTCTCGATACTGCCCAGCAGATTCTGGCAGGATTTCTCCCCGAATCCCTCCATGGAGGTGATCTCCTCCTGATGACGGTCCAAATGATACAGATCCGCAAACTCATGCAAAAAACCACTGCTCAGAAACTTTTCCAGAGTGGCCTCGGACAATCCTTCGATGTTCATGGCGTCCCGGCTGACAAAGAGAGTAAAAGCCTTGATCTTCTTGGCATCGCAGTCCTCGTTGACGCAGTACAGGCTCTGAGCGTCCGCCACCTGGCGGATCTCCGTCCTGCCCCCGCAGACAGGGCAAATCTCCGGGATCTCCACATTGTCGCTGCCCGTCAGATTCTCCGCGATCTGGGGGATAATCATATTGGCCTTGTAGACCGTGATCCGATCCCCGATCCCCAGCTTCAGCCCCCGCAGGATGCTGATATTATGCACCGAGGCCCGGCTCACCGTGGTCCCCTCCAGTTCCACCGGCTCAAAGATGGCCACCGGATTGATCAGCCCTGTCCGGCTGGGGCTCCACTCAATCTCCCGCAGCGTTGTCTCCCGCAATTCGTCCGCCCACTTAAAAGCGATGGAATGCCGGGGAAATTTGGCCGTCCGGCCCAGGGACTGTCCGTAGGCGATATCCTCAAAAGTAAGCACCAGGCCGTCCGAAGGAATCTCATAGTTCTCCACCCGGCGGGCAAAATCCTCCACGGCCTCCAGAATATTGTCCTCCGTCACTTTCACCCTCTGCACCACCTCAAAGCCCTGCTCCTCCAGAAAGGCAAACTGGGCTTCCCTGGAATTGCCGAAATCCGCGCCTTCCGCCCGCACCAGATTGAATGCCACAAACCGTACCCGCCTCTGGGCGGTGATCTCACTGTTCAGCTGGCGCACGGAACCGCTGCACAGGTTCCGGGGATTCTTGTACCGGGCATCCGCCTCCTGAATCCGGCTGTTGATCTCCTCAAAATCCTGGTAACTGATCACCGCCTCCCCCCGCAGCACCAGTTCCCCCTGAAATCCTATATTGAGTGGCAGATTCACAAAAGTCCTGGCATTGCCTGTAATGACCTCCCCCACTTCGCCGTTGCCCCGGGTTACGGCTTTTGCAAGTTTTCCGTCACGATAAGTAAGCACAATGGTCAATCCGTCCAGCTTCCAGCTCAATATTGCAGGCTGGCCCTGCAGCCAGGAACGCAGTTCCTCCCGGTCTTTGGTCTTGTCCAGGGAAAGCATGGGGGCCTCGTGAGCCTCCTTGGGAAGTTCGTCCACCGCCTCATACCCCACATGCTGTGTGGGGCTTCCCGCCAATATGATCCCTGTTTCCCGCTCCAACTGCTCCAGTTCATCATAAAGCCTATCGTACTCGTAATTGCTCATGATCTCCTGATCCTGGGCATAGTAGGCTTTGGAAGCCCTGCTTAAAAGTTCTGTCAATTCCTTGATTCGATCTGATTTTTCCGCTGCCATGATATATTTCCTTTCTATCCCTTCTCCGCCCCATTGCCTCCCGACCTTGCTATTTGACCGCTTTCGCCGCCTTCACGGTCTTATGACCCGGGGCCTGTCAGTCCCGCATCCCGATAAAGCTGTTCCAGTTCCCGCCCCTGCACTTCCCGGTATTGTCCCGGAATCAGATGTTCCAGCCCGATCTGCATGATCCGGATGCGTTTCAGCTGCCGCACTTCATATCCGCAGGCCTGACACATTCGCCGAATCTGACGGTTCAGACCCTGGGTCAGGATGATCTGAAAGGTATATTTGCCAGTCTGCCGAATCTCACAGGGTCTGGTGGTCTGCTTTAACTCCCGCAAATATATGCCCGCCGCCATTTGCTCCAGAAACTGCGGTGTTATTTCCTGGTTCACTTTAACGGTGTATTCCTTTTCATGCCTGTGAGCTCCCCGCATAACCGCCTCGATCAGATCGCCGTCATTGGTCAGCAGCAGCAGGCCCTCCGAATCCTTATCCAGACGGCCCGCATATGTGACCCGCACGGGATAGTTTACATAGTCGTTGAGAATCTTCTCCGCATGTCTGTCCCGTTCCGTACAGGTCACGCCCACCGGCTTATAAAATGCCAGCACCACTTTTTCCGGTCTGCCCTGCAGCAGTTTCCCGTTCACCGCAATGCTGTCCCGCTCCATGACTTTGCAGCCGGGCCGGGCAGTCTGTCCGTTTACCGCAACCCGCCCCTGTTCTATCAGCCGGTCTGCCTCCCGCCGGGAACAAACGCCGTGATCCGCCAGAAATTTGTTCAGCCTTACCGCTGCATTCGTTTCTGAATGGTTTCCCAAGCCTGCCTCCTCTCCGCACACCCCAAGGCTTTGCTTACAATCCGCATTACTCCATATCCGAAAACGCCGCGTCCGCTCCTTCCTCCCCCTGCATGGGAATGCCAGACGCCCAGGGGTCCATCTCCTGCATCAGCCAAACCTCGGGAATGTTCTCTCTCTCCCTCAGCCCATCCTTGGCAAGCCGGTCGGCCAATTCATTGTAATACACATTGGTATGGGCTTCCACCTTGGTAAAACGCATCTGAATGCTCTCCATCCACCGCCGCATGGCTGCCGCGTACTTTTGGGTCAGTTCCGTCTTGCTCTTCCATGCGCCCGTCACCCACTTTTCAATTCCCTCATAGTCATAGCGCAGTTCAATCCGTGAGAAACCGTTTTTGATGGCCCATCTCACGGCAAACATGGCTCCCAACATCTCTCCTGACACATTGCGCAGACTGGCAGTGTCCGGGTTATTCCCGCTGCCGTTATCCACATAGACCGTATCGTCCGGCAGGATAAATACGCAGCCAAAGGCATATCTTCGAAGGGAATGATCATAGCTGCCGTCCACATAGGCCACCAGACCGCCGCCTGGATCTCCCATCCCCCCAGGGCGTTTCTCCCGTTGGAGGGATGCTTTCCTGCCGCAATCCCCGATATAGGCTCTGGCTTCCTCCAGCGTCTTAAATCCTTTGTACTCCGCTCCCGGATAACCGTCCACCGCCTCCTTGCAGGCATCCCAGCTTTCCAGTATCCCTGTGACCTTTCCCCTGCGAACCGCATATACTTTCTTCGCTGCCATCCCTGCCTCCGTCTCCTGTGCTTTTTCCCGCGCTCCTTTTTTCCCTGCGCGGCACAGAGCCACTACCCCTCAAGGCTGTGGCTCTGTATAGTATACTAGCATATTTTTAATCACAGGACAAGAAGCAATCAGACAATACTCCCCGCGCGGTCCCGGGAACCGGATATACGGCTTTTTCTGCACACATTTTATCCCCGGATCATACAATATACCAAGAAAAATGACAGGAAGTTTCCAATTATGTATTTTTTCATCGGTTTTCTACTGCTGATCGTGCTGTGCATGGGGCTTTGCTTCTGGCGCAGACGCAGAGCCGTCAAGAGGGTATGCTGTATGTCCTGTTGTGAAAAGCAGGAACTTCTGAACGGCATCCTGGAGCCTTTCGGATACTATTATGTCTGCGATCAGGATCTGGTGTCCACCCGCAATGACGCATGGCAGCGCCGGGCAGGCTACACGGCGCTTTTTGACAAAGCGGCGCTGCACTTCCACATGGTGTTTGACGCGCTGCCGATCTATTTCAATCACTGCGGCAGAACCTGGCTCATCGAACTCTGGAAGGGCCAATACGGTATCAACACAGGCGCTGAGGTGGGCATTTACCATGCCGACGGCCTGCTGGAACCGGATGAGTACGCCTCCGCCCATTTCCAGGCCGTAGACGACAGCGAAAGGCTGCCCGTTTCCTTTAACCTGTTCCGTGGGGAGCGGCTGCTGGCGTCCATGTCCCACACCACCTGGTGGCTCACTGCCTTCCTGGTGGGCATGTTCACCAAACCCGAACAATTATCCATGGAAGTAACCATCGGTTTCCCCTGTCAGGAGATGCAGCATCAGTTCCTGGAGGCCCTTGACCGCATTTCCATGGAGAACAAGTCCCTGCGGTTTTCCTGCTGCTGTCACGGCGCGCAGGTGCACATCCGCTATAGCTGCGGCTGTCCCCAGTCTCCCATCTGCCCCGAACGCATTTCCTGTTTTCGCAGGCTGCGGATTCGCTGGGCGCAATTTTGCAACCGCTTTTTCTGCAAACTTTACCGCCGCGTCACCCGTCCCTTTGACTGCACGCTGGATCGAATTCTGCTTCTATATGAACTGCTTCCTTTCGCCCTGCGCCGCATGCTGAGAAAGCCAATTCCGGGGAAGTGCAGGAAATAAACAAAACACTGCGGAACAATTATTTTTATGAAAGGAATCCTACAACATGAGTTACTCATCCCGCCTCTCCCGTGCTTTTCAGAAAGCCCCCATACTGCCGCTGGGCCCCTGCAGCCGCTATGTGCTCATCAGCGACTGTCATCGGGGCAATGGCACCTGGGGCGACAATTTTCTGAAAAATCAGAACCTGTATTTTACGGCCTTGAAGCATTATTACGCCCAGGGCTACACCTATATCGAACTGGGGGACGGGGATGAATTGTGGGAGAACAGGCGCATGAGCCAGATCATCGAGATTCACAACAATGTGTTCTGGCTCCTCTCCCTGTTTTACCGGCAGGGACGGCTCTATCTGTTGTATGGGAATCACGACATGGAGAAAAAGAGACCTGGTTATTCCGACCAGGTCTGCAATACCTTTTTCTCTACGGATTCCCAGTGCCACCAGCCCCTCTTTCCGGGACTTACTTTCTACGAGGGACTTATTCTCGAGCAGCGCGGGCAGGGACAATGCGGACAGGGACAGCGTCTCTACCTGACCCATGGCCACCAGGCCGACCCGCTGAACTCCACCTTCTGGCGCCTGGCCCGTTTTTTGGTGCGGTATTTCTGGCAGCCCCTGGAGCATTTCGGCGTGCTGGACCCCACCAGCGCGGCCAAGAACTACACCCACAAAGATAAAGTGGAGCAGCGCCTCACGGACTACGCGCAAAAGACGGGGCACATCCTGATCACCGGCCACACCCACCGTCCCAGGCTCAGCATTGAAGCCCCCTATTTCAACACGGGCAGCTGCGTCCATCCCCGCTGTATCACCTGCCTGGAGATCCTGGGAGATAAACTTACTCTGGTAAAATGGGCCAGTGACACCCGAAGGGACAACACACTCTACGTGGGCAGAGAAGTATTGTCCCAGATCAAACTATAGGTCCGTAATTTCCGCCCTCCGTCCACTGGAAATCCCCGGCAGGCATGGCGCCATCACACTGTGGCGTCTATGCTGCCTCCCTCCGGCATCGCCGGGGCCTGGGCAGGATCCACAGGCATCTCCATGCCCCCCAGTTCCAGAGATACACCGCTCTCATACCCCCCGCCCCTCTCATTGCCGGAACTTTCGTAACCGGTGCTTCCGGAAGCCTGCTGTTTTTCCTGCGCCAGTTTGTTAAAGAGCGCTTTCAGATAAGCCATGTCCGCTTCCATAATCTCCCGCTGTTCCTCCAGGCGATGCTTTCTCTTCAGATTATTCAAATCCACGGGGTCCAGGTTCGATGATTTTTCCCTCAGCGCATCGGACAATTCCTCCATGTCCGAGAGTTCTGCCATCTCCCGCTGGGTCTCCTCCATCAATTCCTGCATCATGCGCTGCATTTCCCGCTGCAGTTCCTGCTGCCTCTCCCGCAGCACAGCCTCCTGCTGCCTGCTGTCAAGTTCCGGCTCCTCACTTTCCTCCTCCTGCTGCGGCGCAGGCTCTTTGCATTCTTCTTCCAGTTCCCCAAAACATGGCCCGCCCCGCTTGGCCATCTCCTCCTCCTGTAAATGACGCATCCTTTTCCTGGCAACCCGTTCCATCTTCTCTGCATGGATAATGGCGCTCTCCAGTTCCTTGTCATCATATTCCCCGCATTTCAAACGCTGTTTGAGAAGGGCCACCTTGCCCCGGGCCCGGGCCGCCACCTGCCGGGCGCTGCCGGAGGTTTTGGTCCGAAGGATCATGGCCGAAATCTCCTTGAAATTGTAGTTCAGCCGCCTGGTCTTTTTCCTGGCCGGTTTGGTCACGGATATGGTGCCCATACAGGTTCCGTCCGCCCGCCGCAGGATGGTTCTGGTGGTTACAGTATTGCCACTTTTAATCACTTCCCGCTCTGCTTTGCCGAATGCCCCTCCAGACCCCGGTCCTATGCCGATTCCCATAATCTTCACCTGCCTTTACAGGGGTTTGCTTCTCCGCTTTCCCCTTCAAATTTTCCGTATAAATTATATATCGGATTACACATGTAAATAATTAGCCCCGCCTCCGGTTTTTATCATTTCATCCCCATCCGAACAGAGAAGATATTGCGGTACAGAGGAATCCGTTATATAATACTCTTGACAAGCATCCGCAAAAAACGCGGTGCGGAAAAGAGGACAAAATGGACAAACTATTATTGACGGCATGCCAGAACGGGCAAAAAGGCGTCGTGACGGCATTTCTGAAAAAGGACAACATCAATGTCAACGCAGTGGACGAGATGGGCTTCTCCCCCCTCCACTATGTATGCAAAAAGGGCTACCGGGATATTGTGAAACTCCTGCTGGCCAAAGACGCCGATGTAAACCAGATCTCCAACACCAGCATCACACCGCTTCACATGGCTGTCCAGTCCGGCAACAAAGAGATTATTCAGCTGTTGTCGGAGGCGGGAGCCGACCTCAACGCCACAGATAAGCAGGGCAAAACCGCCCTGATCTACGCCGTGGAAGCAAGAAAGGCAGAGGCGGCTAAATACCTGATGGAATTGGGAGCCGACTCTTCCGTTATGGACAACCAGAATCACACCGCCCTGGACTATGCCAATGCGCTGGGCCTGATCCAGCTGGTGGACAGCCTTTCCGCGGAAGGTTCGGGCAATACCGACTCCTACGGCAACACGCCGCTGCACCAGGCCTGTCACAACGGGCAGGGAGAGGTGGTAAAAGCCATGCTGGCCAAGGGAGGCATGGATATCAACGCCCGCAACGATGAGAAAATGACACCGCTGTACATGGCTGTTCTGGAGGATAATCTTTTGATCGCCGATCTGCTGCTGGAAGCAGGAGCCGACGCCAATATCAGCGGCTGCAACGGCAACTCCCCCCTGCATGCGGCGGCGGAAAATGAAAACGAACATATCATAAAAAACCTGCTGGCCCATGCCGCGAAAATTGACGAGCGAAACGAAGACGGAGAAACCGCTTTGATCATTGCTGCCCGGCATGGAAACAATTATATTGTGGGTACCCTTCTGGACAAGGGGGCCAACGTAACTTATGTGGACGCGGCGGAGCACACCGCCCTGTACTATGCCACCGAAGGCGGCTACAACGATATTGTGGAGAAACTGCTCATGGCGGGAGCGGAAAATTAGTACAGTCAACAGGAGGGGCGGATCAACCGCCCCTCCTTACCTTTATCTCCTTCTATCTATGGCCGGGCTGTCCCAGTTCCACCCCGAACAGTTCCCGGAAATGTTGGACCCACTCCTCCGTTCGGTAAAGCACCACACATTCCTGATAACCATCGCTGGTGACGTACAGACGGCTTCCCAGATTCTGCTCCCCGATCACCCGGTTCATAAAAGCAAGTATTCCCACGTCAAACCAGTCATAATCAAGCCTGGCCTGATACTCATAAGCCTTTCCGTTGCATCGGAAACGCACCGTCCGGCTTCCCCGCCCGGACTCCAGTACGTCCTCCGGCACGTCCTCCTCCACATCCGTAAACGCCAGTTCTCCCTTGGCGATCCGGGAGACCCCTTCCAGAAAAGCCGTATACATCCGCAGGATATCCGATACCTCCATGTCAAAGGTATATATTTCCCTGGCTGCCTGCTCCGTCCCCTGGTAAAATCCGGCTCCTATATTGCTTAGAAGCATCCCCAGAATCTGTTCTTCCTCCATGGCCTCCAGCGTCTCTTCCGGCTGGAATACAATGCTGCCCGCCACTTCCTTTTCCGCCGCCAGGGCGTCAATTCCCAGCTTCCGCAGTTTTTCCAGACTTTCGTGCACATAAGCATTCACATCCATATGGCATCCTCCCTGTCCAATTTCTCTTCCCTGTCGGCGCCCAGAACCTATGAGACGCCGTACTGTTCCAGAAATACGTATCCGCTTTCTATGCCGCCATACCGCCAGCCTCCCCCAAAGGCTGTCTCCACATCCTCGGAAAGATGAATGCTATTGTTCTCCGATTCTCTTGTCCTCGTTCAGAATATGGTTCACCAGCCAGTCCGTCACCAGACGCAGCATCTCCTCTATGGCCTCGTCCTGATCCTCGTCGATGGCGTCCAGGTCCCAGCCGCTGATGGTCTCTTTCAGAGCATTATGCTGGCTTACCTGCGTGAACATCTTCCTGTAGCCGATGGACTTCATATACGCTTCCTCGTGTTCAAAATGGGTAAGGGTATAATCTCTCAGTTCCTCCAGGATATGGCGGATATTGTCATACTTGTCCGGGATGAACTCCTCACATTTCAGATCATACAATTCACCCGCGATCTCAAAGAGCCTTCTGTGTTCCCGGTCGATCTCCTCGATCCCTGTAAGAAACTCCTCTTTAAATTCATACATATGTTTTTCCTCCTCATTCCGCATATAATCTGCCTGTAGATTCAATAGAATGAAGAAGCTAAATATTCAGCAGATCACTGTACGCTTTCAATGCGCCGTCGGTATCGTGAGCGAGCACTTTCTTGGCCAGTACCTTGCCAAGCTGTACCCCCTCCTGGTCAAAGCTGTTGATATTCCATACAAAGCCCTGATACATCACCTTATTCTCAAAGTGGGATAAAAGGGCACCCAGCGCCCGGGGCGTCAACTGCTCGCCGATAATGATGCTGGAAGGCCGTCCGCCCTCAAAATTCCTGTTGCGGTCCTCATCGGCCTTGCCGCAGGCAAATGCCACGATCTGCGCTGCCACATTGGCGCATAATTTCTGTTGGCTGGTGCTGTCCTGGATCACCACATCCCTGCCCATCTGGCTGTTCTTAAAGCCCACAAACTGCAGAGGCACAATATCCGTGCCCTGATGCAGTAACTGATAGAAAGAGTGCTGTCCGTTGGTACCCGGCTCGCCGAAAATCACAGGGCCGGTGGAATAGGATACAGGCTCGCCAAAGCGGTTTACCGACTTTCCGTTGGATTCCATGTCAAGCTGCTGTAAATGCGCGGGAAAGCGGCTAAGCGCCTGAGAATAGGGCAATACAGCCGTATTCTGATAGCCCAGCACATTGCGCTCGTAAACGCCGATCAGGGCGTCCAACATGGCGGGATTTGCCAATACATCCCTGTTCTGTGCCAGCCTGTCCTCCTCTGCCGCACCCTCCAGGAACTGGGCAAATACCTCCGGGCCAAACGCCAGAGACAATACCGCACCGCCCACACCGGAGGTGGAGGAAAACCGGCCGCCGATATAGTCATCCATAAAGAATGCCGCCAGATAGTCGTCGCTCTTTGCCAGAGGCGAGGTCTCGCTGGTAACGGCAATCATATGTTTGGAAGCATCCAGACCCGCGTTTTTCAAAGCGTCTTTTACAAAAGATTCGTTGGTCAGGGTCTCTAAGGTGGTTCCGGATTTGGATACCAGTACAAAAAGGGAGTGGGCCACATCTATGGTATTCAGTACTGCCGCTGCGTCGTCGGGATCCACATTGCTGATGAATCTGGCTTCCATCTTAAATGTGTTATTCACCCTGGCCCAGTTTTCCAAAGCCAGATACATGGCCCGGGGACCTAAATCACTGCCGCCGATGCCGATCTGTACCACGGTGGTAAATTTCTCTCCCGCAGCATTTGTAATCTCGCCGCTGTGTACCTTATTGGCCAGCTCCGCAATCTTTCGCTGCTGCTCCATATAAAAGTCCCGCTTATCCACACCGTCGGCTACCACAGCTTCGCCCAGCTGTCCCCGGGTCATATGATGGAGCACCATGCGTTTCTCTCCGGTATTGATCACCTCACCATTGTAGAGCGCTTCGAATTTCTCCGCAAGCTGCGTCTCTTCCGCCAGTTTTCCAAGGACTTCCAGAATCTTGTCGTCCACCTGCCTTGCGGCATAATGAAACGCCAGTCCCGCCGCCATGGGAACGCTGTATTTCCTTACGCGGTCCGCGCCGTTCTCCCCGGCCATTGCCTCTGTCAGATTGACAGGCGCCACCTTTTGCAGTTCCTGATACGCGGAAACGGTGTCCAGATTTTTCCAGGTAATCATAATAGATTCCCTCCTCCTATAATTTTTTCTCAAAGCAGCCAAAATACTTTTCTATCAAATCATACTATCAAACACGGACAAATTCAAGAACTTTTAAAAATCCATCTCGGCATATACGTCGTAGTGGTGGCTTGGGGCAAAGCCTTACTGCTTTCTGCCATATCCTGTAATCACCGCTGCCGCCAACATCACCAACATACAAAGGGAGTAAAAATTCACAAAAGGAATAGCCGCAGGCGCCACCGCAAATCCCTCCCCAAACTGAGCGGACTGCTGCGCCGGAATCACACAATGTACTGTCCATGGGGTCAGAAAACAGAACACGCAGCCTGTACAGTCCAGCAGATTGGCACGGCGATACCGATTTACACCCGCTTTTTCCCCAATCTCATTTACCAGATCGCCAAGCGCCACGATCGCTACGGAAATAACCCCCGTCACCATGCTGAGCATCCCGGCGGACAGCACAATGGCTGTCTCCGTGCTGCGTTCACTCTTTGCGAAACGGGCCAGAATATTCCCCACATCCTCAAAAAGACCGCTGCGTTCCACCACTCCTAAGAGGGCAAACACCGCAATCAGCATGGCCACGGTGCCCGCTGTTCCCGTAATTGCCTCTATAATGGTCCCGGACACGGAGAAGCCGCCGGGAAAAGAAACCAGTTCGTCCACCGTATATATGCCAAAAAGCAATCCGGCGGCGATTCCCGCCAGAATGCCCCAGGACAGAGCAGTGATCAGATGTTTTCTCATCAGGCACAGGACAATGATTACCGCCGGCACCGCCAGCATGACCAGGCTGGTGGGATTAACCGTACCGGCCGCCGCCGGGGTTCCCGCACCGCTGTCTGTGGTTTTGGAACACAGCAGGAACAGAACCAGGGCTCCCGCCGCTGCCGGCAGACTATATCGCATCCTGGTCTTTACCACGGTTCCCAGATCCGCATGCTGTGTGGCAGAGGAAGCAATGGTGGTATCCGAGATCGGCCCCAGATTATCGCCGAACGCCGCGCCCGACACAATGGCGCCAATCATAAATTCCGGCGCCGCGCCCGCCATCACGCCCACCGGAAACAAAATGGGAATCACGACAAAATAGGTGCCCACCGAGGTTCCCGTTGCAAATGCCAGCAGACAGGTAATCAGAAAGGAGGCCGCTACAAACAGTTTTCCTGTAAAACCTGCCGCAACCACATATGCCGCAATGGTCTGTACCGCCCCGCTGGCCGAAATCAGCTTACCCGAGACTGCCGCCAGTATCACCGCCATTACGATCACCCCGAAAATGGGCTTGCTCAAACCATAGACCAGCGCTTCCCCATATGCCTTTTCGTCCTTCGCAAAGAGAACCCCTGTAACCAACGCCGCGAAAAAGGCCAGCACATATCCGTTCACATTAGACTGGCTGAATGCCGCCCAAAGAATCATAGCCGCCGCAGCCAAAAGCGGTGCCAGTTTCCCAAACCTACCCAAACGAAAATCTATTCTGTTTACTTTCTGCTCCATCCTCAGTTCTCCCTTTCTGAAGCTGCTTCCCGCAATACATATGCCCTTGGTTAAATATTTTTCGCCTGCATTTCCGCTTTCCCACACTTCCCTGCCATAGCCCAATGTAAGCCGCCTGCCCTTTGATGCTTCTGCAATAAAAATCGGTATCTGCACATTTGCATAATATGAGGCATCCGAACTTGAATGTACTTTATATGTTATTGTCTATATAATGTTTTAAAAAATCCAATATTTCAATCGTACAATCAATCACCCGATTATATCTGTAATTTCGGTTGCAGGAAAAATATCCGAAGTATCCCCAGGGATCTTTAATCTGGGTTCCCCAGTCCCATACCCCATCTTCCCGTACATTTTCCATAAGCCAATCCACCACGCCATCAAGATATAACCCGGAGCCTCTGAATTGATTGATGTAATTGAATGTCTTAAACCATCTTCTTGTCTTATTATATACAAAATTTTCAGGAAGCCTGTCCGGTGTTTTCTCCCAGAAATATCCATTTTCACTGGCATGTCTCCCTAAATGCCGCAGCATGGCCTCCTCAAGAGAAGCAGATATTTTCTCTCGTCTCTTTAACAGCAATTCACTCTGCATGGGCACCAGCCTGCTCTCCCTGCTGGCAAAAACTTCATATTGCGCGGCTTTATCCTTCTCATAGGAGTATTCTCCCTCTTCATAAGCTCTGCCCGCTATAAACAACCACTGACGCCAAGTTTCGTCACATAACGGCGAATATGGTGTTATGGCTTCCAGCAGATTACAAACTTTCGCCCTAAACCACGGATTATCCCGGTCATTTTTCCCCCGGATTTTTTCACGGCCCGTACCCATAAGCAAATCACTCAGGTATTCCTCCGCCAAAAGCAAGATATCCCGGTCCCTGATCGTCAGCCCAATATACAGGCAGCGCTCAATTCCTACACCGGACGTAGGAATTATTGATTTGACAGAATAATCTTTTGACTGAAATTTCCCCCAGCCGCCATAGTCGTCCTGTGTCTGATGCATTTCCTCCACAATATCGCTTTTCAAAAAATCTTTCCGCAGCAGAGACAGTTCTCCATCCTCATAGGGAACATTCAAAATAGAAAATTTTACTTTATACTTCACGGCCGGGTACTGGCAGAATTCAAGAAGGGCTTTCGCATGCACTTCAAGATCTTTATATGTGATCATCTCTCACCCTACCTTTGTCAAACCTGCAAATTATTTTCTTCTTCCAATCCAAAATGCTTTGCCAAAGCCGACAGCGTTTCTTCCCGTGTATCATTTTCAAAATCTGAACGGGTGTACGTAAAAAAGCCTGTATGCGCCCAGTCAATCTCCAACGGCGGATGATACAGCGCCCAGGAATTAAAATTTTGCAGGGTAGCTTCCGGATCCGGGCAGAGTTGAATCTGCTCCATCATAAATTTCTTATCCGGGTCCTCTCGATCAAAGAAACGGGTGAAACAAATATCCGGCGGATCACAGAGCATGATGGCAACGCGGTTATACGCTGAAATCTCCCGCAGCACATTCGGCGGAATGTTGGTATCCACAATGACCTTCTTCCCGGAAGCCGCCAGCCTGACCAACTCCAGAATCTCTATCTCCATACATTCCAAAGAAACCTGATCAGTCCAGTTCCAATGTTCTTCCGGAGTCATATTAAGCCATTCCCTCCAGCCGCTCATAGTGTCAAAATAGCACAGACCCGGCTGCTTCCACCGTGACAGCTTATTTCGGGGAAATACATCATGGTAATTCTCACCGCATTGGATCATATCATACCGCTCAGCCAGCATACTGACCATTGTAGATTTTCCTGCATAGCTGTGTCCATTTATGAAATAGACATTTTGCAGATAGTGTTGAAGTAAATTGCCGCTGATTTGTATTTTCATTCCCCCCCCTATTCCCACTCATCAAATCCCATATTATAAATCTGGCCTCAATCCTTTTGTCATCTCACAATTCTATTATACACAATGTTCCGACAGATTACAATAAACAGAAAAACTGATTCTCCGTATTTTCTATGCAAGACAACTATTGGATTCCGGGCAATCATAGTACAAGCCAATGCCAGTTCTTCCTTTACATCCCCATTTTGAGCCGACTCACTCTCATCAGTGTGGTATTCAGAAAACTTTATACCGCCTTGTCCCCATAAGAACTTATTGCCGCCAAGGCTTCCTCTTCCAAATCCTTGCACCTTTGCAAAATCGCTATATAGGCCTGTCTTTGGATTCTGGCTTCCGCCGCATTCAGTGGCGTTTTAGGAAGCATTTCATGCATACATTTTTCACTGATAGACAATATTTCATCATATTTTGATATTGCAGTTTTGAATGCGCTTTTATCGATCTCATGCATCAGATGTGTGCAAAGTTCAAGGAATTCCCGAATTCTGAGCTTCCCTTCATAGTGTATGAACACATGTGGAAACATACATCTAATGTCCGCCAAATCCTGATTCGTCTCCTTTCGGAGTTCTTCACACCAATTATCATAAATAACCACTCCATATCCTACAAGAGGCTGATCAAATAAATGCGTTTTATTGCTCAATAGCGTATAACCTTTTCGCAAGATTTCTCTGCATTTATCAATGACCGAATCCGTTTTCATACCAGGTTTGATCAGAACCAGGTCACAATCTTTCACATACCATTCGGAATACTTTTTCAGATTCCCAAAAGACATGATGGAATTTTTTTCATCATCACCATCCAGAAAAGATATGCCTCTCAAAATTCTGCCCTGATCAGAATATCCGGTTGCCAGTATCGTTTCCTCATATTCATGCGGGATAACAACTATGGGATATCCTCCCCTTATATGATCTATTGCCATTTGGATAAATACTTCCTGTGAATACTCAGTGCTGGTAAAAACTTCGCATGTCAATCCGTATACCGCAAGACATCCCTCCCAGATATTATCAAATCCCCAGGAGTAACCAAAGCTGTTGCCGGAAAATGCAGCTTGGAGAATATATTCTGTGTCATCATTTATCTGCCGGTTCATCATATCCCTGCGTTCCTCAAGGCCCATAAATAGTTTGACAGCCGAAAGTATTGCAGGCTGAGACATGCTGCGCGGCCAACTTCTGCCTGTAAAATCCGCAATAGGCGCATATGGCAGCAGAATATGCTCAAAATTAGCCTTTACAGCAGGCATGGGCGAAGGATATAAAATCTGATCTATCGTACATCCCAATAATTCTGACAAACCCACCAGCAGGGACAGTTCCGGCATTGTATGCCCATTTTCCCATTTACTTACCGCCTGGGGGCTGATGTTTAGTTTCCCGGCAACATCTTCCTGGGTTAATTCTAATTTTTTTCTTAACAGAGCAATCTGCTTCCCCGCTTTCACATTATCAAACATTTATTTTCGTCTCCTTCATATTATTCCAGTCTGACTTCTTTCCTGAAGCAGAATGTTTCTTTTATTATAAGGGAATATTGCTCTCTCTGCCATACCCGAAAAGTTGTGTGCCAGACGCAGAACACAACTTTAGGTTAAGTTCAGCAGCCTCTAATTCTGCATTTCATATACTCATCCCTTGCTCTCAAAACTTTCCTGCTTGTGCACAGTTGAATTCATGACAATAAACTTACTGCATTTTTTAAGAACGTTATCTGAGTGGGACACAATTATTATATACTTCTCACTTTGAGCTAGATAATTCAGAACACTGGATGTATACTTAATATCTATTGAAGCAAATGCCTCATCTAAAATCATTATGGGTTTGTCATATAAGATAGCTCTTGCAATAGCAATAATCTGTCTTTGACCTCCGGAAAGATTTGTTCCATTTTCTGTTAATGATGTATCCAAGCCAACTAAGTCAAGAAAATCATTTGCACCAATTTTGCTAAAAATATCATATATCTGAGCATCAGAAATATGATCATTCCTATTTCCAAAAAGTATGTTTTGTCGTACAGATCCCGGAAATATCATATTTTCTTGTGGAACATATGATATTTGTGAACGCAGAGAGGAATTATTGCATTCTTTGACTTCCTGGCCAAACAGCAAGAGATTTCCTGCAGAATATTCATACAATTTTAACAACCTTCTTAATAAAGTTGTTTTTCCACAACCACTTGGTCCTGTAAAAGCAACCATATTCCCGCAGCCTTCATTTAATGAAAAATCTTGTATTTTCACACTACAATCTTCATATTTACAAATAACATTCTTTGCTGCCAACAAATTTTCTTGTCGGATTTCAAAATTAATTCCATCTTCATTTTCTAATGGTATTTCAAATATTTCCAGTACTCGATCTACATTTACCATCGATTTTTGAAAATAGGCATACATATCTGCTATCGATAAAATCATAGTACAAATCAATGGTGCAATCTGAATCATATACACTATATCCGCCAATCTCATCTTTGAGGCAAAATAACAGTAACAAAATATACCTACGAAACAGAACAAACGAAGTACTCCTTGTATGAATCCATATACTCCATCAAGTTTTCCTTTATCCATATTTTCCTTGTAATATTGATTTGTTTGCAATTTTAGTTTATCAGTCAAAGAATTACATAAATTCGATACACGTATAAGTGAGGAATTGTTAAATATCTGCATACAAAAGGAAAATAAATTTGTTTTTCTATTCTGCACTATATTTGCACGATTTCTAATTGCTTTTGCTAATTTGCACTGAGACCAAAAAATAACTGCTCCCAGACAATAAACAGCTATGCATAGTTTCCAATCAACTCTGAATACAATAACGGAAGCTCCGATGCCTGAAATACAACACATGATGGGTGACAATACACCATATGAAAGAAGTCCGATCGCACCATCTATATCATAATTCATTCGAGACATTAATTCTTGTCTGTTTCCAAACAAATCTAAATTCTCAACCTTCGCATGTAATGCATGAGAAAACATTTTTTTCCTCAACGTCACACCTATTCTATGTATGATCGTGGTTTGCGAAAATATTCCAGCAGAATCGTAAATGGCAAATACAGCAATCCCAATCCCCATTTGTACCAATACGTTCCAATAAAATGTTCCATTCTCTACCATTTCCACAGCCTTACTGCTGATAGACGCATTTAGAACAGTTATGATGAAATTTCTGCTTGCTACTACTAAGGTTGCAACTATATACGGCAACCATAGTGTTTGAAACAATGAAAAAAATATACACAATTTCTTAATGTCTTTTATCATATAATCAAGCCCCACTAATCTCCTGGATATATCCCGGATACTTGTCTAACAAATCTTTATCATGAGTGATTAAAATCACATAATGATTTTTTGAAAGTGAAAATATGTAATCCATCATAACATTTGCATTCAACCTATCCACATTAGCGGTAGGCTCATCAAATACATATATATCCGCTTCATTCATAACACATCGTAAAAAACAAATACGTTTCTTTTGACCTCCGGATAAAGGATCTCCATTCTCTTGAAGAATTGTTTCATAACCACTCCCAAAACTCATAATCTCTGAGTCTAAATTTAGCTTCCTACACAGTTCTTGAAATTTATCCTCAGAATCTCCTTCTTTGAATATATTATTTTTAATTGTATCTGCAAATAATAACGACTCCTGGGACATTACAGATATTCTATTTCTGATTTTGCTCAATGATGATTCGCTAAATGGTAAGCTTATTTCTCCTTTATTCGTCTCATATACACCGTTAAGCAACTTAATAAATGTGGTTTTCCCCACCCCGTTCTTGCCTATAATATAATTGATTTTCCCCTTTGTAAAATTTAAGTTCAAATCGTTAAATACCATCCTATTGTCGGGATATGAAAAACTTACATTCTTAAACGAAAATCTTTCTGAATTTGAAAAACAATTACATTCCTCCTCTTCCAAATTCATTTCAGTAATCTTATTAATGTTCGCTTGATTAACTAAAGATCTTCTATATTGTACAAGAGTATTCTCCAGTCTCATAATCGGCGAAACAATATAGTCAGCCATGATTATTGCAGACATGAGAGAACCAATACTCATAGAATTACTAAGTACACAGTATCCGCCATAGAATGCAACTGTCATTAAAGTTGAAAAAGATAATATCATAGACGGAGCAGACAGAAATGCTTGTCTTATAGCTAATTTTTTCTTAATATTATTTAAATCCATTAATTCTTGTTCGTATTGCTCTTCAAGTTTTTCAGTTAATAAATTCACTTTAATCATTTCAACATTAATTAATCCATCTGATGTAAATTTATTAATGTCTTTCAGTTTATTTTGGTAATCATTCATCTTAGAAAACATGCTTTTACTGATTTTCGTCATGCAAAAACCTGATACCAAACCGACACATAAAGTAATAATACCTAATGATCTTTGCATTTTCATCAGAAAAAAAACACATACAATAAAAGAGACTGCATCAGGAAAAAAAATAGTATATTTTCTCTTGGCAAACTGAAATACTCCATTTACATCAGAAGAAAAACATGTGCTTACTTCCCCTACGTTCTTTTCATCTATCTCACATTGCTTAGATAACAAAAAAGAATTAATTATTTTAATGAACAATCCTGAAGTGTATTTCGTTTCATAACCAGCACAAGAATAAGGTTGAAGATACTGAAGCAAAAGTGTTATGGCACAAATTATTGCAATGCAAACAAACAACTCAACGCCAAAATCACTTCCAATTCCTTTATCAACAACATTTCCAATGAATCGTCTTGTCAAAACATCAATTACCTTAGCTGTCGTAACCAAAATACATAGCAAAATACCACTACTCTTTACACTAAATATCTCCCCGTTTTGTTTCATTCTATCCCTTCCGCCCATATTCCCCGAAATCTCTCTTTCAGAATTCCAACTCGACACATACTCCATAATGATCACTTGCTGCAAGACCTGTTTCCTTGGAAATATCTCTGCCAAATATACCATATTTCTTTAATGTGGGAAACGCCTCCGGATATGGGTTTTTCAACATAACAAAATCAAATCTCCGACTCACTTCGATGGTATTTCTTTTCTGGAATACTCCCCACCGTGGATTCTCCCTGAAATTCAAAGTTGGATAAATTGCTGTACCTGTTATCTCGGCAAATGCTTCAGCCAAATCATAAAAATATGCTTCGCATCCCTGAAGGGACTGTTCATTTTTTAAGAAACGATAGATTGATGAATTCTCTGAATTATTAAAATCTCCTAAAATAAACATATAATCAGTCTGTATCTGTCTTGTCCTTTCAGTGATTTCTACAATTGTGTTCTCCTGCTTTATAACGCTGTCCCACGGCAAATGAACATTAATCAGGATTATGCTTTTCTGGTTTTCAGTCACTCTGACAGCCAACGCATATGGCAGTTCAAGACTTCCTTCAATTGGCAGCCTGCTCAGAACCAAAAGCCCTGCCTGTGGATAAAAACAAGAATACGGATATTTACATTGCAGCACAAGCTCATCCTGTGTTTTGATATCAGCCACTTCCTGTAAACATACAATATCCATATTTTGGTTCACAATTTCGTTGACTATCTGTGCCAATCGGAGGGGCATTCCCGCCGGGCTATTCCAAATATTATAGGTCGCTAACCTCATTATTCCTCCCCCTTTTTTTACAATGACTTGCCCTTATCGCCCTTACTTATAATATGGTTTTCCATAACATGCCTAAGTGCGAAAAATCTCATAATATTGCCTTTCTATTAACAAAAGCATTTTTTCTTCGCCAATTTTCACATTCTCCTGGTCTCTCATCAACAACGTCATATACTCATGCCTCCATTCTCTATTCTGCTTGGCCTCTTTTACCGCTTCTTCCAACCTCTCCACATAGGCATCCTTCGGCTTCTTCCCTGCCACATAATCAAGGAACGCCTTTAATTCATCACTCACATCATCCAGAGCTCCTTTTGCATTGAGAAATATCTTTACCGCCTCATCACCCATTCTTCCAGAATCACCATGGATGTTTCCGTCTACTTTTCACGAAGTTCACATAGCTGCTGATTTAATTCCTCCCTGGAAATCTTGCTGTCTTCGTGGAGTTCATGGTTTCTCTGCTGGCGAACCTTGATTTTTTCCAGGCTCTTTTCCTGGACTCCCCGTTCCTTTATGGCGTTTTCCTTTAAAATTCTATGCTCCCGGTTTACCCTGCCCACAACCTCTTTAAAAAATTTTTCGTCGCTTAACAGTTTATCCAGTTGATTGCCCACAAAAGTATTCCCTTTTTATACCCGAACCATATTGCTGTGGCATACGATGGTCCCTTTATTTTTCCAGTTCCCACAAGCGTAATATGTAAGCCTCTAATCATCCGGCTGCAGTAATAGATTCCCCTCTTTATCAGCAGATAACCTGGATAAAAATCATTTTGAGCTTGCCACCAGTTTTTATTCGTATATCTCTGACAAAAAAATTTCTGCCATTCCCATTAGTCCATATCGGGATGCCAATTCTTTTACACCTGACTTTATCTCATCTCGGCAAAAACCATGTTTCTGCAAAAATTCATCATCTTTGTCATTGAGATAAGAATAAAACAGCAGTGCCACCTCCAAATTTGCCATACTGTTATCAGATGTAATATCATATATCTGATTTTCTGCTTCGTTTATGTTCCCATTATCAACCATATCAAATAGTTTTTCTAACGCGTCTCGGCTTTCTTTATCCTCCAATAAGTCTTCAATAGGATTGTCGGTATCAATATTAAAAAGCAACTTCAATATCGCTCGTATCATTTCTTTTATCAGCCTTATTATATAATCCTGTTCAAACACATAAATGCTCCTTTCTGTATATAAATTCTATAATACAGCAATCTTTAATTATCCATTCTAACTTTTGGGGCTACAATGGTATCTGCTTTTGGTAATTTAATCCGGTTTGCCAACAACCGCAAACCTTTTTGTTTCTCCTGTACCGTAACCTTTGAAGATACTTACATAATTTCTTCCTTGTGTAAAAAGAAGTTAGTACTCCTGTTCTGTTTCCTGACAGTCCCTTGCCTTTCGCCCTCACTTATGATATGGTTCCCCATTGATAATCCGATACGCCCGGTAAATTTGCTCGCACAAAATTACCCGCATCAGTTGATGGGGAAAAGTCATATCGGAAAAACTGACAGCCTGTTGAGAGCGTTTCCTCACTTTTTCGTGAAGTCCCAGGGAACCGCCAATCACAAAGACCATATGGCTCTGTCCGCTGAGTCCCGCCCGGTTAATGGCTTCCGCAAAGCCTTCCGAAGTATAGCGCTTTCCCTGTATCTCCAAAGTACATACAAAGGCTCCCTCCTCCAGGCGGGCCAAAAGTCTGTCTGCTTCCCGCTCCCGAATCTGATCTTCCAGCGCCGCAGACGCTTTATCCGGGGTCCTTTCGTCAGCCACTTCCACAATCTCCAGCCTGCAGTATCTGCTCAGCCGCTTGACATACTCGCCCACTGCTTCCCGATAAAAACTCTCCTTGATCTTCCCTACACACAATATGGTGATTTTCATGGCTTGGTCCCCCTAAAAATGATACCTGGAATCCGGAAGAATTCTCCCGGATTCCAGGTATTAAGACATCCTATACAAATGCAGAAACGCATCTTATCCCTCCGGGAAGATCGTGTCATACATGTCGTCCACAAAGTGATCCAGAAATTCCTGGTCCAAATTCACAAACTGACGGTTCAGCAGGGCTTTGATCAGGGCCACCCGGCGGAAATACCACTCTTCCTCGGGTGCGGCAGACAGCTGCAGGCTGGCATCCACTTTAGCCCCCTCCAGATTCTCCCTGCACCACTTCTCCATAGTGCTCCTGAGGGAATTCTCGGAATCGGCCTCTCTGGCATACTGCTTGGAATTTTTCAGGGAAACAAAACCCATGACAATAAAAATCACAAACATAGCCCCCATGATACCACCGATCATAAAACGGTTGCTTCCCTGCAGTTTTAGGGGCAAAACCCCGGCCAGCAGCAGCCCCAGAGCTATCAGGCCCAGGCCGCCCACAATCAGCAGCGTCCAAGCCGAGGACCTGTTCTCTGCCGCCTGCTCCGACTTATTCTGATAGCCATGAGAGGATCTGCGCATCGGCTGAGGCTGGGGTTTCCGCTCCTCCCCAGTCCCTGCCCCCACCCCAAACCACTGGGGCTGAGGCGCCTCCGCTTCCTGCCGGACCTGTTCCTCCTGCATCCTGACGGCCTCCTCGGCCTGCCGCACCTGTTCCTGCTGCATGTACACAGATCCCAGCTTAACAGCCTTCTGCCTGTGCTTTTCGTCAATCAGAAGTTCGTGCACCGCCTCTTTCTCATCATAGACGATCTCCATATCCTTCAGGCCATTGTACTCCAGATATTCCTTCAGCCGGGTCAACTCTGCCTCAGATCCAAAAATCAGCGGAACCCTGTTCACAATCTCCTTTTCTGTCACCAGCTGGCAGCCGCAATCCGCACATACGGCGATACCGTCTCTGTACTCATTCCTGCACTTGGGACATATCAACATATACCCTCTCCTCCTCGCAACCCTGCCCATTTGCTCCAGGCTTATCTCTGCCCATAATACACTAGTTCATGTTGGAAAGATATTCATCAATCCCTTTCGCTGCCGCCTTTCCGGCCCCCATTGCCAGAATTACGGTAGCAGCCCCCGTCACGGCGTCACCCCCGGCATACACAGCCTCCTTGGTGGTCCTGCCGTTCTCTTCTTCCGCCACAATGCATTTCCACTTGTTGGTCTCCAACCCCTCGGTGGTGGAAGAAATCAGCGGATTAGGGGAAGTCCCCAGAGACATGATCACCGTATCCACCTCCAGCACAAACTCGGACCCGGCCACTTCCACCGGTCTTCTTCTGCCGGACTCGTCAGGCTCACCCAGTTCCATTCGGATGCACCTCATGCCCGTCACCCAGCCCTTATCATCCGCCAGAATCTCGGTGGGGTTCGTCAGCAGGTCAAATATAATGCCCTCTTCCTTTGCGTGGTGTACTTCCTCCACACGGGCAGGCAGTTCCTCCTCACTGCGGCGATACACAATATGCACCTCCGCCCCCAGCCGCAGGGCGGTACGGGCCGCATCCATGGCCACGTTGCCGCCTCCCACCACGGCCACTTTCTTTCCCCGCATAATGGGAGTGCTGCTGTTTTCGTCAAAAGCCTTCATCAGATTGCTTCTGGTCAGGTACTCGTTGGCGGAAAACACGCCGTTGCTGTTCTCGCCGGGAATGCCCATGAACTTGGGCAGCCCTGCGCCCGAACCGATAAACACTGCCGAGAAACCCTCCTCGGTCAAAAGCTGGTCGATGGTAACGGATTTGCCCACCACCACATTGGTCTCTATCTTTACTCCCAGGGATTTCACGTTCTCAATCTCCCTGGCCACCACCGCCTCCTTGGGCAGACGGAACTCGGGAATGCCATATACCAGCACGCCGCCGGGCTCATGCAATGCCTCGAAGATGGTCACTTCATACCCCAGCTTGGCCAGATCTCCGGCACAGGTCAGCCCTGCGGGGCCGGAGCCGATCACAGCCACTTTTTTCCCCTTTTTCTCCTTGGCTCCCTCCGGCTTTATGCCCTGCTCCCTGGCGTAATCTGCCACAAAGCGCTCCAGTTTTCCGATGGATACTGGCTCTCCCTTGATGCCCCGGATGCATTTGCCCTCACACTGGCTCTCCTGGGGACACACCCGTCCGCACACGGCGGGCAGGGCGCTGGCCTGACTAATGGTCTGGTAAGCCCCCTCCATATCTCCGTTTTTCACCTGCTCCACAAAGCCCGGAATGTTGATCGCCACGGGACAGCCCTTGACGCACTGCGCATTCTTGCAGTTAATGCAGCGGGCCGCCTCCTCCATGGCCTCTTCTCTGTTGTATCCCAGACATACTTCTTCAAAATTCTTCCCACGTGCCTGCGCATCCTGTTCCCTCACAGGCACTTTCTTCAAAACATCCATCTCTATTCTCCTATTTAAGTTCCCCATCCGCCCTCACGGCACATCTGACCGGCGCTCGTCATGTAACTGCTTTGTCAACCGTCTGCTGTCCCATGCCTTTCCCGGCAGATGCTATTTTCAGTTCCGCATTCTTCTGTCGCTTCACCCGCTGCAGTTGCCGCATCCTCCATGGTGGGTGGCCCCTTCCCTGGCTTTCAGGAAAGCCCTGCCCTCCTCTGTCCTGTAGATCTGCTGACGGCTCATGGCCTCATCAAAATTCACCTGGTGTCCGTCAAATTCCGGACCGTCCACACAGGCGAACTTCACTTTGCCGCCCACTGTCACGCGGCAGGCGCCGCACATGCCTGTGCCGTCCACCATGATAGGGTTCAGACTGACAATGGTGGGGATGCCCAGTTCCTTGGTAAGCAGGCAGACAAACTTCATCATGATCATGGGACCGATGGCCACGCAGCAGTCATACTGCTTTCCTTCTGCCACCAGATCCTTGACGGTCTGGGTAACCATGCCGCTCCTGCCATAAGAACCGTCGTCGGTGGTCACATACAGATTACCTGCCACGGCCTCCATCTCCTTCTCCAGAATCAGCAGGTCTCTGGTCTTGCTGCCCACCACCACGTCCACGGCGATACCACGCTCATGAAGCCATTTCACCTGGGGGTATACAGGTGCAGCCCCCACGCCTCCGGCCACAAACAGAAGTTTCTTGTTCTTCAGACTCTCGATATCCTCGGAAACAAACTCAGACGCACAGCCCAGAGGCCCCACGAAATCGTGAAAGCTGTCCCCTGCTTTCAGAGCGGACATCATCTGGGTGGACGCGCCCACAATCTGGAACACGATGGTCACCGTGCCCCGTTCCCTGTCATAGTCACACACCGTCAGGGGAATCCTCTCTCCCTCTGCATCCGTCCTGACAATCACGAATTGGCCGGGCTGGCAATATTTTGCCACCCGCTCCGCCTCCACCTCCATCAGATAGATATTGGTGGTAAGTTCCTCTGCTCTGACAATCTTGTACATACTCTCCTCCTACTTATAATTCCGGAACATACTGTTCCCGTTCCGCATTTTCCCTTCTGCCGTGTGGGGCGGCGCTGCCCTGTCTGTCCGCTCCTGAGGCCGCATATACAGCAATGGGCAGTCCGGCCCATCATGGAATTTCCGCTATGCTGTAGCTGCCGCCGTCCGTCAGCAGCTTATAGCAGATACAGTTATATGCATGGACTGCGTAATAACTGCCTGTGCGGATGCTGCCCCCGCTTTCGTCCACATGCAGTTCCGCAAAGATATAATAATCCTCCTCGCCAACTGTCAGCGGATATTGGAACCGATACTGGTATATGCCGCTTTCTCCTGCAAATCCCTCAGGGGTCTGGATTCTCCCCGTGCGCATCATCTCATTATAGACAGTCACTGTGGCCATATCCACCGAAATATCCGTATTTAACTGCAGACTGTAAGCACGCTCCGCAACCTCGCCCACGATCCCATCCTCCTCAATGATGGCAAAGGAGTACACGGAATCGCCCAAGGGCATGGGAATGGGCCCCGTATACCGTGCAGAGTCTATGGTGGGAACCGTGCCGTCCGTGGTATAGTAAACCGTTTCATCCTCCTCCCGATTGATCTGGATCAGGGTGGGACTGCTGTACTGGCCGCTGGCCGTCACCACATCCGGCGCAACGGGAATCTTCAGTTCGATCAGGTAGTTCTTGGTCACCACATCGCTGACCAGACCATATTGGTTTACAAACACGGCCTTGATGGTATGTTCCCCGTTGTCCAGGAAGATGGGCGCCGTATATACCGAACTGTTCTCATCCGGCTCCGAGCCGTCCATGGTATAGTAGATAGTCCCCGCCGTGTTGGAACTGAGTTTCAGGGGCAAAATCTCCTGATAATACCCTTCCTCAAACCCGAACTCCGGCGCTTTGGCCTGTAAGTTCTGATATGTGCTTCTGATAACTTCATTATCACAGTTATTCAGCAGACTGTCAATCGTCTGGTAATCATTTCTGGCCCTGTAGGACTGAATCAGCTGGGAATAGGCCCTCTCAAGCTGCTTCTGGTCCAGCAGTCCGCCTTCAATCAGGTCCGACAACTGGCTCTCATATCCCCCAACATTATCCATTGTATAATAACATTCCGCCAGGGCAAATCCCACTTCCGGATCGGTGCTGCCTAATTGCCGGGCACGGATATAATAGCTGACCGCCTGTTCATAGTTCTGGGCCCTGACACATTCCACCGCTCTGGCAATCTGGTATTCCACGGAATTCTCCATATGCTGCCAGACGCCGATCAGCACGCCGGACAGAACCAGAATCAGCAGGAAAAATATCCCGATCAGCCATCCCAGATAACTCTTCTTCTTTTTTTGAGGGAACTCCGGCCCGGCCGTCTCCCCGGAAGAGAAAGCAGTTTCAGAAATTTGCAGTTCTTCCGCAATATGTTCCAGCGTAGCCTGCATGCTCTGTTCCACTTCCGATTCAAAATCGGGTACAATGTGTATATCTTCCCCGCAGACCCCGCAATAGAGCGAACCCTCTTCTATTTCTGCTCCGCATTTCGGACAATTCATACGAATTTACTTCCGCCCTTTCAACAAAATACCCCTCAACGTTCCTGAAGCAAAACGCTGTCCACACAATTCTTCATCAACATGGCTATGGTCATGGGACCCACGCCGCCGGGAACCGGGGTGATGGCACTGCAGTGAGGCGCCACGGAACCATAATCCACATCCCCGCACAACTTATTGTTGTCATCCCGGTGAATGCCCACGTCAACCACCACGGCTCCCTCCTTTACATAGTCCGCAGTAATCATCAGAGGTTTACCCACCGCCACCACCAGGATATCCGCCCGGCGGGTGACTGCCTTTAAATCCTCGGTCCGGCTGTGGGCCACCGTCACGGTGCCGTTCTCCCGCAAAAGCAGCAGGGCCATGGGCTTGCCCACAATATTACTGCGGCCCACCACCACGCATTCCTTCCCGCTGACGGAAATGCCGGAGCGCTTCAGCAGTTGAATTACCCCGGCGGGGGTGCAGGACACAAATCCCTTTTTCCCGATACATAACGCCCCCACATTCATGGGATGAAATCCGTCCACATCCTTAAGCGGGCTGATGGCATTGAGTACCTTTTCCTCGTTGATCTGTCCCGGCAGAGGCAGCTGCACCAAAATGCCGTTCACATCCGCCCTGGCATTGAGTTCCTCCACCAGAGAAAGCAGCTCCTGCTCCGTGGTTTGGGAGGGCAGTTCATAGGACAGGGAACGAATCCCGATATACTCGCAGGCCTTCTTCTTGTTGCGCACATAAACGCTGGAGGCGGGATCGTCCCCCACCTGTATCACCGCCAGACAGATTTCCTTCCCCTGGGCCCTGTAAACCGCCACCTGCTCCTTCAACTCGTCTTTGATCTCCGCGCTGATTTGCTTCCCGTCAATAATCTGTGTCATTTCATCCTCCCATCTTATTTTCGCAAATATCCTCCCGACACGCTTTTGCATCCACCGTCCAGGCTTCCTCAAAATAATCCCGTGATCCTCCCCTGTTCATCCACGTCGATCCCATAGGCAGCAGGATTCCTGGACAGCCCGGGCATAGTCACCACGGCTCCCGTCAGCACCACCACAAATCCGGCGCCGGCGGAAACATAAACTTCCCGTACATTCATCTCAAAGTTCTCCGGCCTGCCCAGCAGAGCCGGGTCATCGGACAGGGAATACTGGGTCTTGGCCATACACACCGGCAGTTCCCCATAGCCCAGTTCCTCCAGACGCTGCAACTGCTTTGCCGCTCCGGGAGCAAAATGTACTTTCCCTGCCCCATAGATTTCCGTGGCTACCTTTACCACCTTGTCCTTTAAGGGCAGGCTGTCCTCATACAGCACCCGGAAATGGCTCTCTTTCTGCTCCAAGGTCTCCAGAACCTTTTCCGCCAGTTCCACGCCGCCCGGGCCGCCCTGTTCCCACACTCTGGCCAGTGCGAAAGCACAGCCTCTTTCCTCACAGAAATGCTTTACGAAAGCGGTCTCCGCCTCCGTGTCGGCTGTGAACGCATTCAGCGTCACCACCACCGGCACACCGTACTTCTGCAGATTTTCGATATGCTTCTCCAGATTGACAATCCCTCTTTCCAGAGCTTCCAGATTCTCCTGGGAAAGCTGCTCTTTTCGCACACCGCCGTTATATTTCAGCGCTCTTATGGTGGCTACCAGCACCACGGCGTCCGGCGCCAGCCGCGCCTGACGGCATTTGATGTCAAAGAACTTCTCCGCGCCCAGATCCGCACCGAATCCCGCCTCCGTGATGCAGTAATCCGCCATTTTCAAGGCTGCCCTGGTGGCGATGATGGAATTGCATCCATGGGCGATGTTGGCAAAGGGACCGCCGTGTACCAATGCCGGAGTATGCTCCAGAGTCTGGATCAGATTGGGCTTGAGAGCGTCTTTCAGCAGAGCCGCCATGGCTCCCACAGCCTGAAGCTGTCCCGCTGTCACAGGTTCCCCCTCATAATTGTAGGCCACTACGATCCGGGAAAGTCTTTCCTTCAGATCCTGCAGATCGGTGGCCAGACAAAGGATGGCCATGATCTCCGAAGCCACCGTGATCACAAAATGATCCTCCCGGACCACGCCGTCCATCTTGGCCCCCATGCCCACCACAATGTTGCGCAGCACCCGGTCGTTCATATCCATGCAGCGCTTCCACACCACCTGCCGGGTGTCGATCCCCAGTTCGTTGCCCTGCTGGATATGGTTGTCCAGCAGCGCTGCCAGCAGATTATTGGCGCTGGTAATGGCGTGAAAATCCCCGGTGAAATGAAGGTTCAGATCCTCCATGGGCACCACCTGGGCATATCCTCCCCCGGCTGCCCCTCCCTTAATGCCGAAACACGGCCCCAGAGAAGGCTCCCGCAGAGCGATAACCGCCTTTTTCCCCAACTGCCCGAAGGCTTCTCCCAGGCCCACAGTGACCGTGGTCTTGCCCTCCCCGGCCGGGGTGGGATTGATGGCCGTCACCAGGATCAGTTTGCCTTCCGGCCGGTCCTGAAGCCGCCGGATATAGTCATCGGAAACCTTGGCCTTATATTTGCCGTACAGTTCCAACTCCTCCTGGGGGATTCCCGCGCGCTCCGCCACCAGTGTGACCGGCTCCAGCACCGCTTCCTGCGCAATCTGAATGTCTGTTTTCATGGTCCGCCTCCTTTTTACCCTACATAATTTCCGGGCAGTCTTGTTATACAATTTCCTCCAGCATCTGCTCAAACTCCTCCGTGCTCATCAGGATCTTCCGGGGCTTGGTGCCCTCCTCCTCCCCCACAACCCCATAGTCATGAAGCTGTTCCATGATCCGCGCCGCACGGTTGAAGCCAATCTTGAAAGCGCGCTGCAGCATACCGATGGAAGCCTTATCCTTGTCGATGATGAAGCGCCCGGCCTCCTCAAAGTACTCGTCTCTCTCGTCTCCGCCTCCTGGACCTCCAGGGCCGCCCATACTCTTAAGCTGCTCTTCCACATCCGCGGCATAGGTGTTGCCCAGGGTCTGGTTTTTCAAAAAATCCACCACGTCGGACACTTCCTTGTCCGACACAAAAGCACCCTGTATTCTGGCCGGCTTGGAATACCCCTGGGGGTAAAATAGCATGTCCCCCTTGCCCAGCAGCTTTTCCGCGCCGTTCATATCCAGGATGGTGCGGGAGTCCACGCCGCTGGACACGGAGAAGGCCACCCGGCTGGGCATGTTGGCCTTAATCAGGCCGGTGATGACATCCACACTGGGCCGCTGGGTAGCAATAATCAGGTGGATGCCCGCCGCCCTGGCAAGCTGGGCCAGGCGGCAGATGGACTCCTCCACTTCCCCCGGGGATACCATCATCAGATCCGCCAGCTCATCCACAATAATGACGATCTGGGGCATCTTGGCAGGGGCCTGGGGATCACTTTCCCTCATAGCCTCCACCTTCTTATTGTAACCCTTCAGGTCACGCACGTTGAAATCCGCAAATTTCTTATAGCGGTCAGTCATCTCCGCCACCCCCCAATGCAGAGCGGCAGAGGCTTTCTTGGGATCCGTCACCACCGGGATCAACAGATGGGGAATACCGTTGTATACGCTGAGTTCCACCACCTTGGGATCCACCATAATCAGCTTCACCTCCTCCGGGTGAGCCTTATACAGGATACTCATAATCAAAGTGTTGATACACACAGACTTGCCGGAACCGGTGGCTCCCGCAATCAGCATATGGGGCATCTTGGCTATGTCCGACACCACCGTCTGTCCTCCGATATCCTTACCCACGGCAAAAGCCAGGTTGGAGGAAAAATCTTTGAACTCCTTGCTCTCCAGCAAATCCCGCAGCGCCACCGCCATGTTTTCCTTGTTGGGCACCTCAATGCCGATGGCCGCCTTGCCGGGTATGGGCGCCTCGATGCGGATATCCGTGGCTGCCAGGTTCAGCTTGATATCATCGGTAAGTCCCACGATCTTGCTGACCTTAACGCCCTGTTCCGGCTGCAGTTCATATCTGGTCACACTGGGACCCTGGCTGATATCGGTAATGGTGACCCTGACCCCAAAATTCTCCAGGGTCTGCTGCAGGCGCATGGCCGTCTGTTTCAGTTCCTGGGTGGTATCCTTATTTCCTCCCTTGCCCTTCTGCAGCAGAGATACAGGCGGGAACATATATTTCCTGGGAATAACAGCCCCCTGCACCGCCCCCATGTCCTGCGTCTGCTGGGTCCTCCCTTCCCGGCTGGAGGACTCCTCCAGGCGCGCCGCAGGTCTGACCCGCTGGCCGGACGGCTCCTCCACATCCTCCCTGTGTACCCGGATGTCCTGGCCCTCAAAAGTCTCCCCTGCCTGTACAGGGCCGCCTACCTCAAGCAGTTCTTCCGCTCTCGGCGGATTCTCCGTCTCCGAAGAATCCTCCTGCCGGATAGGACTGTTGAAAGGGTTCACCGGCGCCACGGGATCCGGCTCCAGGGTAGAATAAAACTGCTCCGGTTCCTCCTCTGCCTCATCAATTGTCAACTGATGCGCACTGCGTATGCGGATATTGTCAAAGTCAAAAACGCTGCCCAAAGGCTTCTCTTCCTCCGGCAGTTCCGGCATAACGCCCTCCTCCTCGGAAGGTATGTACTCTTCCCCGTCCTCATTCCACATGATCTCATGGATATCGTCACGCCTGCGCTCTTCGCTTTCCCGGGTGATGGCCGTGTCCAGAATCACGCCGGACACCTTTCTGTCCATCCGCAGAATCTTTTCCGTCTCCTTCTCCTCCCGGCGCTGCGCTCTGCCGCTTTCCTTCTCCATTGCCCTCTGACGGCGCTCCTCCTCCCGTCTGGCCCTGGCCTGCTCCTGTTCCTCCCGGCGCAGCCTGTCCGCTTCCTGGCGCTGCTCCCGGCGGCTGAGATATTCCTCCTCCTGTTCCTCTCTGCGCGCTCTCGCATACTCTCTCCTGCGCCGGGAATCTTCCCTGGTGCGCTCCAGCATCCGAAAACCGCCGTTTTTCATGCCGCTGATCAGAGACTTTTCCGTCATAAGGATGAAACTGATCGCGCCGCAGAGCAGTACCACCAACACCGTCCCTATAGTCTCCAGATAATGGTGCAGCAGATAGGCCAGGCTGCCGCCGATGACGCCGCCGCCGGTCCTGTCCCCCCGGGCTGTATCATAAATCCGCGCCATATCATATTTTTCCAGAGACAGGCTGTTTTGGGCAAACAATTCACAGACCACGCCCACCATCAGAAACAGAACGGCGCCTGCAATCAGCTTACGCAGCGCGTTGGGATTGCCGGAATTGGCATACCAGAAGGACACGGCCACAAACAAAAGCACCGGCACCGCATAGGAAGTTAATCCGAACAGACCAAACAAGACCCCGCTGACCAGATCGCCGGCCGGACCGATAATGCCGAAGTTGCATAAAAACAAAATTACCATCAAGATGAAAAATATAATCAAGCCAATCTCGTGGAACAGTTCATTTTCTTTCTCATAATCATATGTAGGGGCTTTGCCCTTCCTGCCGGAGCCGGACGACTTTTTGCCGCCTCTCTTGCCTGCCGCTGAAGATGCCCTCCTGCCTGATGAATTTGCCATCTCACCATACTCCTTTTCCCCGGGGGGCCAGGGCCTGTGTACCCGGCCCTGGACAAACAAACATTATTATACCATTTCCCGCCCCGATTGTCATCCTTTAATTTGCCGCCTCTCCGGCCTTCTCCTCCGTCTCGGTATTTTCGGCGTCCCGCTCCCGCATCAGTTCATGAAGTTTGGCTACCGCCCTGTCTATCCCCCCCACCTCGTTAATGATGCCCATTTTCACAGCCTCCTGTCCCACCAGTATGGTTCCCACGTCCTTGGTGAGCATACCTGTCTCCATCATCAGTTCTTCCATACGCTTCTGGCCAATCTCGCAGTGATGACAGACGAATCCGGTGATCCGGTCCTGAATCTGCTTGAAATAGTCAAAAGTCTGGGGCACGCCGATCACCGTGCCGTTCATGCGCACCGGATGGATCACCATGGTCCCCGTGGGCACGATGAAAGAATACCTGGTGCTGACGGCGATGGGCACGCCGATGGAGTGACTGCCCCCCAGCACCAGGGACACGGTGGGCTTGCTCAGGGAGGCCAGCATCTCCGCTATGGCCAGCCCTGCCTCCACATCCCCGCCCATGGTGTTCAGGATCACCAGCACACCGTCGATCTCCTGGCTGTCCTCGATGGCCGCCAGCTGAGGCAGGATATGTTCGTATTTCGTAGTCTTGGAGTTGCCGGACAGATTGTCGTGCCCCTCGATCTCACCTATTATGGACAACAGGTGGATATTTTTGTGGTCCGCGTTCTGGTTAAGTGTCACCTGACCGATTTTTTCGATCCGTTCGTCCCGATGCTCTTCTTCCCCGATGCGTTTGTCTTTGTCGCTCATAATGATCCCCCAATCTTCGGATAACTTAAAGAGAAGAACCCTTCCCGGTTCTCCTCTTATCGTAACCAGATATGCGGTTTTCATTCTCGGGTTTTTCTTCCCTGTTTTACGAATTAGAAATCAAAATTGTCACCGGGATCCACTTCCAGGTCATAATGCATTTGGGAAGCCTCTGGCTGGATGGGGAAATCCATTACCTTTTTCACATGCTTTTTCGGCAGCGGCAGAGGATTCTCTATCAGCTGTATCTGTCTGAGCTCCTCCCGCTTCTTTTCAGTCATCTCTTCCCTCTCCCCCGCTTGAGGAACTGCGTTTGCAGGCTGCTCCGGCAAGCTTTCCACGGGCCGCTCCGGGGGCCAGACACCGGCCGAAAGGCCTTCCTTCTGTCCGGCAGCCACAGGCTCCGGCATATCCTGGTCCAAGTCCTCCACCACCGCCTCCGGCAGACCCGGTTCTTCTGCCTCCCGGCCTTCCTGGACAAACAATTCGCAGAACGCCACCCCGGCCAGCCCCGTCATGGCAAAGAACATCTGGTAACTGCCATTCATATTGGGCGTCAGAATGCCCAGCATCCGCATCAGGGTCACAGACAGCACCGTAACCACCCAGGGAGAAAACCTTTCCTCATTTTTTCTGCGCATAAAGGTAAAAATCCCCAGTGCCATCAGTGCCAGCAACAGGAAGGTTTCATAGCCTCCTTCCTGGAAAAAAAAGCTGTAGTCCGCCCCTTTTAACGAATATGTGACCCCCCAGGCCTGCAATACTCTGCCAAAGGTGGAGCCGCTCATAATACTGTCCAACTGCACCAGCAGGCAAAAGACGCCTGCCATGGCCAGCATGGAAGCCAGAAACTGGGCCACCCATTGCAGCATGCCCCTTTGTTCCCGCTTCAGCACCGGCAGACCGCACAGCGGGATTGCCAAAGTAAAGCCCACAATATCCGTATATCCTGCAAATCCCGCCAACGCGCCGCAAAGCACCGCCAGGACCCAGGTGAGAGTCCGGCCACCGGGCCGGGTGCTCCTCCACAGATACTGAGCAATAATCAGCAGGATCAACGCATATATACAGAAATACAACATCTTGGGAGAATAGGTCACCCCGGCCCTGACCGAGCCTGGGGCCAATGTCAGAAACAGCAGGGACACCAGGGCCGGCCCTCTGCCGGCCAACCGCCGCACGGCAAAATAGGCAATGATAATCCCCAGCATCTGCAAAACAAGCTGCAGATAGATTCCTGCCATCCATTTGTTGCCCACCACCCGGAATAAGCCGTTCAACAGGCACAGATAGTAATAGACGCTGCCCTGCACCAACTGGGCCTGCATGCCCTCCTCCGTCACTTTGGCGACTTCATAGTAAGCGGCTTCCTCCCCCGCCCCGCCGGTCATGACCAGACGCAGCACGGTTCCCACCCCCAGAAGCGCCGCTGCCAAAACTCCTTCTATCAAGGCAGCCCTGTCGGAAGTCATCTTCTTGATCTGCACACGGTCCACCAGCCTTTTGGCCAGGAAATAAACCAGAAAAAGAGATCCGAAGGCCAGCGCCACAAGGAGCAGGGCCATATAGGGCACACCCGTATCCTGGTGCCCCACCACCATCCCCATAAAGGACAGCACCACACCGATTCCCATCAGATACAGCGCCCAAATTCCATAACTCACCGCATTTTTCTTGAAACTCATCCTACGTCTCCCGCTCCTTCATGAAGCCCTCACTCCAATATCTTTTCGATATTGTATCTGGGGCGCTGCTTCACCTCCATATAGATCTTGCCGATATACTGGCCCACCATGCCCACAGCCATAAGCTGCAGGCCGCCCAGAAACCAGATGGACAGGATCAGAGACGTCCATCCCGGCACCACGCTGCCGGTAAAATAGGAGATCAGTGCATATATCGCCGCGAAAACGGAGCAGACGATAATGAAAAGCCCCAGCCCGGTTATCATGCTGATGGGCTTCACGCTGAACGAAGAAATGCCGTTGAAAGCCAGTGCCAGCATCTTCTTCAGGGGGTACTTGGACTCTCCCGCCACCCGCTCTTTCCTGTCATAGTAGACGTTGTCGGTCTGATAGCCGATCAGCGGCATCATGCCCCGAAGAAAGAGGTTGGTCTCCTTATACTGGGAAAAATGTTCCACCGCCCGTCTGGACATCAGACGAAAGTCCGCATGGTTATATACGGTTTTCACGCCCATCAGCGCCATCAGCTTATAAAATGCCTGAGCTGTGGTACGCTTGAAAAAGGTATCCGTCTTTCGCTCCCTGCGGACACCGTACACAATGTCATTGCCCTCATGGAACTTATCAATCATCTCCTCAATCACGGTCACATCGTCCTGCAGATCCGCATCGATGGAGACTGTCACATCGCAGCGCTCCATGGCTGTCAGAAGTCCAGCCGTCAGCGCAAACTGGTGTCCCACATTGCCCGCCAGCTTCACCCCGCGGATCTGCCCGGGATACAGCCTGTGCTCCTCCTCGATCAGTTCCCAGGTCCTGTCCCGGCTGCCATCGTTGACAAACAGGATAAAACTCTCCGGGGCCACCTTCTCCCTGGCCACCAGGTCATCCAGTACTCCCCGCAACGCTTCGGAGGCGATCTTCAGCACCTCCTCCTCGTTATAACATGGAACTACGATCACCAGTCTGTCCATCCTATGTCCTCCTCTACTCGTCCCAGTTATGGTACACATTCTGCACATCGTCGTCATCTTCCAGGATATCCAGAATCCTGTTGAGATTCTTGACGGCGGTTTCGTCCGTCAGGGTCACATAATTTTGAGGCAGCATGGTGACTTCCGCGCTTACCATGGGGATACCGGCCTCCTCCAGGCCCCGCCGCACCGTCTCCAGCGCATCCGGGTCCGTGAGTACCTCGAAGCTGTCCTCCTCCTCCGCAATATCGTCCGCTCCCGCATCCAGAGCCGTCATCATCAGATCGTCAAACTCCATGTCACACTCTTCCCGGTCTATGATGATCTGCCCCTTCTTGTCAAACATGAAAGACACGCAGCCGGGAGTACCGATATTGCCCTGCCCCTTGGTGAAAGCGCTCCTCACATTGGCGGCGGTACGGTTCTTGTTGTCCGTGAGAGTGTCCACGATGATGGCAATGCCGTTGGGGCCATAGCCTTCATACGTAATGTACTCATAATTTACATTGCCCACGTCCCCGGCTGCCTTCTTAATTCCCCTCTCAATGGTATCGTTGGGCATATTGTTGGACTTGGCCTTGGCAATCACCGTGGCCAGCTTGAAATTATTGTTGGGATCCGGGCCGCCCTCCTTCACCGCCACGGCGATTTCCCGTCCCAGAATGGTGAAAATCTTACCCTTTGCCGCGTCGTTCTTCTCCTTTTTATGCTTAATGTTCGCAAATTTAGAATGTCCTGACATATTTTCTCTCCTTATTCCTATAGTATTCCTATTGTCTATTGCGCTCCGTCACACAGCCGGCCCTTTACGGCCCTGCCCTGTTCTCTGCCCGGCTTTACTGCTCCATATCTGCAGCGCCCGTTTCGGATTTTTCTCCGCCCTGCTCTTCATTATCCTCCTCCGGCAGCTTTGTCACCAGAACACTGTGGATCATTTTGTTCTCCACGGACAGAACCTTGAAATGATAACCGTCCACAGAGATCTCAAACTCCTCGTCCTCACTCGGAATCTTGTCCATTCTGGAAATCAGGAAACCGTTCAGCGTCTCGAAGTCTTCCTCGTGGAAAGAAATATGGAATAACTCTTCCAGATCCTCCAGAGGGGTCTTTCCCTCGATGATATACTCGTCCTTCCCTTTCTCCTCGATGAAGTCCTCCTCCTCGTCGTATTCGTCCAGAATGTTGCCCACAATCTCTTCCAGAATATCCTCCATGGTCACCAGCCCTGCCGTCTGGCCGTACTCATCCACCACAATCACCATCTGCAGCTTGCCCGACTGCATCTGGCGGAACAATTCGTCAATGTTCCTGGTCTGGGGGATATACACCGGCTCCCGCAGAAGGTCACAGAGCTGTCCGATGCTGCAGTACTGCTTATCCTCCGTATGATGGTAACGCATGGCGTCCTTCAGATAAAGGATACCCACGATATGGTCCATATTTTCCTCATACACCGGATAGCGGCTGTTTTTGCCCTCCGCCAGAAAATCCAGAGCGTCCTTGAGCAGCATGGAACCGTCCAGCGCCACGATATTGTTTCGATGGGTCATGATGTCCTGGGCTTCCTTATCTCCGAACTCAAAGATATTGGAAATCATCTCCGCCTCGCTGGCCTGGATGATGCCCTGCTCATGCCCCTCGTTCACCATATTGATGATCTCTTCCTCGGTCACATCCGCTTCATCACCCACATTCCTGGCACCGAAAAGACGCAGTACCAGATTGGCGGACACCGTCACCAGCCCGGTGAAAGGAGTCAGCAGCTTCATCACCACATACACCACATGGATGCTGGCATAAGCCCAGCGTTCCGGCAGGCGCCTGGCAATTTTCTTGGGCAGAAGCACACCGAATGTAAGCAGTATGTACAGCAGAAACACCATGGTAACCACCGCAGAAACAGCGGTGATCACAGCCAGGGGAACGGACACGATTTCTTCCAGGTTCCTCTTCGCGAAACCTTCCAGAAAATCCTTCACCACCCCCAGCCAGATTCCCAGATACACACCTCCGATCACCACATTGTTCAAGGTGATGATCAGCTGCATGGAATTCACATACCGGGTGGGGTCCTCCAGGATCTTCAACAATCGCTGGGATCGTCGGTCCTTCTCCTCCCTGGCCTTTTTCTCCACCTCTTTGGGATTTAGCTGCTCTACCGCCGCGCCGAACCCGTGGAAAAACATATCAATCAATACGAGAACTACAAAAATTATACTGGCAGTGGGCCCACTGTCGTCCATTTTCCTATCACTCCTTTGTCCTGTCAGATGTTGTTAATCATACCATCATTAGTTCTATTCGTCAAGGAACAGTCTCTTTTTATGTATCCAGTTCCAGACTGATCATCAGCGCCCTGTTGACTTTCCGCATGATTTCCCCCTCCAGGTGGCAGACTTTTGTCTTGAGGCGCTTCTTGTCTATCGTGCGAAGCTGTTCCAGCAGAATCACGGAATCTTTGTCCATGTCGTACTCCAGCGCACTCAGTTCAATGTGGGTGGGCAGTTTGGCCTTATTCATCTTGGAGGTGATGGCAGCGCAGATCACTGTGGGGCTGTGCCGGTTGCCCACATCGTTCTGGATGATCAGCACCGGACGGATCCCTCCCTGTTCCGAGCCTATCACAGGCCGCAGGTCCGCGTAAAATATGTCTCCTCTTCTCATTCCCTGATACCTCTCGAATTTATTGTTTACTCTGAGTATTTCCATTTCTTCTCAAGGTATACAGATGCGGCAAAACTTTGTCCCGGGCCGGATTTTACTGCAGCAGACGCCCTTCCCGAAGGTAGACCCGGGGGACACGGGGGCTTAAGTCACACATCAGTTCATAGTTAAACCGCCCTGACAGCACTCCCAGTTCCTGGGCCGTGATCTCCTCCCGGCCGTCCCGGCCCAGCAGCACCACAGGTTCCCCTTCCGATACCTGGGGCAGATCGGAGAGATCCACCATCAGCTGGTCCATGCACACTCTGCCCAGTATGGGAACACGCTTCCCCCGGACCAGTACGCTGCCCTTCCCGGACAGGCTTCTGGGATAGCCGTCCCCGTACCCCACAGGCACGGTTCCCACCCGCATGCGCCGCTCCGCCATGAAAGTGCCCCCGTAACTGATGCTTTGCCCCGGCTCCACCTCCTTCACATAGACCAGATGGCTGTGAAGGGACAGGGCGGGTCGCAGCCAGTCCGCCTCCCCGGCCATCTCCCCGGAGGGGTACAGGCCGTACAGAATAATCCCCGCCCGCACCAGATCCAGATGAGCCTCTTTCATTCGCAGGATTCCCGCGCTGTTGGAGGCGTGACGACAAGGGATCCCCATCCCCAGCCGTGCCTCCGCCCGGTCCACGAACTGCCGGAAGCGTTCCATCTGCCCCTCCGTATATCCCATGTCTGCCTCGTCCGCCTTGGCGAAATGGGTGAAGATTCCCTCCAGTTCCATATATTCCGAAGCTGCGATCCTTTCCAGGAAAGCCAGGTTTTCTTCCCGGGGCTGTATCCCGATCCTTCCCATCCCCGTATCCACCTTCACATGAACATAGGCCTTTCTCCCCACACGCTTTGCAGCCGCCTCCAGCTGCCCCGGGGTGTCCTCCCGGAATATGGTCATGCGCACATCCTGGCGGATCAGTTCTTCATAGGCATAGGGAAAAGTGTAACCCAGCACCAGAATAGGCTTTCCGATCCCCGCATGCCGCAGTTCCATGGCCTCCTCCGCCGTGGCGGTGGCAAATCCCCCCACTTCTTCCATTTTCTCTATGGCCCTGGCGATGGGCACGCTGCCATGGCCGTAGCCGTCGCATTTTACCACGGCCAGAATCTTTGCCCGGGGTCCCGTCTGCAAACCGATGTGCTCCAAATTGGACTCTATGGCGTCCAGATCAATCTGCGCATATACCCTGCTGTATTCCCACTCCCTGCTATCCATAACTTTTTCTTCCTCTCTATTCAAGTACCTGGAGTGCCGCATATTCCCCGACGGCCTCCGCCAGCCTTCCGGCGGTCAGGCCATGGCTGCCGTACCGCCGGGCAGCCCGCTCCCCGGCCAGCCCGTGCAGATATACTCCCACACTTGCCGCCTCAAAAGCCTCCGCCCCCTGGGCCAGCAGAGCCGCTATAACACCGGTGAGCACATCGCCGCTGCCTGCGGTCCCCATGCCGTTGTCCCCTGAAAGGTTTACGCAGATCTCCCCCTGTTCCCTGCACACCAGGGTTCTGGCTCCCTTGCACACCAGAATGCAATGAAGATCCCGGGCCAGTGCCCTGGACACATGCTCCCGGTCCTCCCGGACCTGTTCCATGGTCTTGCCGCTGAGCCGGGATAATTCCCCCTCGTGCGGAGTCAGGATCATGCTTCTGCCCGCTTCGCCCTGCCCTGCGGCCAGAATCTGCAGACTCATGTCGCCGGCGATCAGGTTCAGCGCGTCCGCGTCCAGCACCAGCGGCAAACGGCTCTCCGCCAGCAGCCCCGTCAAAATCCCCTTTCCTACGGCATTTCTGCCCAGCCCCGGCCCAATGGCGGCCACATCCGCCCAATCGCAGACCTGCCGCCAATCCTCCGGCCCGGCCCACAATACCTCCGGCACCGCCGTCTGCAGGATGCATCGATTCTCCTCCGGGCATACTACCTTTACCATGCCGGCCCCGGCATGATACGCCGCCCTGGCCGCCAGCACCGCCGCCCCCGGCATCTGCTCAAACCCGGCCGCCAGCAGTACTTTGCCAAAACTCCCCTTGTGCCCGTCCGGCCGTCTGGGAGGCAAAAGCGCTGTCGCCGGCTCTTCATAGTAGAACATGCCAGGCTTATTCCCCGCCGCTTCAAAGCAGGTCTGATTGATGCCGATTTCCTTCACGGCCAGCCTTCCGGCGTACTCAGCCCCGGGGTAAAAAAGCAGGCCCTTCTTGGCCCAGCCGAAGGTCACGGTCAGATCCGCACGCACGGCCTCCCCCATCACCCTGCCCGTGGACGCGTGGATGCCGCTGGGCACATCAATGGACAGCTTATAGCCCTCCCTGCGGTTTATCTCCCGGATGACTGCCCCATACTCCCCCTGTATCTGCCGGGAGAGTCCTATACCGAAAAGAGCATCCACCAATACAGTATATTCCTCAACGGGCCAGTTACTGACCACCCGGACAGGATAAAACCCCATAATTTTATACTGCCTTTCCCATTCCCGGGTACAATGTGCCCTGGAGCCTGCCGAATACACCGTAACCTGCCAGCCTTCCTGAGACAGGATCCGAGCCACGGCCAATCCGTCTGCGCCGTTATTGCCGCTTCCCGCCACTACCAGAAGACTTTTATCCTCCGCCCGCAGCTTTCTGGCTGCGGCATATCCCCTGATCTCCTCCGCCACGGCCAGAGCCGCCCGCTCCATCAGCACAGAAGCCGGCATACCCAGGATGTCCATAACAGTCTCCTCATAATGTTTCATCTCCCGGGCATCCACCACATATTTCATAACGCCTTTCCTCCTCAGATGAAATCCTTTGTCCGCAGACTTTCGTTGCCACGAAAAAGCGAGAGGGCCGTCACAACGCAACAGTCCCTCTCCCCCTATTTTTTCTCGTTGCCGCTCCCGTCCTCTTTCTTCTGTCCGACGGCCATGGGATCATACTGCATGTCAAACAGATCAATTACCTCCGCGCCGAACAAATCATGCATGTAGGAATAAATCTGCCGATTCTGATATTCCATCTCCTGTTTGCGGACCAGATTTTTCTTGAGCTCAATCCGAATGTTTTTTACCCACTGAGCGATCTCCACGATCTGCCGGGTGTTCTCCTGCATGCTCTCATAGCAATAACTCATGGTCAGCAGCATAAGGGCATGATTCACCTGCTCGATCTGCCGGGGCAGATCCATCAGTTCGTCCTGATATTCCTCCAGCTTCTCGTTGCACTCCTCAATCAGCCGTTTATGGTCATCCAGCTTTTTCTCCAGGGATTTACTGTACTTCTGCCCCAGTTCGTTGGCCATGGGCACGATCTCATCCATCAATTTCTTTTTCAGCTTCTTAATGTTTTTTGAGTCCACGTTCAACTGGCCCTGACGCTGCACCAGTTCGTTGAGCTGCTTTTCCTTCTCCTGTATCCTGGGCAATTCAGCCAGGTCCGTGAACAACTTGTACCAGTTGTTATCCAGCGTCAGTACCGGCACTCTTTTCCCCGCCAGTGCCTGCTCGTATATATCTGACTTGTCTCCCACCACACATCCGTCCTTTCGCTAGTCCCTAATGCCCGTTTTCCTGAAGATATCTGTTGATATTGTAGGACAGTTTCATCAGGCTGTCGGACAGGTGTACACTCTCCACCTGTATCCCTTCCGGAACATTCAGATCCACATGGGCAAAATTCCAAATGGCTTTGATACCGTTCTGTACCAGGCGTTCGGCCACCTCCACCGCGCTGGTCTTGGGGATCGCCAGCACTGCTATGTCCACGTCGTTGTCGCGGATAAACTGTTCCATCTCCTCCATTGGCTGCACCCGGATTCCCCGGACCTCCCTGCCCGCCAAAGAAGGGTTTTGGTCAAAAATTCCGCAGAAAATGAAACCTCTCCGCTCAAAATTCAGATAACCGCCCAGCGCCTGCCCCAAATTTCCCGCTCCTATAATGATAAAGCGATGCGTCCGATCCAGCCCCAGTATCCTGCTGATCTCCTGATACAGGTATTCCACATTGTACCCATAGCCCTGCTGCCCGAAACCGCCGAAATTGTTCAGATCCTGACGGATCTGCGAGGCCGTCACCTTCATCCGTTCGCTGAGTTCCTGGGAGGAAACCCTTTCCAGGCCCTCATCCTTCAGATCTCCAAGGTACCGCAGATACCTGGGCAGACGCCCGATGACCGCCTGGGATATTTCCTTCTCTTCCATCATATCCTCCAAAGTGCAAATCTAACTGTATTTATTATATCTGACTGTTAAATATATGTCAATGAATTGGGGGGAAATCCCAAAAACAATGCTCCAGACGGGCAATTCTCCCATCCGGAGCGGGTATCGGGACAATATTTACAGCAGACCGTCCAGGGTCTCCCGGATGGCTTTGATAAAGTCCAGGCAGTTCAGCACCACAGGGTTCTCACAGGTGGAGATGGAAGCCAGAGACCGGGTCATCTTGCCGTCCTCCACAGTCTTGACACAGGCTTTCTCCAGCTTTTCGCTGAAAGCTACAAGCTGGGGAATATGGTCCAGTTCGCCTCTCTTTCTCAAAGCGCCGGTCCAGGCAAAGATGGTGGCGATACCGTTGGTGGATGTCTCCTCCCCTTTCAAATGCTTGTAATAATGCTGCTGCACCGTGCCGTGGGCCGCCTCGTACTCATAGACACCGCTGGGAGATACCAGCACCGAGGTCATCATGGACAAATCGCCGTAGGCCGTGGCCACCATATCCGACATCACATCTCCGTCATAGTTCTTGCAGGCCCAGATAAAGCCGCCCTCGGAACGGATCACCCTTGCCACCGCATCGTCGATCAGGGTGTAAAAATACTGGATTCCCAATTCCTTGAATTTCGCCGCATACTCCTGGTCATAGATTTCCTGAAAAATATCCTTGAAAGTATGGTCGTACTTCTTGGAGATGGTATCCTTGGTGGCAAACCACAAATCCTGCCTGCTGTCCAGGGCATAGTTAAAACATGCCCTGGCAAAACTGGATATGGACTTTTCCGTGTTGTGAATGCCCTGCAGGATGCCAGGGCCCGTGAATTCATGAATGGTCTCCCGGATCTCCCTTCCGTCCTCCCCGGTAAACACCAGTTCCGCCCTGCCGGGACCGGGCACTTTAATCTCGGTATTCTTATACACGTCCCCGTAGGCATGTCTGGCAATGGTAATGGGCTTATTCCACTTATTCACGTAAGGGACAATATTATTGATCAGGATGGGGGCGCGGAACACGGTACCGTCCAATATGGCACGGATGGTGCCGTTGGGGCTTTTCCACATCTCTTTCAGATTGTACTCCGTCATTCTGGCCGCGTTTGGCGTAATGGTGGCGCATTTCACCGCAACGCCGTATTTCAGCGTGGCATTGGCGGAGTCCACCGTCACCTGGTCGTCCGTTTCATTCCGGTGTTCCAGCCCCAGGTCATAGTATTCCGTCTTCAGATCCACATAGGGCAGGATCAGTTCGTCCTTGATCATCTGCCACATAACACGGGTCATCTCGTCCCCGTCCATCTCTACCAGCGGGGTAGTCATTTTGATTCTTTCCATTTTGCAGCCTCTCTTTCTTTATATAATGTATGCTTTTTCACCCTGGTTTTCTGTCGTGGTACGCTTCGTGCAGGCCGTTCTTCACCATATTGTCATAGGCGTTGATCATATGACGGTTGGCCAACTGCTCGGCCCTCTCCCCGTCTCCCGCCTTGATGGCCTGCAGAATCTCCTCGTGCTCTTCGTTGGACTTGGGGCCTCGGTTCTTGCTGGCCAGGGTCTTTCTCCGCACCCGCAGCACATACTGATGGAAATCCTTCAGCTGATGCTCCAGGATCTTGCTGTTGCAGGCCTCATACATGATATCATGGAACCGGTTGTCCAGTTCCGCCAGTTGATCCAGATGGCCCTTCTGGGCATGGAACTTGGACAGGTAGATATTCTCCTCCATCTCCTCCATTTGTTCCCGGGTAATATGTTCCGTGGCCCACCGGGCGCAGAGCCCTTCCAGCAGAGAACGGATCATATAAATATCCTTTACATCCTTTTCCGTAATGCCGGTCACATAAGCCCCCTTATTGGGAATAATCTGGATCAGCCCCTCCAGTTCCAACTGCCGGAAAGCCTCCCGGACCGGAGTGCGGCTGACGCCCAGTTCCTCACCGATGGCCACTTCCTTCAGTTCCTCATTCTCCTCGTATTTACCGCTCAGAATATCTTCCCTGAGTTTGTGGAATACTCTGCCCCGCAGGGAGTACTTGTCCGTAACTTCCTGCTTCACATCATAATGACTGCTCATCTCCGCCTCCAATGGTATAACCTTTTTCCCCGCAGATCCGCTCCAGGCAAGCCACGATCTCTTCGTCCGTCAGCACCGTCACCCGGCCCCCTGCGTATTCCTGATCCACCCAGACCTTGATCTCTCTGACCAAAGGGGAATTCTTCTCCACCTGCCGGTCCTCCCTGAGTTTATAATAGGTATTGATCCAATGGGCAATGCCCGCCAGACCGGATGTGTTGGAGATTGCGCACAGCACGGGCCTGTTCAGGAATTTTTCCGTGTCAAAGATATTGTATATCTCCTCATTTTTCAGCAGCCCGTCCGCATGGATGCCAGCCCTGGTCACATTGAAATTCTTGCCTACAAAAGGAGTTCTGGGAGGAATCTGATAGCCAATTTCCTTCTCATAATATTCTGCCAGTTCCGTAATCACCGTAGTGTCCATGCCGTTCAAATCGCCCTTCAGCTGTGCATACTCAAACACCATGGCCTCCAGCGGTGTATTGCCTGTCCTCTCTCCGATGCCGAACAGGGAAGTGTTGATGCCGGAGCAGCCGTAAAGCCAGGCCGTGGTAGAATTGGCCACCGCCTTGTAAAAATCATTGTGTCCATGCCACTCAATCAGTTCATGAGGCACTCCTGCATGGGTATGTATGGCATAGATGATGCCCTGCACGCTCCTGGGTATCACGGCGCCGGGATAGTTGACGCCATATCCCATGGTATCGCAGGCCCTGACCTTGACGGGAATCTGATATTCCTTCATCAGTTTCATCAGTTCCAGGCAGAAAGGCACCACATAGCCGTAGATATCCGCCCTGGTGATATCTTCCAGATGACATCTGGGGCTGATCCCCTCCTCCAGGCAGTCCCGGATCACGCTGAGATAATGATCCATGGCCTGTCTTCTGGTCATCTTCAGCTTCAGGAAGATATGGTAGTCCGAGCAGGACACCAGAATCCCGGTCTCCTTCATGCCGATCTCCTTTACCAGCTTAAAATCCTCCTTGCTGGCCCGGATCCAGCTTGTGACCTCCGGAAACCGATACCCTCTCTCCATACATTTATAGACCGCATCCCTGTCCTTCTTGCTGTACAGAAAGAACTCACTGGCACGCACCATGCCGTTTGGACCGCCCAATTGATGCAGATAGTCATAGATGGTCACAATCTGCTCCGTGGTGTAGGGAGCCCTGGACTGCTGGCCATCCCGGAAAGTGGTGTCTGTGATCCAGATTTCCCTGGGCATATTATGGGGCACGATTCTGTCATTAAACGGTATCTTGGGAATCTCCGAATAGGGGAACATATTACGGAATACATTGGGCTTCTCCACATCGTCCAATATATACATATGCTCTTCAATTTCCAGCAGATTATTGTGCTGGTTCATGGTCACCGGCCGACTCTGGAAGGCTTCGTTGTCTCTCATGATCTCTCCTCCTGCTACAAATGCCGCGAAGTCTCTCCCCGGGCGCGGGGAGGCTGTCTACTCCGCAGTTTTTCCGTGCGCATATGTACATGTGCCTGGGCGCAAAACTTTCAGAACGCGGCTCAGTTCGGCAGTTTGCCCGTTCCTATGTGTACATTTGCCCTCCGGCACATGGGATTCGTCCTCCCGGCCCACTGTCTCATGCGATTCAGACATACCTCCGCAGATGATTCTGGCCGGGACTTTCATATACACCTCTTGTATAAGAGTATACAATTATACCGTGAATGTCAATGCTTTTTTTGCTTTTGCTCCCTATCTGCTTTCCCCGGGGCCATCCAGCAGACCGCTCAGATTCACCATGCCCCACCCCGCTGATGTCAAATTAGTGTTATGAACTTAAGTAACTACCTCCCTTTCACTCTGAATAATCCCACTCAATCTCCATTCGCTTTCCCTTATATACCGTCACCTTTTTTATGAATGCATCCACCACCTCCTGCGTCAATTCCTCCAAATGTAAATAGTGGATGATCTGTTTCATATCCTGAATCACTTTCCCCGCCTCTTCTTCCCCCCTGTCCTGTTCCGTCTCCACTGCTTTTATCTTACCCGCCAATTCCTCCATCTGCCCGTCCAACTGATCGGCCCTGCAGCGGTATTCCCGGGCATCCATCTGTCCATCCGCATAGTTTTCGTACAGAGAATCCTTTTCTTTCTGCATACCATGGTACTGTTTCCTGTACTCCCTGGCTTTTCCGGCCAATTCCTCCAGTATCCGTTTCTGAAACTGCTCCAGATCCCCCCGCTGCCTCAGCAGGTCTCCCCTATGCATCAGCTCTTTCGTTAACAGTGTAAGAACCATTTCCTCCAATATGGACGCATTCATATAGGTGCAGCACTCAGGTATCTGCAAAAACGCATGTTGATCACACCAAAAATGTTGTGGATGTTTTCTCTGTCTTGGTTTATACCTCAAAGCGTATCCGCACCCGCCACAATATATTTTCCCTGTCAGCGGATGCTTTTCCCGCTTTCTTTTTGCGGAGCAGCCCAGAGCCTTCTTTGCCGCACGGGCAAACATCTCCGATGTCACCAACGGTTCATGGTGGTTTTCAATCACTTTCCATTCACTTTTGGGAACCGCGATCCTGTCCTTACTGCCAACGGACTTGCGGATGGTCTTTCCGTAGGCCATTTCCCCAATGTAGAAACGATTGTCCAAAATTCTGCGGACAGCATTCATGCTCCAGATGTGTTTTCCCTTTGGGGGCTTTTTATCGGGGGAACGCAGTTGGCGCGCCGTGGGAATCTGCTCTGCGTAAAGTTTCTTTACGATCTGTGCAGTACTCATGCCTTCCGCCGCCAGAGAAAAGATATAGCGGACGATCTCTGCCTCTCTTTTATTGACGACCACCATATTTTTCACTTCTCTGCTTTTTTCGTATCCCAGGGGAACCTGCCCAAATACATATTCCCCGCCGGCGCATTTGCTGTCAAAGGATGCTTTTACTTTGACGGACACGTCCTTGCTGTACAGGTCATAGAGCAGTGTCTTGAATGCCAGATCCAGAGTAATTGCCGCGCCGCCATGCTCCCTGCTGTCATATCCGTCGTTGATCGCTATGAAGTCCACTCCCATAAAGGGAAATATTTGATTCAAATATGTTCCCATCTCTATATAATCTCTGGAAAAACGGGACATATCTTTCACCAGAATGCAGCCGATCCGATTCTGCCTGACCTGTTTCAGCATTTCCTGCATCCCAGGCCGCTCCATGTTGGTTCCGGTAAAACCATCGTCGCAAAATTCAATCACTTCACTGTCCGCCAGCCTGGTGTCGCGGCCTATGTATTCCAGCAGATATTTTCTCTGGCTGCTGATGCTGTTGCTCTCCTCCCGTCCCCTTTGCCTCATTTCCGTCTGGACATCCTCCTGAGAGATCCGCAGGTAAATGGCTGTTCTGTGCTTTTCCCTCATGTCACTTCACCTCCTTAGTCCAGACATCACCGTAAGGCAGTACGACTTCCATCCGCTTTCCCGGATAGACATATATCTTCTTGATCAATATCTCCATCAGATCTTTCGTCAATCGTTTTTGGGGGTTCGGCTTGAAAAAGATACGCACTGCCTTTAAGTATGCTTCCCCCCTCTGTTTTAGATTCTTTGCCCTTTCCTGATACTGTTCTTTCTGCTTTTCTAATTCCATAAGGCGCTGGTCTTTCCAGAGCCGGCAGCGGCCATATTCTTCCTGGAGCAGTTTTCCCATGCGGTATGCCATATACTTCTCACCCTCTTCCTCTGAAAGCGCCAAAAGCTGCCTGTCCGTCTGCCGCAGTTTCTGCTCCAGTTCCTGTTGCTTCTGCCGCACCAGAGCCTGCCCCTGCTCCACATATTCTTTTTGCTGTTTTAACCAAGTGGTAAACTCCGTCTGAAACAGGACAGACAGAATATCCGTCAGTTCTGTCTTGGAAATTCTGTTCGTAAGCGTACCTTGCTCTCTTTTTGTGCCGATACTATTCAGACAAAAATACCCCTCTCTGCGTTCCCTCCTGCCGTCCACATATTCTTTAACGTGGCTGTTTCTGGTCATCTTCCTGCCGCATACGCCGCAATAAAGCACCTTGTCAAATATATTTTCTTCGATCGGACAGCCTTTTGTGGGATGCCCGTGGCTGTTTGTGCGTTCCTGTATTCTGCGACAGATATTCAGGGCTTGTTCGAATAATTTCAGGTCAATCAATGGCTCATGGGCGTTCTCTCTTTTTACCCATTCTTCTTTCGGTTTGCGGATACGGTTTTCTTCCTTTCTGGCCGTAAGGGAAGTTTTGCCCTGCACCAAGGCGCCGATATAGGTCTCGCTTTTTATGATTCGTTCCACGGCTCCCCTGTTCCAGCCTCTGTACTCTGCCCCTGGCGGGCAGTATACCTCTCCGCTTTTCCTATATGCGGACGGTGGATTGATCCTTCTTTTTTTCAGCCAGTCCGCCACGGCTTGACAATTTTCCGTCTCCACAAACAGCTCATATATTAAACGGACAATCTCTGCCGTGTTCCCGTCAGGACAGAGTTTCCTGACCCGCCCCTCCTGATAGGCCTCGTAGCCGTAGGGCGGCGGGCCTCCCACATAGGCCCCCTCCTCCCTGCGCTGTCTCAGAGACAGCTTTGCCCTGGCGGAAAAGTCTTTGGCGTACATGTCATTTACCAGATTTTTTATCTCGGATGCCATCTGCCCTGCGTTGCCGCCGTTTGTGCCTGTGTCGTACCCGTCCGCGACCGCAATGAATCGGACGCCCAAAAACGGGAATATTTTTTCTATGTAGTTTCCGGCCTCCAGATAGTTCCTGCCAAATCTGGACAGATCCTTTACGATCACACAGTTAATCTCACCCAGCCGCACATCCTGCATCAGTTGCTTAAAAGCGACACGGTCGAAGTTCGTCCCTGTTTTTCCCAGATCGGTATAACGACCAACGATTTCTATCTTATCTCTGTGGTTCCGATTCCAGTCCTCCGCATATTTCTCCGCGATCTCGATCTGCATTTCCGCGGATTCGTTCTTTTTCATGTCCCGATCTGAGGACAGTCTGGCATAGACACCCGCCTTATACAGCTTGGTTCCCTGCTGTTTTTGTCGGCCTGCTCTCTGGACTGCAGCTGCTGCGCTGTCTGGGGCATGGACACGCTTTGATGTTCTCCCCATATCACGCCCTCCTTTCCATTCCGGCAGACGCATTTTGCGTCTCATTCCCGGTAGGGATAAATGTCCCAGAGGGATCGGAAGCAGCCTTTTCGTTATAGTCCGCCATGGCCCGGTACGGGTCGGTGAAGTAGAATTCCATCTCCACCCGCTTTCCCTCATAGACCCGGATCCTTTTGACAAGGCTGGCAAGGGTATGGCGGTCGATCTCCTTTAATTCCAGGGAGTTTTTAAAGGATGCCAGCCGTCCCGCGCTGCGCAGGCCGAATATAAACGACTCCCGGACAAGCCGCTCCTGGTTTTCTTCCGCCGCTGACAGCTTTTCTGCCTTTCTTTGAAACGCACTGCGGAGCCGGTCAAATTCCCCCTTGGTGATAACCCCTGTGCGCAGATCCTCATACAGTCCCGCGCACAGGCTGTAGTATTTATCCTTCTCTTGTTTGAGACGGGCAATTTCCCTATTATAATAGACGACTGCCTGCAAGTTCGCCTCACATTCCTTTGCCTGTGCGTACAGCCGCCCCTGTTCCAGAAAGACATTAACATATCGGCGGATGGCAGTTTCAGCCAATTCCTTCAACACCGCCTCCAGGGTACTGTGGCGGCTGCATCCTTCTCCACGGTTCTTTGTGGAGCAGATATAGTATACCTTTTCTGTCCCCTTATAGCGGTTGACCCGCCTTACCATCTGCTCTCTGCAATCCCCGCAGAAGAGCAGCCCCATAAAGGGGCTTAACTCTTTCCTCGCCGGGCTGATGCGCCCGTCTGCTTTAAGGAGGTTCTGCACAATGGCAAAATCGTCCGAGGAGACAATGGCCTCATGGGTGTTTTCCACCCTTACCCATTCCTCTCTCGGTTTTTCCACGCATTTCTTTATCTTGTAATTGATCCGCTCCGTCTTTCCCTGTACCAGATGGCCCAGGTAAATCTCGTTGGTCAATATCCTCTTGACCGCCGTATCGCTCCACTTCGAACTGTTTCCCCCTGAAAATCCACCCCGGTAGTTAAGTCCCAGGGATTTCTTATATTCCCTTGGGGAAAGGATGCAAAGGGCATTCAATTTTTCCGCAATGGCGGAAGCCGCCATTCCTTCAATCTTCCAGGCAAAAATTCTCCGCACGATCCCGGCGGCATAGTCGTCCACCAGCAGCTTATTTCTATTCTCCGGCGATTTTTGGTAGCCATATACGGCGAAAGCGGCCAGGCATTCCCCATTCCCCCGCTTGACCGCAAGCTGGCTCTTGACCTTAACGGAAATATCCCGGCAGTAGCTGTCGTTTATGAAATTTTTAACCGGCAGCACAATATTCCGCTCTCCGGCATCGGCCGAAAAACTGTCATAGTGATCGGTAAGCGCGATAAATCGCACTCCAAGGGCCGGAAATACCCGTTCCAGATATCTCCCGGTCTCGATGTAATCCCGCCCGAAACGGGACAGGTCTTTCACAATGACGCAATTCACCCTGCCCGCCTCAATGTCTCTCATCATCCTTTTAAATTCTGGTCTGTTGAAATCGCTGCCGGAATAATTGTCATCCGCATAGCAGTCAAAGAGTTCCATATCCATCTGCCCTTCGATAAAAGAGCGGATCAGCTCTCTCTGACTGCCGATGCTGTTGCTCTCGGCTTTGAATGTGCCATCTTTTTTCTCTGCCGTTCCGAAAGCAGCGATGGTTCCCACTTCGCTGTCCTCCCTGGAAAGGCGAAGATACATGGCTGCAAGGAACGGTTTTTGTTCCCCCGTTTCTTTCATGCTGTCACTCCTGACTTATATTCTGGTGATGGCAACAAGCCTCTTTTATGGCTTTTGAAAGCCTTATGAAAATGTTCTATAGGTATATTTCCGACATTCTCCGCAGATATTCCGCCATTTTATCATCTATCGTAGCTCCGCCTTCCTGGAATCGGACTTTTACCACATAGTCCCCGATTCGGTTCACATAGACATTCTTTGTCTGTCTGGCAAAAGCATCCAGCTTTTTCTCCACCGGCTGTGAAGTGTCGATTTCTATATCCCGCAGGTCGGTGAGTTCAGAAATCTCCACAGTTCGAATATCCACCTCCGCCATTCCTGTAAGGATTTCCTCCGACAGTTTCAAGGCCATCTCCCCTTTCCTGATATACCTGATCTATAAGCGCAGCCCCGCGCCGTTCTGGTTCTTTTCGCGGTTGCATGCTATCATATACTCATTCTATTCGTCTGTTGGATTGTCCCATGACTACTCACATATCTTAGCGCATATTTGAAAAATCATTACCGCCATCTGGCAGAAAGCATTTTTTAAGCAAAAAATAAGCAGGAACCGCCTCCGGTATAGGAGTCAGCTTCCTGCTTGGGAACGATTTTCCTGGCTTTAAAAGAAATTGCTGTGATTCTACTTATTCTCACTAATATATACGCTTGCGCGATTTTGAATTATTTTCGCAACATCGTCCACATTTCGATCATTGTTAAACAGATATTCGGCTTCTTCCAGTAAGATGCCTTTCAGTTCTTGATCATCTGCTGTGTTATACTCAATTTTATTAATAATTGTTTTCAGCATTTCGGCATCTTCCGCAGTTATTTCATAAATATTTTCAGGATCTTCCCCCTCAAAACGTATGGCGTCTTTCGCTACTTTTTCACCGTTTGCGTCATATTCTGTTCTCATGGCGGCCTCTATTTTTTTTTCCAGAGAGCTGATCCGAACAGGCAATCCCCTTTTTATATTGTCCTGAAATTCTTCATCAAGCAGGCTCTTTAAAAATTCCCAAGACTTCTCTTTATTTTGGCTGGATGCACTGATCCCGATCGCAAGATTTGTAATTTCCGCCATATTTCCTCCCCCCTCATCAAACGGATATCCTATATATGTGGGTGTACTTCCAAAAAGCATTCTTACATAAGCGGTCCCATAGACATTATTAATGGATACCGGATACAAAAGGGCACGTCCTTCTGTAAAAAACGCTTTTGCCGAGTAATCATTATCTATATTTAAATTCAGAGGAAATCTATTGGAAAACCGCAAAAGTTCTTTAAAACTTTCACTGTCAAAATCACAGGTGCCAGTTCCCCAGTCAATATAATTTTCCAGGCTGCCAAAACATATCATTCCAAATACAGCCAGCTTGGTTTCCCCCGGAAAAAGAATACTCCCCTCATCCAACATATCGTAAGCATCTACCAACTGATTAATATTCATACGATCCAAGCCAGCCAAAGCCGCATGATCCGTGGCATAGGAGTCTATTGTATAATTGGGTACAAGAACAAACAAACTGTCATCTATTTCAAAGGCTTCCCAAATATTACATTGAAAATTATGCCGGTCAAGCATTTTATCCTTTTGCATGAAAGGATATAAATCAATCATTATTCCGCAGGACGCGTCAAGCGGTGAATATCGATTTCCAAAGTCCACCATATCAGGACCTTTTCCGGCACTGATCTCAATTTTTATTTGATTGAGGGCATCATACAGATCAGGGTAATTATCCAGATAATTAACGATCTCTATTTTCACATCCGAATGATTCTCATTATACCGATCCACCCATTGACATAAACTGGAGGATTTCCCTTGAAAAGTCGCCAGCTTCAAGATATCTGCCTCTGCTTCCGCAGACGGCTTTGTGCCGCATCCGGCAAGCAAAAAGCATAGCATTGTTACGCCCCATAAAAACTGCTTTTTCATCTTTCCCAATCTCCTTATTCGCCCGCCGGAATATATTTTAAATGGACCTCATTTTCGGTTCTCTCTAACAGAAGCAGCCTTCCGTCAGTCAAAAATGTAAGAGGCCAGAAATATGTATCTTGGGGGATATTCAGATCCGGTATCGTCTTGCGGTTTTCAAGGATTCCTTTTTCATTATCATAAGCCCAGATTCCGCTATATGGGCTAAATAATAGAAAATCTGTATCCGTGCCCATGGACATTTCACTGAATGTTTCGTTTCCAGGAAACGCAAAGGAGGATTCTTCTTTTTTTATAGAACAAGTTTCCATATTAAGCGCGCCTATTTTCAATGTGTCGCTCTGATCACCGTAAACAAGATAAATGAAACCATCCCTTCCTGCTTCGGCTTCGTAGATCCATCTGATTTCCAGCGATTCAGGTGAAAAGCTGTGCATAAGTCCCCCTTCGCTGTCTATAATGATCCCATTTCGATTCATCATCCATTGAAAATAATAATTGCCTTCTTTATCAATCAGAAACCAAAGCGGCACCTGTTTTGTCTCAATGTGCGAAGAAATATCAATCTCTTTGTCAATCTGACCGCTTTCATCAAGGCGCCAGATAAACCACTCATCGCCATCGGAATCCGCCGCCAGCAAATGAATCCTCCCATAGGGATCCATGGCAACATGGCAGATATCCATTTCTTTCGGGTTGTCAATATATACCCTGGAATGTTCATCTGCGCCCATTGGCATGACATATAAATCAGGTTCACCATATGCAAGATATATTTTTTCCCCATCAGACGCGCAGCGATGCATCGCTCTCAACAGGTCAATCTCATCATTACCATTATAGCGAATATATTCTTCTTTCATATTTACAGCAGTTTCCAATGCATCCTCTTCTTCATCCTCTTCCGTTTCTGCCATGTTTTCGGAATAATTTATATCGTTTTCCTCAGTAACGCGATTGTCAGCTGCTTCCGATAAAGGACCGCTACCGTATTCTTGTCCGCAACCGGATAGAAAACATACGCCAATAAAAGATAAAATCAGTACTTTCCTTTTGAAAATCCGCTTTCTCAAACCCATCTTATACCTCCGCTCAAAAGAAAAATACATATTCTATTCTCTCCAAACTATACCGGGAGAATAGAATATGTATTAAAACCCAATCTTTAGGATTCCGACTCCCAATCATGAATAAAATAAGACCATTCCATCCAGCCTACCGTCTGATTCTTTTCTCTCCTTAAATAGACCCACGCCGGGTAATCATGATCGATTTCATCGCTCAATGTTATTTTTTCGCCCCTGTACATTAATCCTAAGACAACTCCATTTAAACCCGGTGTTTCTCTTAGGCGCACACCGTCTCCATTGACTAATCCCGGTTGTACAAAGGCTGCATATGCAACTAATGGTGTTGTTAAAATGATAGCCGTCAGAAACAGCGCAAAAGCATTAATCGTATTTATCTTGATTCTTTTCATCAATTTTCTTTTCATCATTCTTATACCTCCTTTGCACTTCAGCACACACTCTGTTATCACTGCCAAAAATTTACTTCACTGTTTCTATTCCACTGGATTCCCCTCCTCCCTTTTGGCTGCTTTTCTGTAACATACAAATCTTAACGATTCAATATGTTATAAATGTCAAAACTGCTTATTACACGTCAAGACTCTTCTCGATAATTATATCACACGAATTCTATTTACAAAACCTGTATTTCATCGACAAATATTGACATTATTTTTAAATTTGCTGATTTTCCTGCAACTTGACACTATAATACCACTCTCCCCCTGCTGATTCCAGGGAGCCCCCAGATCCCGGGCCGAATATATCAGTCGTTCACGCACCCGGTCATTGGACAGATAGGGCTCTTTTTGTAACAGCAGGGCAGCACATCCCGTTACAATGGGGGTTGCCATGGATGTTCCGCTCTTGACCGTATAGTATTCCGGACGTCTTCCCTTCTGCCAGTAGGCATTACAGGACATGATATCCGTTCCCGGCGCCACCAGGTCCGGCTTGCGGATGCGGCTTCCCTCCTGTCCCCGTCCGGAATACAGACTGCAGCTGCCGGGATCTCCCCGCCGATAGCTTCCGTCGTGACAGCCCACCATAATTACCCTATCCCCAGTACCGATGGCAGAGAGCGTGTTCTCTCCCGGCCCTTTGTTGCCCGCCGCGCAGACCACCACCAACCCCAGCTTCCACAGTCGCTGCACCGCTTCAGCCAGCGCGGAGACCTTCTCCCGATCCCGAAGCTGGCCGATCCCCACCGAGATATTCACCACCCTGATATCATACCTCCTGTAATTCCTCTCTACGAACAGAAGCCCCTGCAGCATGTGTTCCATGCTGCCGTCTCCCTGATGGTCCAACACTTTGCATACCACCAGGCGGCTGTCCGGCGCGATCCCCCTGTATCTGCCGTCAGACATCCTGCCGCTGCCGCACAGGATGCCGCACACATGGGTTCCGTGACCGTTGTCGTCATAACAGGCTGCTTCTCTGCCCTTTCCCCGGACAAAATCAAAAAAAGCATCCAAACGCCCCTCCAGGTCCGGATGCACGGCCATGCCTGTATCCAGCACCGCCACCGTGACGCCATATTTCTGCCAGGATTTTAAATCGACCCTCTCCGCTCCGATCTGTCCTCTGACGCGTTGCATTTCCGTTCTTCCCCCAATCCGCTTCTTCTACCGGGCAGTTGTCGCCACCCATCTATAAGATATGCCGCGCAGCGCGTATTGTTATTGTAAACGAATCGGAAGAATGGCATAAAATAACGGCGTGACCAAAGTCACGCCGTCCTCTTCTTACGCTGTAATAAAATCATTGCCAACCCCAAGGCCAACAGGCCTGTGCCCAGTATCCACTTGGGATGGACAGGGTCTCCTGTATCCGGAGAAGCGTCTCTCCTGCCGTAATCGGTGATCACCGCCCGGCCATCCACCACATCCCCCTGAGCATACAAACTTCCGCTTCCATAAATACCGTATACCGACAGATAGTCCGTAGAAAATCTGATCTGCTCACCGTCTGTGGCAACGGGAAGATATTCCAGCTGCCCATTGCGATCTACTGTTACCAACCGTAAATCCTTATTCTGCAACTGCTCCGGCAAAGGCATCGTAACTTCCAAGGCCTGCTTGCCCAGGCGGGTAATCCTTCCTCCGCTGCTGCCCTCGTAGAGACTGAGGGTATAACACAAAGTATCCATAGGCAGTCCCTGCTGATAAATCCGCCTGTAGGCGGCATCCAGTTCCGGTGCTTCCCCGATGCCGGCCAGCTTCCGAACCTGCAGCAAATCCCCCTCACCCTGGGGAGAAAGCCGGGCCTGAAGTTCCATATCCCCTGCTACTGTCAAATCCCCGCTTGAGGAAACCTGCCATTTGGGTATGGAATAACTTATCTGATCCATGCCCTGCAGCGTGTAACTTTGCCCGTCAATCCGAACCGTTCCGCTCCAGGATCTGCCCTGTACCTCTGCCACAGACAGATAAGTGGCATCCGCTGCCAGCACATTGTCTTCCAGATGTCCCATAACCCCGTTGTATACCGTCTGTCCGCTGTCCAGAACCGTGCCTTCCAACTCCTGGCCCATAAGATGATTGTACGCCAGCACATATTCCACATTGTCAAACGCATTGATACGGTAGCCCTCGTTAGACCGCCTGTCTGCGGAAAGTTCCCGGCCTGCTGCGGGAACCTGCCCCTGCAGCAGGACCACGCCCCCCACATCCTGTCGGGCAAAAGCCCCCAGTCCCACACTTTCTACTGAGGCCGGCAATACCACCCACTCCAGGGGACAGTGGTAAAAAGCCCTGTCACGGATAATCCGCACTCCGGACATGCCCGACACCTGTCTGAGATTATCGCAGTCCGCAAAGGCCGCTTCCCCGATGATCTCCAATGAATCCGGCAGGGTCAGCGAAGTAATTTCCGTATGACCCTGAAATACTTCGGGGCCGATCTGCCGTATTCCTTCAGGAATGCGGACCTGCGCTTCCTTTCCCTTATAGGCCAGCAATATACCGTCCCCGGCCACCAGATAGTCCCCGGCTCCCTGCTCAAAAAACAGATTTACCCAGCCGGTATGATCAAAGGCCTTGGGGGCTATATGGGTGATTGTGCCTGGCAGCTGCACCTGTCCCAGCCGGTCGCAATGATAAAAGGCGCCATAGCCAATGCTGGTCACCCCCTCCGGTATAACCACCTCCTGCAAACTGCTTCTGGCGAAGGAAAACTCTCCGATCTCCTCCAGGCCTTCCGGCAGCGCCAGACTCCCCAGATTCTGATAACCATAGTAAGCCCGATCTGCCAGTACACTGCCGTCCACCAGTGTGTATTTCACAGTTCCCTTAGCCTTTTCCGTGGTGTATTCCCGCATGGACTGAGCCTCCCGGCTTTCAGACACCGAACCTCCCCCGCTTGATACCTGGGGCTGGGTATTATCCATAAACACCACCGCCATATTGCCCACCACTGTGGAAGTGCCCAATTCCCTGCCCGGAATATCTGTAACCGGTTGATCAGAACCGCCGAAAATATCAGAAATACCATTGACCAAATTCTCCAGGAAACTGCCGGAAACATTGTCTGAATTTCCGGGCTGCGGCGCGGGCAATTCCCCTTCCGAAGGGGGCTGAACAGGTGGTGTAACCATCTCCCCATAATCTTCAATATCCTCGTATTCCGGCATTTCCTTCCGTTTCTCCGAAAAATACAGGGCAAAACGTTCTCCCTCCGTGCCAATATCATATTCGATTTCCAACCGATAACAGCCGTCAAAAGCCGTATCATGTACGGAACGCACGGTATAGGGAATTTTGACAGTCCGCAGGGAGGCACAGTCCGCAAAAGCCATAATGCCGATCCGAGCGATATTGTCCGGGAAATAGACCGACTCAAGTTCCGGGCAGTTGGCAAAAACGTAATCTCCCACCTCGCCAAGCCCCTCTCCCAGCCCCACCTTTTCCAGTTGACTGCATCCCCAGAAAGCGTAGGGTTCTATTTTTTCCACATTCTCCGGGATTGTCACTCTGGTAATGGTAGTATTGTTCTGAAAAGCACCTTCACCGATCACTTTTACATCAGACGGAACAGACACGTCGGTTGCCGTGCCTGTATAACTGATCAGCGTAGTTCCGTCCATTTTAAAATCGGAAGCGAATGACGATGCATCCGCCTCCGGTACAGGAATCTGCATGATCAGGACCGCCGTTATAATAAGCATAATCCCTATCACATTCCATTTAATTTTCATAGTATCCTCTTTATCTTGCCGCCGCTGCTTTCACCGGCACTCCATTCTTCTCTTTCTTAATGAACAAGATGAAGGAAATACATGCCAGGCCCATGGCCAGGAACCACTTGGGATGAATTCCGTCGCCTGTCTTGGGGGTGCTGTCCTGAATCGTTCCCGCTGACAAATCCTTGGTGTCCACATAAATCACATAGGGTGAAAAATGTGTGGCCGTAAAGCTGATGCAGGGCACGCCGGATATGGTGGTAAATTTGGGTGTCAGCTTCTCCAGTCTGCCATCCACCACGCTTGCAACCTTGTTGTTACCCGCATAAGGGATCAGGGAATCCGGAATAGGCAGAGTAATATCCACTGCCAGGCCCGTGGTATCCGTGATCTTATTGGTCCCCGTAGAATCATAAAGACTGATGTCCATAGGGAAGTAGGAAATATTTGTCAAATCTCCATACTCATTCATCAGAGCTTTCAGCGCTGCCTCCGTGGCATTGGCATCTTCCGAAATCTTTACAACGAAATTATCCGAAGAGCCGTTTACCGTCACGGAAACTACCCCTGTGTTGGAAAGGCCATTCTTATTGATCACAACAGTAGTGCCATTGCTGCTGCCTGTGGAAGAACCGCTGCCATTGCCCGTTCCGGTACCATTGCCTGTGCTGCCGCCGGGCCGGGTAACGGTTCCCGTATTACCAGTATTGGTCTTGGACTTATAGTTTGCCGTCATAGTTACATTGGATGCCGGCATAATCAACACGGTTCCCATTGAGGACTTGCTGGCCACCACCGCTGTTGAAGGCTCCACCGTCCAGCCACTGAATTCCGAATTGTTGCTGGGATTATCCGCAATTACAATAACCTGGGCGCCCACCACATAACTGCCGGAACCGGAACCGTTCCTGACGGTAAGTGTGAAGATACCGGGCACAGGAGACGGGGACGGAGATGCCGTCGCATTGGGGTTCGGTGTTGCCGTTGCTCCCGGCACGGGAGTCGGCGTTGCATTGGGATTCGGCGTTGCGTTCGGGTCAGGCGTAGGCGTAGGCCAGCCGGGCCCTACCGGTACATACTGGGCATAAGTGTCCGTATCCTTGGTAATCTCCGTAACATCCGGTTTCCAACCGGTAAATCTCCAGCCGCTCCGTTCCGGTACCCTGGGTTCCGTTGCCTTTTCACCAGGCGCTATGCGCTGGGAAGAAATAAGCACATCCTTACCGTCATCACCCGTGACATAAAAATTAACGGTAAACTTATTCTCATCTGTATCTACCTTGTCATATTTCGCGATACAAATAGTGTCCTTCTCAATATTAGTGCAAGGAGGCGCCCAACCAACAAAACGCTTTCCGGGCTTTTCCGGAACCACGGGAGGCTTTGCATCCTGTCCGGGGAATACACGATCCGTTCCCAATACCGTCACGCCATCCTCATCCATAAAGGTAACTGTCAGTTTGGAATCTTCCGGATTATTTGCCTTATAAGAGCCTAAGCAATCCAAATCTCGGGAAACACCGCGGTAATCAGGGAACCATCCCAGGAAAGTATAGCCTTCAAATTCGGGAGGCGTAGGAGGAACTGCATCTTCTCCTCCTTTTACAGTCTGGGTTTCCAGAAGCTGTTGTTCACCGCTGATGGGATTCAATATGCCAAATGACACTTTGAACTCCAATTCTATAGGCTTGTCGCTGATATTGATATTCCCATGGTTGCTCGCATAAATATTGGCTGCGCTGTCAGGCTCACAGTAGAATTCAATCGTCTTATACTTCTCTCTGGCAATTCCATCGTCCTCCTCTGTTTCCGTATGAGGACTGTTCTTATCTGTATTAAAAGCATCCAAATCAATATAGCTGACACTGCCGGGAATTTCCAACGAACTGACGGCACTGTTCTTAAACGCATTCTTCTGGATCTGCTTACAGGTCTTGGGCAGATACACGGCAAACATATTACTCTTTGCCATCTCGCTGGCCGCAAATGAATACTCCGGTACTTTATCAATGGCTGACTCTCTCAAATCCACAATACCTATTCCGGAACAGTCATAGAAAGCTTCCTTGGCAATCCCTGTAACCCCTGCCAGTTCTCCTGCTTTAACGGAAGTAGAACCGCTCTTGACGCCTCTGGATTCCAGACATTCAATCAACATTCCTTTTTCTCCGCCGTTCAGGCCATAAATAATGGATTCCTCACAGCGGAAATTGGGTCCGTCCTGAAAACTGACATAACTCACATTCGGACAGCCGGCAAACGGCCTAACGCCCATGGCATTCACATTGGCCGATATTTCAACCTTCTCCAGATTCACACAGTCTCTGAAAGCATAATCACCAATCGTAGAAGTGTCTCCGAAAATATACAGTTCCTTCAAGTTTAAACAGCCCTTGAATGTCTCCGGTAAAATCTCCTTGATACCGTTAGTTGTAATGGTCTTCTCGAGACCATTTTTGGTTTCTTTGCTCTCATTCTCTATAAACAAGTCTTTCTTGACAGACTCAATACCCTGGGGCAGCTGGATATTCAGCGCGGAGTTGATAATCTCCCTCTCATAGTCTGTCAAATCGGCAGAACTGCCAAAATTCGCTTTTGCGTTCTTTGCCGCCTCCTTCATTTCGTCAGTCATATAAGGAAACTGATCTAACCAGGTATTCTGATCCAGATTCTCAAAGATCGGGTAATCAATCAACTCGTTCTTATCTGTATCCTCATTATACTTCACGGTAAGATTGGTAGGCCAGCCACTGTAATACGTGATATATGTGCGCTCCTGACTGCCAATATTAATGTTGTTGGACGGATTCATTGCATAATCAAAGGGACCGCTGGCATAGGAAATATCCCCTGTGAAGGTAAGTTTTAAATCTTTTCCCGTCAGCAGACTGCCGTCGCACCCGGCCTGATGAACTGCGGCCTCCTGGGTCTTAAAGGCATTGGCACCGATCTTACACTGCACCGGACTTTCAAAAATCACATCCGTCAGCTTATGACATCCCAGAAAAGCACCGTCTGCAATGGTCAGTACAGAAGACGGAATTGTTATCTTTTTCAGGAAGCAGTTATGCTGAAAACTGGTGGAACTGATGGTTGTAATTCTGTACGGACCAATGGTGGACGGCAGGATAATATTTTCCATGCCATTTTCTATATAGCAGTAAATCAATTCATTATTGGAATTGACTCTGAAGATCGCTTTCTTATCGGGATTGTCCGGATCCGGCTTGACAATCTCATACACATTCTGATCCAGATACTTGAACGCAATGCTATTGTCGTTGGCCGTGCGATGAAGCGTATCCAGCCGTGCCACATTGCTTGATGTGGCTGTGTTGACACCTTCAAAGTAAAAAGTCTCCGGCATCTCCGCCTTAAACGCTTCAAAATCATAAGCGCCGTCTGCAGTAAAATCCGCATTCTCATTTATTACCTTAATAGTCTGCAGATTCTTGCATCCCTGCACCATACTGAGCTTCAACTTATCTCCCGGCTTACCGCCATCGTAATTGCTGTTGCCCGTCACATTGTTGGGAATGACCAGACTGGTCAGGCTGATACAATTTTTAAAGGCGTGATCACCGATCGTATTCAAAGCCGTAACCCTGTCCGGGCTATACAATTCAATGGTAGCCAATTTCTGGCAGTTTTCAAAAGCGCCGTCACCAATGGCCTCCACCGGCGTGGGCATTTGAAATGCCGCCAGGCTCTGGCAGTTGTAGAACGCATGATCCCCAATCCTGCGCATATTACAGTTGGGGTCTACTATGATCTGCTTGATATTCAGACAGCTGTCAAAGGCATGGTTGCCAATGATCTCCAGGCCATTGCCCAGAGTAATGCTCATTAAACCCGTACAAGAGCAGAAAGCATAATCACCGATACCTTTGAGGTTAGGCCCCACCACCAGGTCTACAATATTTCCCTGTCCCTGGAAAACCCCCTTTACCTTGCCGGCCTCCACATCCGCTGCGGTGATCCAGTCGCTCACGGTAATCTTCTTAGTCACCTCATCAATGTGCAGCGCCTGGTTCCCAATGTATTCTACCGCAACATTGGTGATCCACTGATCCAGCGAATCTGTTGTCAGTTTAAAATTCGAGACATCGGACTTATCATACTTCGTATCATCTATCCTTGTGTAGAATTCATCAAAATCCAATGATCCCCAGCCAACTTCCGTATTCTTGGTATCATAGTAGCAAGGCAAAAACTCCGTGCGGGTAATGGGTTTATCCAAATCGTCGCTGGTCACATCCTCATTGACCACTACATAAACCACATTCCCCTGGGGATCTGTCTTATCCACCATAATTGGATTCCCCTGGCCGTCATACTGGGGCTGGTCAATACCGTTCTCATCCTTGATCGTTGCCTGCACTTTCTCCGTTTCTCTTGTTCCATATGCAGACGGATTCTTATCATACTCCGACTTCAATACCTTAGTACCGTCCAGCAGCTTATAATGCGGAAGGCTCTCCGTCTTCTGTTCATACAGCGGCTTACCCGTGGCAGGATCTTTCTCATGTACCACATGCTTCCAGAACAGAAAGTTCAGCCGCTGACCTACAGCCACATAGCCGTCGGAGGAACCCTGGACATCGGTAAATTTATCATACACGTTCACGGTATCGGGAATCGTAAGTTTACCGTTGGGCAAAGTGTGTCCGCTGCTGTTATATCCCAGGATCACCGCTACCTTATTGCCGCCGGCGCCAGATGTGGGGTTCACATAGGCAAACTGATACACGCCGTCACCAGTGGCATAGATATGCTCATCCGTCTTAATCTTCGGGATCGTGCTGTCCGCTTCCGTCAGCGTCACACCCAGTTTCCCACTCGTCCCCGTGCTGGCCTGCAAATCATCCACCGGGATCGCCGCCACCGCAATAGCGGACGCCAGGAACAAGGCTCCCAGAGTCTTTCTCACTCTCTTCCTTAATCTTCTGCTTTTCATCATTTTTGCCATCTTAACAACCATTTCCTTTCCAATGACTGTCTATTTAGATTGTCATATCCTGCTTGAAACCGGCGGTGTCAATCCTCCACCCGCCTGGCCACCACTACAAATCTCCCGTTATCCACATAGTAATCGCAGGTGGACAGGGTCAACAGACGATCCCCATAACTGGCCGTAACCCCCGTGTCGTACAGGGACATGGCCGCCATCTCCTGCATATTGGAGTCAAACTCCTGCTGGCTCAGGGTGTCTATGAACTGGTAATACTTGAAAACCACGTCTTCCTCGTTGTAGATCCTGGATCGGAACACATACATAACCTCATATGTACCCTTCTCGTAAATGGAATCAAACTGAATCAGGGGATGCTCTTTATAGTACTCCTCCGAGCTGTATTTGTCCAGCGTTCCGAACATATTGCCGCTCTGCATATGATGCCCGTAGATAATCAGGTTGGTACTGGGCTTTAACACATCGCAGTCCTTATCCAGAAACAGCGCTCCGTTCCTGTCCTTTTTCTGATTCACATTGTGGTCCAGAAAATACTCGTTGTTGGTAGTCTGCATCACAGGGTAATCTATTTTTGTATCGTCAATTTTCAGCCATCCGATAAGTCTTTTATTACTGTTATACAAATTTTTATATTCGTCCAGAACCTCGGGGATCACCCGCTCCCCTTCCTCCGTGTAATGAATCACGGGGCTGACCTCCTGCACAGGCAGTTCATGCGCCCTTTCCCGGAAAGCAGCCATGCGGGAGAATTCCTCCTCCGTCCGGGCAGCCTGGTAGGTGTATATGCCAAAATATCCCAGACATCCCACTGCCACCACGCTGCACAGCAGGGCCAGCCGCTTTCGGATTTTCTCCCGGCGCCGGAGTTCCTCCTGCACGAACTTCTCCATCTGGTCGTTACTTCCTGTCTCACCGGACGGATCCCGGGCCACCCCCTTTCCCCGGGAAGCCCCGGTTTTCCCGGCCGCCTGCCTGGCCCGTTTTCCGCGGGAAGGAGGCGATTTGGACAACTGCCTCAACGCATCTTCCGCTTCCTCCGTGAAATCCTGCCCAAGCAGAGTAAGGAAAGGGTACTTTTTCTCTTGCAATACCTTGACCAGCTGCGAGAGCTGACTGCGGTTCTGAAAGTCCACCTCCGCCCGCAGCCGATCTATTACCTGTTTGTCCTTGAGGGCCCTGCGGTATTCTGCTTCCGTGCGAAACTGCCTGCCCTCTACGATATAAACCTTCTGTGCCATCATCCTGCCTTAGCTGCTCCTGTCCCAGTCAGAAACATATGTACCCACATTCACTCCATATCACTTCTATTTTACTATATGTTCAAATTAATGCAAGTGTTTTTCGCAATATCTTGTAAAGAAATGTTGGAATCTTTCCATATATAGGAAAATCACGAGGCATCCCTGCCTCGTGACCTTTGCCCCACCTTACTCTGTGGGCTTCTCCACACGGCTGATCGCTGACTTCTGCATGGGAATACGGCAGTTCTTGTTGCTGCCAAACTCCACGATCACTGTGTCGTCCGCAATGTCGATCACCACCCCGTAAAAACCGGCGGTAGTCAACACGCTGTCGCCTATCTCCAGCGCCGACAACATGGCCTGCATTTTCTTCTGCTCCTTCTTCTGAGGACGAAACAGGAAAAACCAGATGGCCAGAAAAAACAAGCCGTAGATAACCACCATGGATAAGATTCCCATAGTTCCCCCGGCCTGGGTTGCTGCCGCCTCTTCACCGCTCAATAATATGCCCATATCTATTTCCCTCCAATTTTTTAATGCACTCAATATAACAATATACACAATGTTTGTCCCCAAGACAAGTATTTTTACTGATTTTACAAAAAATTAATGATCCTCACTTCTCAGGCGCTGCCATACCCGCCAGCTTCTCCTTCTTGTAAGCGGCAAAACGTCCCTGGTCCAGCGCGTCCCGGATCTCCGCCATCATGGTATTGTAAAAATACAGGTTGTGCAGCACGCACAGACGCATGCCCAACATTTCTCCGGCCTTCAGCAGATGCCGGATATACGCCCTGGAATACCGCCTGCAGGCAGGGCAGCCGCAGCCCTCCTCAACGGGCCTGTCGTCCAGTTCGTACTTGGCGTTAAACAGGTTGATCTTACCCTGATTCGTGTACAGATGTCCATGTCTCCCGTTCCTGCTGGGATAAACGCAGTCAAAAAAGTCCACGCCCCTCTCCACGCCCTCCAGGATATTGGCAGGGGTTCCCACTCCCATCAGATAGGTGGGCTTGTCCGCCGGCAAATATGGTACAACTTCCTCCAGGATATGATACATTTCCTGATGGGTCTCACCCACCGCCAGCCCTCCCACTGCGTAACCGTCCAATTCCAACTCCCGGATGCGCTTGGCATGTTCAATCCGGATGTCCTCATAGACCGCCCCCTGGTTGATGCCGAAGAGCATCTGTTTTTTGTTAAGAGTGTCCTCCAGGCTGTTAAGCCGCCCCATTTCCTTTCTGCAGCGCTCCAGCCACCGGGTGGTGCGCTCCACAGAAGCCTGCACATAAGCCCGGTCTGCCTTACTGGGGGCACACTCATCAAATGCCATGGCTATGGTGGAGGCCAGGTTGGACTGGATCCGCATACTCTCCTCCGGCCCCATAAAAATCCTGCGCCCGTCTATATGAGAGCGGAAATGCACCCCTTCTTCCTTAATCTTACGCAGCCCTGCCAGAGAGAACACCTGAAAACCGCCAGAGTCCGTAAGAATGGGCTTGTTCCAGGACATGAAGCGATGCAGCCCCCCCAGCTGTCTCACCACTTTGTCCCCTGGACGCACATGCAGGTGATAGGTGTTGGACAACTCCACCTGGGTACCGATGTCCTCCAGGTCCTCCGTGGACACCGCGCCCTTAATGGCCGCCACGGTACCCACATTCATAAATACCGGTGTCTCCACCACCCCGTGTACGGTGGACAGACGGCCCCGCTTGGCCCTGCCCTCCCTCTTTAATATCTGATACATGTATCCGCCTTTCCTCATTTACGAAATCAATCTATCTCTTCCAGAAACTCCTCCAACGTCAACTCCTGCTCCATGATAACCGTGGCTGCCTCCACTCCCACATAGCGGAAATGCCATGGCTCATACTCCACACTGGTTATGTACTCCTTGCCCTTGGGATATCGCACGATAAAGCCGAATTCCGCACAGTGTTCCTCCAGCCAGATTCCAGCCCCTGTCTCCCCAAAGCCCTGGGTCAGCGTGCCATAGGTATCGCAGACGATATCCAGGGAAAGACCAATCTGATGCTCGCTGGAATCCGGCACCATCACCACCTGGCTGGACAACTTGAACGCGTCCATGTAGGACATACCCTTTCCCATATACAATCTGATCTTTCTGGCGAACAGCCACTCCTGCCGGGTATCGCTTCGATAGGGGGATTTGATCAGCAGGTTGAACCCGGCCTCCTTGGCCGCCTGCATCATGGCCAGCAGATCATCAATAATCCGCTCGTCACACTGCTGGCTGCCCTTGATGGTGGCCAGAGTGAAGTCATAGTCCTCCGGGATTGGATGTTGCTTGTTTACCAGAATAAGCCGCCAGTCATCTGAGGAAAAGGAAAAGACTTCCCTGTCCTGTTCTCCCACAGACTCCGGCACTGCGTCCTGTCTCTCCTCCTGCTCCCTGCGGTAAGTCAAAATATCCTCCAGAACGATCTGGTCCTCCTCGTCCTCCTGGAGCAGGGCCGCTTCGTCCTCCTCAAAAAGCAATTCCTCCTCCCAGTCTTCCAGACCTTCCAGATCCACCTCCGCCTCCGGCGCCAACGACACTGACTCATCGCTGATCAGCGCCGTCAGACGCTCGTTCTGCTTATGTTCCTCGCCGTCCGGGAAAATCGGGAAAGAGAAACTGGCATAGGCAATAAAAATCACCAGCGACATCATCACCATGGCCAGCCGCTTTCTGTTATCTCTTATGTAATGCGCAAAATGGAAAAGAGAAACACAGAAATACATACCGATTATGGCAATTCTTCTGCGCACCGGTCCTTTCTTTCCCATTTTGAGCAGATAATATCTGACTACTTCCTCCATCGTTGTTTTCATGGGTTTCCTCTGCTTCTGCTGCCGGAAATACGGCAGTAATTACTGTTCAATGTGCATAAAATACAGGCATCGGCACTTTCTCAAAATAATATTATCACAGCTTTTTCAAAAACGCATCATTTTTTTTACGCAAAGTTGCTATTTTTTTTCAAATTCGATATAATCTTATAAAAAATGTTCCGGCTATGCCCCGGAACCCAAAACAGAAAGCGAGGAGAAAATGCTATGGCAGGATCATCTTTTGGCAATATATTCCGCATCACCACCTGGGGAGAATCCCATGGGCCCGCCCTGGGAGTGGTGGTGGACGGCTGTCCCGCCGGACTGGCTTTACAGGAGGAGGACATTCAGCGTTATCTGGACCGGCGCAGGCCAGGACAGAGTAATATCACCACCTCCCGCAGAGAAGCGGACCAGGTGGAAATCCTCTCCGGCGTATTTGAAGGACGAACCACGGGAACCCCCATCTCACTGCTGGTACGCAACACCTCCCAGATCTCCAGAGATTACGGCGAGATTGCCTCCTGCTACCGCCCCGGACATGCAGACTATTCTTTTGACCAGAAGTACGGCTTCCGGGACTATCGGGGGGGCGGTCGATCTTCGGGAAGGGAAACCACCGGCCGGGTAGCAGCGGGAGCCATCGCCTGCAAGATCCTGGAACATCTAGGCATTGGGGTCCGCGCCTACACCCGCTCCATCGGTCCCATCGTCATGGACCCTGCCCGCTTTGATGCCGCCGCCATCCAAGAGACCCGTACCGCCATGCCGGACCGGGAGGCAGACGCCCGGGCAGTGTCCTATCTGGAGGAAGCCATAAAACGTCTGGACTCTGTGGGCGGAGTGATGGAATGCCGGGCCGTCGGGGTTCCCGCCGGCATCGGTGACCCTGTTTTTCGTAAACTGGACGCCCTGCTGGCTCAGGCTGCCATGTCCATCGGCGCGGTAAAGGCAGTGGAGATCGGCGACGGAACCGCCGTAACCACCCGTTACGGCAGCGAGAACAACGATGCCTTTTGTATAAAGCAAGGCCGGGTGGCAAAGGCAACCAACCATGCCGGCGGCATTCTGGGCGGCATCAGTGACGGCGGCGACATCCTGATCCGGGCCCATGTAAAACCCACTCCCTCCATTTACGCCCCTCAACGGACGGTGAATCAATCCGGCCAGGAAATCAACCTCCAGATCAAAGGGCGCCATGATCCCATCATTGTCCCCAGGGCAGTGGTGGTACTGGAGTGCATGACCGCCATCACCCTTTTGGACGCCATGCTGTCCAACCTTTGCTGCCGCATGGACAGCCTGGAGACCTTCTATCGGAAACCGGAAACCTTGGGGGAATAATCTGCACGGACGTCACAAAGGGCCGGTTTCCCTTCCGCAGAAAACCGGCCCTTTTCATATACCTTTACGTCAATTTATGAAAAATAATTGAATTGGGAGCCATCAGCTTCATGGGCGCCCCGTTCATGGTCATGGTTCCGTTCTTTACATCGATTCTGAAGAAAGTCAATGTGTTGGACTCGTGATTCAAGGACACAACGAACTTATTATTCGGGAAGATATCTGCGTCCTTGGGAAATTCCCCGCTGATGGGCAGGCAGAAATTCTTGGTCAACAGGCCATCCTCCTTGTTCACATTATACAGGATCACCGAATTATCCCCCGCATTGGAACTGATCAGGTAATTATAATCCATGGAAAAACTCAGCGCACTGGCGGCACTGCCCTGAGTGGCGTCCTCATTAACAGTGGAGATGCTCTGAATCTTACCGAAATAGGGAACGCCTTCCCTGTCCTCATAGGAATACACGTCCACACAGCACTTCCACTCATGTACTATATAGATAAACCGTCCGTCCTGGGATATCTTTATATGCCTGGGTGCTGCCTCCATTTCGCTGCGGATCACATCGGCAATCCGCAGTTTGCCGCTTCCCGGATTAAAAGCATATACGTTCACATGGTCCATTCCCTGGTCCGCCACCAGCAGATATTTATTGTCATGAGTCATTCGGGCACAATTGATATGAGGACGAAAATTCCGTTCCGACAGGCTGCCCATGCCCTTGTGATACACTTCGTCAGTGATACCGCCGATAGAGCCGTCCTGCTCGATCTTCAACACGGTCAGTTTGCCGTCATGGTAACCGGCAACAAAGAGGTACTTGTCCGTGTAGTCCGTGGACAGATAACAGCCTCTCATCCCGTTGATGGGAGCAAAATTCAGCAGTTCCAGGCTGCCGTCCTTCATAATGGTGTATGCCTCCACGCCAAAATCCGTAATGGAATACAGGCATTTCCCATTGTGAGAGATTGTCACATAGGAAGAGTTGGTAATTTCCACCTTATCCTTTTCCGTGAACCGCCCCTTTTCCATATCCACATCATAAACTCTGATACCATGGCTATCCCCCATTGTATAGGTGGATACATACGCAACATATTTGTCCTTCGCCATAGCCACATACCTCCTCAAGTCATTTCTGTCACAGAACTTTATCCGAATTATAGCACAAAACCTCCCAAAAGACAAGGCAAAAGCCCGACCGTTTAAGGCGGGCTCTCGCTTTTTTCATCTTATTCCTGTAGTATCTAATCCGCATCACAGCCGCAGGTATCCCCGCCGGAAATACTGGGGAAACTGTTCCAAGCGGCGGGACCGCCCTGCTTGCAGTCATGGTGGTCGTGATGATCATGATGATCGTGGTGGTCATGATGATCATGATCATCATGACATCTCACCGGGCCACGGCCCTCTCCCATGCAGGGACAGTCATTGTCGCGGTCCCTCCGGCAGCACATGTCACCGCAGTCTCTGTCCTCACGACAGCACATATTGCCGCCTCTGGCACATCCGCAGCCACAGTTACAACCGCAGCCGCGACCGCACTGACCACCGCCGCAGGCCAGCAGCAAAAGGATAATCAGACAATTCATACGCTATGCTTCCTATCCATGTTTGTTACTCTATCCTATGCTGCAAAGGCGCCTTTGTGACTGGGCCGCCCGTCCGTTTTTCCATCCTGCTCCATACCGGCCCGCCCTCACAGGCGCACGCTCTGATACAGGGTAATGCTCCTGGGGCTCGTCCCCACAGTCTGCCCTTCCCCGGCAGCCTGCACTCTTTTTCTGTCTAACGGCTCCTTTTCTTCTGCCTGTTCTCCCTCTTCCGTATCCAATACCTTCCTCCACACCTGCCCCTTAGGCAATCTGGGCAGCGCGAAATCATGGCCTTCCCAGTGCATATTCACCGCAATATACCAGCAATCCTCCTGCCCCTCTCCGCCATAAGCGCCGTTGAGCATAAGGCCTATGTGCCTATTGTAAGGCTCCCAGGCAGGTCTCCAGGCTTCCGTACCATGATAGGATAGATCCGGGCTTCCGCAAGAACGGTAGTCCATCAATCGGCATTCCCGCTCCAGGTGAAAGATGCCATACCGCCTGCGCAGACGGATCAATCCCTGTACATAATCGTGCAGCACCCTCCTTCTCTCCAAATCTCTCCAATTTACCCAAGTCACACCGTTGTCCTGACAATAGGGATTATTGTTGCCCTTTTGGGTACGCCCAAACTCATCTCCCATGAAAATATAAGGGGTCCCCTGGGACAGCATCAGCAGAGTAAAAGCGTTTCGCAGTTGTTTCATCCGCAGCGCCGTCACCTGCTTTTTACGGGAAGGCCCTTCCGCGCCGCAGTTCCAACTGAAGTTACAGTCACTGCCGTCCCTGTTGTCCTCTCCGTTCTCCTCATTGTGCTTCCTGTCATAGGACACCAGATCCATCATGGTAAAGCCCGCATAATCCGAGAAATAATTGATTATGCCCTTCTGCAGGGGATTGCAGCGCATCCTTTGGGCCACTCCCTGCAGCATGCCCTCATCCCCTTTCAAAAACCGTCTCATTTCCTGCTGAAAGCCGTCATTATAGACGGCCAGGTTCCGATAGGCCGGTATCTTTTGATAACCGTAGATTTGCTCTGTGGGAAAATCATAATACCAAAGTTTGCAATCGCTGAGAGCCGGGTCCGACGCAATCGCCATGACCTGCAGATTCCCCCCCATCAGGTGAAAACCGTCTACATGATAGGCCCAAATCCAATACCGAAGCACGTCCAATATCTCGTCCGTAGATATATGGTCCGGGAAATAAAATTGCAGAATCAATTCCATCCCCCTGGCATGCAGCGCTTTCACCAGTTCCCTGAGTTCTGTGGCAGCATCTGCCGAGGCGGCATAACCACTTTTGGGGGCATAGTAATATCCCTCCTGATAGCCCCAATAATTCAGTCGGGGCTCCCTGGGCTGATAAAGCTCCCTGTTATATTCCTCAGATGTCTGCGCATCCTCCATCTCTATCTGTTCATAGATTGGCTGCAATTCCAGAGTAGTGACCCCCAAGCCCTGCAGATAGTCCAGCTTCTCCCCGATCCCGGCAAAGGTTCCCCTGGCCTTAACTTTGGAGGAGACATGCATGGTGAAGCCTCTCACATGAATTCCGTAACAGAGCGCATCCTCATAGGGGACTCTGGGGCAAGCATCGCCGCCCCAGTCATAAGAAGCATCATCAATCACCGCCCGATAATCTCCGGGGCTGCGGGGAGCACCGTACTTCCCCTGAAGTTCATAGGCCCGGCCCCAACGGTCAGGGAACACCTGATTCCCTCTGTAAAACAGATAACTGATCCCCTCTGCCGGAAAGCCCGTGACCACACCGTAGCGGATGCTGCCCAGCCTGTCCTGGGGACGGAAAGCATGCTTTTTCAAGAGTCTTCCGCTTCCCCTCTGGTAGACCAGAACGCCGCAGTCTTCCTCCTGAGAGGGAAAAGAAAATCTGATGCCGTCTATTCCCTGTCCAAGGGGATATGCCCCATATGGGAGCGGAAAATTCTCAAATGTCATATCGCCCACGCTTTCCTTTCTTAAATTAGAGTTCCGCATATTCCCTTCCATCATACAGGCTCCGGTGACGGAAAAAATATGTAGTTCCAAAGTCCCATGTCCTCCCCTGCCGATGTCTTTCCCGGCAGACGGATTCCATCACTGAATTTCATTTTCTTATAATCAGATTATAGCCTATTTTTTTCCGTCTGTAAATCTTATTGCAATAAAAAATGCAATATTGTACAATGAAGATGTGACCGTCATAGCCCTTGAATATTTGGCCCGGCAGGGCAGGATGGGGTTTAGGCATAAGGGCGATACATCGCAGAAAGAGAGGTACTTATTATGGGAAAAAATGAAGAACCCAATGAGGAAATGACCGTGGAACTGTCCCTGGACAACGGACAGGACGTGACATGTGCCGTCATAACCATCCTGGAGGTGGAGGGCCAGGACTATATCGTACTGCTGCCTCTGGATGAGAAAGGGGAGAATCAGGACGGTGAAGTATGGTTCTACCGTTACAGTGAAAATCCCGACGATCCCAACGAAGAGCCGGAGCTGGACTACATTGACAGTGATGAGGAGTATGAAAAGGTGACAGATGCCTTTGACGAGTTTCTGGACAATCAGGAATTCGACGAGATCCTGCCGGACGAGGAGTAACAGCTGACGCCGGAAGTCATACGCCCTGTTGTTCTAACAGTGGCTGCAGGAATGTGGAGGGAAGCCTGGGACGCTCTCTGGTACCGGTCTGGTACAGGAGTTCCAGGCTGACCCTGGCACGGGTCATCCCCACATAGAAAAGACGCCGTTCTTCCTCCAAAAGAGAATCCGTAACGGTGATGCCTCTTTTCAGCTTCGGTATATTTCCTTCGTTGACGTCCATCAGAAATACTCTGTCATATTCCAGGCCTTTGGCGGCATGCATGGTCAAAATATGTATGCCCTTTTTTTGTGCAGCATTGCCTGCAATGCCTGTGCATCCGTCTCCTTCTCTGCTTTCCCTGTCCGCGTTACACACACTCCCACTGCTTTCCTGAGACATACGGAGAGCTGTACTCTCCTGGCTGCGCTCCCACTCCCGGAAATCCCTGTATCCCGCGCAGTCTCCCTCCAACCAGTCCAGCACCTCCAACCAACTCTCCAGCAGTTCCCGGTTGTCCCCGGCCCTGCGACGCAGGAATTCCTCATATCCAAAGCCCCTTCGAATAAAGGTGATTCCCAATTCCAGAGAAAACCGCCGCAGCTGCTCCAACTTTCTCTCAAACTGCTCCACATCCCTTACAGCGTTTGGATTTTGACAGAAAGCCCCGCTGTAAAACTTTTTGACATGTTCGAAATCCACCACCGGGTGATCCAGCGCCTCCCTTCCCACACGCAATCTGGGACGGTTCCAGAGCCGCAGAAAAAGCTGCCGCTCTCTACAACCGTAAGCCGCCCGAAAATAGTCCATCACATCCCTTACAACGAAATGCTCATAAATATTGTTCAGCTTTTCCCTGACTACAAAAGGAATTCCCTCCTGCATCAGTTCCGCCCCGAAGGCCGCCAACAGACTGCCTGTACGGAACAGGACGGCCCACCGGTCCAATTCCAAAGGTGTCATGCCCCGACATTGGGACAGCACATAGCCCCTCTCCTCCCTTCCTCCCATAAAACCCACAATTCGCACATTCCCTTCGGTCTCTCTGTTGGAAGCAAATTGTTTTTCCACCCGCTGCCGATTGCAGGCAATAACCTTGGCAGATGCATCCACCACCTTCTGAACACATCGGTAATTCCTGCCCAGTACCACATGGGCGATCTCCTCCTGTGCTCCGGCACCAGGAGCGGACTCTAAATATTCCTCCATAAATTTTTGCATAATTCCGGGATCTGCCCCTCGAAACCCATAGATGGCCTGGTCATCATCCCCCACAGCAAAAAGATTTCCTCCCTTGGGATAGAGCATTTTCAGAATCTCATACTGCACCGGGTTACAGTCTTGAAACTCGTCCACCAGTGCATAAGGGTAGCGGCAGCGCCAATACTGCAGCAAACCCGCGTCCCGCTCCAATTCCCGGGCAGTGAGTACCAGCAAGTCATCCAGATCCAGTTGCCTGCGCTGTTCTTTCTCCTTTTCGAATCCCTGCCGAATCTTGCAGTAGCATTCCCTCCAGGGTTCCTGCAGCTGACCCATAGCCTCCTGCATCCTGCCCGTATTTTTATCAAAACTCATGGCAGAAAGCATGCTTTTTACGTCCTCCTGGCTCACCGGATCAAAATATTTGTCGTTTTCTCCCCGCCTGACTTTTATATCTTTCAGCAGCGGGTATATAAGTTTCTGCTTTTCTGCTTCTCCGATTATACGATAACGGGTATATTTCTCGGAACTTCTTAGAATTTGATAAAAGAAGGAATGAAAGGTTCCAAAGCTGACCTGCCCGGATTGGGCCTCTTCGGAATAAAGGAATTTTTCGGATATTTCCAGATATCTTCTTTGCATGGAACGGGCCGCCTCCCTGGTGAAGGTGATCACCAGGATCTGGCCAGGAGGGACCAGCCGCTCCTGCACCAGATACAGAATGCGGCTGGTCAAAACATGGGTTTTACCGGAGCCGGGGCCTGCCGTCACCAGCATGGGCCCCGCCCCGTGTGTTACCGCCCGGCGCTGTTCTTCGCTGAGATGCGCTAAAATCTCCGGCATCGGCCTATGCATTTTGCAGCAGTTCAACGCCTCTGCGGATGCGGCGCAGGGACTCCTCCTTGCCCAAAATCTCCATGATCTCCGTGGCACCGGCAGGCGTCATCTGTTTACCGGACACAGCGGTACGCACGGGCCACATTACATAGCCATTCTTACAGCCCTTCCGCTCCACATAGGCGCTCAGCGCCTGATAGAGCCCGTCATTGCTGTAATCCTCCTGAGCCTCCAGGATGGGAAGCACTTCCGTCAACACCTCCAGTGAAGAGGCGGCATCCGTTTTCATCTTCTTATGGGTATACATGGCCATATCATACTCCGGCAACTCAGCAAAAAAATCCACCAGCCCGGCAATATCAGGAAATACCTCAATGCGGGTCTTGACCATCGCGGCAATTTTTTTAAGATTAAGCTGTCCGGGCAATGCTTCCTTCAGATAAGGCTCTGCTATCTCATAAAACCCTTCAAAATCCATAGCTTTAATATACTCACCGTTCATCCAGCGCAGCTTCACGATATCAAACACCGCAGGGGACTTGCTGATACGATGGTAATCAAAGTTCTCAATCAATTCCTGCAGTGTGAAAATCTCCCGGTTATCCTCCGGGCTCCAGCCCAGCAGCGCGATATAGTTGATAATAGCCTCCGTCACAAATCCCTGTTCCAGCAAATCCTCAAAAGAAGAATGGCCGCTTCTCTTGGACAGCTTCTTGTGATTTTCATCGGTAATCAAGGGCAAGTGAATATACACTGGCACCTGCCACCCAAAGGCGTCATACAGACGCACATATTTAGGAGAGGAGGACAAATACTCATTGCCCCGCACCACATGCGTGATATGCATGGTATGGTCGTCCACCACATTGGCAAAATTGTAAGTCGGAAAACCATCGGATTTAATCAGGATCATATCGTCCAGCTCACTGTTCTCCACCGTGATATCACCGTAAAGTTCATCATGAAAAGTGGTGCTCCCCTCATTCGGGATATTTTGCCTGATCACAAAAGGCTTACCCGCCGCCAGATTGGCCTCCACCTCCTCCCTGGAAAGCCCCAGGCAGTGCTTGTCGTAGATACTGATCTCCTTGCCCTCCACCACCTCTGTTTTCAGGGAAGCCAAGCGTTCCCTGTCGCAGAAACAGTAATAGGCCTCACCCTTGTGCACGAGTTCTTCCGCATATTTCATATAAATGCCGGTTTTCATACGCTCACTCTGCACATAGGGACCATAGCCGCCATCCTTATCAGGACCTTCGTCATGTACCAATCCGGCCTTTGCCATAGTACGGTAAATGATTTCTGTGGCTCCGTCCACAAAGCGCTCCTGATCCGTATCCTCAATGCGCAGCATAAAATCTCCCCCCGCATGCTTGGCAATCAAAAACTCATAAAGCGCCGACCGCAGGTTCCCCACATGCATCTTTCCTGTAGGGCTGGGAGCATATCTAGTCCTTATCTTTTCCATCTCTCTATTTCCTTTCTTATTTTAAGTTCCGCATATCCCCTTACACCATACATTCTGGTGATCCATCTATGGCC
>BLLU01000178.1 GCA_011959105.1 Lachnospiraceae bacterium | reverse complement strand
CTTACGTTCCGATTGTTTGCTCTGAGTCAATGTTCTGAACTTGCGTTTGGAACTCCGACTTCAAGCTGCGCTGTGGAGTTTTCTCGGCTGTTGTTTCTTTCTGTCGAATTGTGTCTCCCTCAGCGACGTTTATGAGTATATCACGCCTTTTTCACATTGTCAACATGAAAATTGAATTTTTTTTGAGATTTTTTAAACAATTTCTTTTTGAAGCCAAAACGCCCATAAAATGGGCGTTTTCTGCATTTTATCAAGGTAAAGCAGCATAGTAAACACTGCCAATTTCTCTATTGAAGAAGAATTGTTGCATTTTTATCGTCATTTTTGACATTTATCTCCACAGATGCCACATCCAGCAGGCTCATGGCCTCATACTCCGCCAGGATCACCGCTTCCCTGCTCTCCCCCGGGTTCAATTCTTCATGGTAAAGTGTCAGGTCATCTTCCAGCAATGTGGTCAGGCTGTTAGCACTGATCCCATTGACAGATACTCTTACCCGCAGGCTCTTCCCTATGGTGTCGGCCGTCTCCGTCCCCTCCCCCAGATTCTGCAGGGTAAAGCGCAGCACCAAAAGCCGGTTTCCGGCTTCGGCATCCACTGTAAAGTACTCTTCCCCTGACGCATCCTGGGGATAGCTGTCCGCAATCTCATATCCTGTATAAACCAGAGTCATCTGTTCCGGCAGTCCCAGAACCTCCTCCAGACTCATCGCGATCTGTCCCCCGTTGTCGTCGCCGGTCAAATCCACCACCGGCGTATCTTCTGTGGGATCCATGCCCACGTTTTCCGGAGCGGGCGTCTCTTCCGGAACAGGGGGCTCCTCCGGCACTTCCGCCTCAGGTGTTTTATCGGCTTCTTCCAGGTTCAGGGTTTCCACATCCACCAATCTGCTCCTGTAATTCACATCGTGGGACAAAAGCAGCATGGCCGTGTATTCTCCCACTTCCTGAAGCTGTTCGTCCGTCATCTCCGGAATGGCGTTTCCGCATCCGGCCATCATAAGAGCCATTCCCATCAATAGTGCCGCAACAAATCTCTTTCTCATATTATTTCCTCCAAATACATATGGTATGTCTAACTTACTCTGCCTTTTCAGTATCCCTGTTATACTTTTTATCCATCAACGCATAGACTCCTGAGATTCCCAGAGCCACCACTCCCGCTGCCAGGAACAGAATAATCCGCTGCAGGGACTGTACCCGGAAGTCAAACAGAGTGATCTTGAAGCACATCAGCATGCACAATACCAGCCCGTAGAGCCGCAGTTTTCTATCCGTCTGCCGGAAGCCGAAAAGAATACCCAGCAATCCCACCACCATCATCAGAATGCTGGAGGTAATTCGATACTCAAATCTGGTGACCAGCACCATATAAGTCAAAAAAACTGCCACAGCCAACCCGCGCCACTCTTCCGCCCTTTGAAAGAACCTGGGCTGGAAAGTGAACAGCAGGATCCCCAGTCCCAGTACCGTCAGGATAAAGTATATCATTACACCGTCAAACCTGTAAAAAAACGCCAGCCCAAGATAACAGGAAATCTCAAAAACCAATATGGTTATATTGAAGCCCTTGATCCCATTACCCGTAAATCTTTTCACATAGTTGAACAGGAGAGTGGCAAGCCACATCACCGCCACCACCAACGGCAGCAGCAAATCATTGTCCACCACCATGGACAGATACACTACCACAGTCCCGGTTAGTATAAATTCATAATAAGTCTGCCAGTGGTTCATGAGCACAATGCCCAGCAGCAGAACACCCAGCAGCACATACCCGTAGACCGTGTCATGATAAGCCAAGGCCGCCAGCGCAGTCCATGTGGTGATAACCGCGTCCGCCACCCACAGGGGCTTTTGCCGGAACGCCATCAATTTGTACACAGCCGTCAGCGCCGCCAGCGCAATGGTGACGCTCATACGCTCCTCTGAAGCATATCCAAACAGATACAGTGCGGCACCGGCCACAAAATATGCCTGCATCCATGGCAGATACCCCTTTTTCTTCGTCAGGAAGAAGAACAGAACGCCCATCACCACCAGCGCCGCCATCACTCCCATACGTATCCAGATCTCCATGTCTGAGTACGAGCCGCTGCGCAGATGCCAAAAACCGACGGAGCAGAACCGATACGCGCTCAGCAGCAGAAACATGCCCATTCCAAAAGTTATACAGATCCCCTGCATCTGACCGCTGTTTTGAGCCGATACCGGCATTCGCCACACCGTCAATTCCATGAGAAGCATGCTGACCACCACAAAACCAATCAAGTATAACGAGCGCAGTTCCATCGCCCCATTCGGCGGAATTGTGCCTATGGCAAAACGCCAGGCGAAGAACGCCGTCCCTGCCATCTGGCCGATGGCTATGCCGTAGGCCCACTGCTTGACCGGGAGGAAAATTCCCAGCAGCTGAACCATCACGATCATCCCCATGTACACCAGCAGTTCCACATCACTGGCCATATGCAGGGTATCCATCATCAGAAAACTGACCATGCAGGCGCCGGTGCAGATGATCCGCAGAATGCCCGCATCCTTTTTCCGACTCACAATCATCACCGCCACTGTCACCAGCGTGGTGATGCATATGGTGACCAGCCCGCTAAAATTATGGAGATAGAGGAAATTCACCATGGTGGTCACATACAGGCTGCCGATACCCAGTGCAGAAAAAATCATGGACAGAGTGCGATTCTTTTTTTTCAATATAAATTCTGCCACCCCCCACACCAGCAGGCCCAGAGCATAGAGACCCATCATTTTTACCATGCTGCTCATATAATTGATTCCCAGCAGGATCAGCGCCGCCAACAAAAAAAGGACGCCGATGGAGCCAAATACATTGATGCCGATGGTGAACTCGTGATTTTTCCGGGGTTTGGGCGCCACCTGGGGCTGGGGATACAGAGGATACGGCACTTCCTGCCGGGAAAAATTCCCGGTGCTGTATGTACCGAAAGCCTGACCTCCGCCCGGCTGAATCCCCGCCCGGACTATATTCTGTGTCTCCGTGGGGGGCGTAGTCCGGGACTCTTCCGGAGCCGTATCCGAAGCAGTCTCCCACGTCCCCGGCATAACTTCCCCTGTGGCAGCAGCCCGGGGCTCCTCCGAAGTCGTATCCGCAGCAATCTCCGACGTCCCTGACATAACTGCCCCCGCGGCAGCGGCCCGGGACTCCCCCGAAGTCGTATTCGATGCATTTTCCACTCCCGGCATAACCATATCTTCAGATGCCATACGCTGCCGATAGATCCGGCAGCTTCGCTCCAGTTCCGTCTCCATCAGGTCCAGCTGATATTTCTCCTGAATCAGGCGTCTGTCAAGTTTCATCAGATACTCTGTGAAATAGTGATCCCTGGATTCCGCTCTCAGCTGTGCCACTCTGTCCTTGATTCTTTCGTAGATTCCCGTTTGTTCCATTTTCCTCATATCCTTCCGATACAGGCGCGCCCTACGGGCTCAGACCAGATACTGTTGATATTTTCCCACATCCTGGCGGTGGCAGTTCACTTCCAGATACAGGCCGTCCTCTCTGTATTCCTGCTTTGTCACCGTGGCATGTTCCATAAAATAAGCCGCCGCGCCGCCGCGGTCATAAGGAAACAGAAATTTACAGTCCACCTGATCCGCATAGACCTTTTCCTTGATCAGGCTGACCAAATCCTCCAGTCCCTCCCCCGACGCGGCCGCCATATAGATATGATCTCCCGCCAGCCGGGGATACGCACGGTCGCTCAGGTCACTCTTATTATACACGATAACCATGGGAATGTCACCTGCTTCTAATTCTTCCAATGTCTGCCGGGTCACTTCCATCTGCTGCCTGTACCGGGGATCGGACACATCCACCACCTGTACCAGCAGATCGGCATAACGCACTTCCTCCAAAGTGGAGCGGAAAGCCTTGACCAGGCCGTGAGGCAGTTTATGAATAAATCCCACCGTATCCACCAGAAAAAAGGGCTTATTGTCCCCTGTCTCTATGGCCCGTACACTGGTCTCCAGAGTGGCGAACAGCATATCCTTCTCCAGCACCGTCTTTTCCGACGCCTGCCCATATAATTCCACCAGCCGATTCATGACCGTAGATTTCCCCGCATTGGTATAACCGACCAGGGCCACCTGGGGGGTCCGGGACTGCAGACGCCTCTGCCGCCGGATATTGCGCCCCTGCTCCACCTCCGCCAATTCCTTTCGCAGTTCGCTGATCCGATGTTCAATCTTGCGTCGGTCCAGTTCCAGCTTTTTCTCTCCCGTACCCTTATTGCTCATGCTGCCGCTGGCGCCGCCCTGCCTGCTCAGCGCATCATGCATTCCCACCAGTCTGGGCAGCAGATACTGGAGTCTGGCCGTCTCCACCTGCAGCTTGGCCTCCCGGGTCTGAGCCCGGAGGGCAAAGATATCCAGAATCAGTGTAGTTCTGTCCAGTATGGGCAGCCCCAACTCCTGATTCAGGTTCCGAATCTGGGAGGGGGACAGCGCATTGTCAAACACGATGATCTCCGCCCCGCACTGCCCCGCGTACTCCCTGATCTCCTCCACTTTGCCGGAACCTACATAAAGCGCCTTGTTGGGTGCGTCCAGACGCTGGGTGATGATGCCCGCCACCTGCATCCCGCAGGCCTCCGCCAGACTGCCCAGTTCCTCCATGGAATGTTCAAAGTCATCTTCCTCTCCAATGTCCACTCCCACCAGCAGTGCTCTCTCCAGCTCCTGCCCCGTTTCCTGCTCCCTCATATTTGTTTTCTCCATATACAGTATATACCTCTATTCTCCATAAAACAACCGATTACGCTATTTCCAGCGTAAACCAGAACATCACTCCGTTGGAATAATTCTGCACCCCGTATTCCTGGTGCATGGACTCCATAATCGCTTTCACGATGGACAGACCTATCCCGCTTCCGCCGTACTCCCGGGTCCTGGCCTTGTCCACCTTGTAAAATTTTTCCCACAGATGAACCAGACTCTCCTCCGGAATAGGCTCGCCGGTGTTGAATACGCTGACCCTGGCCTTATCACCGATCTGCTCTACCCTGACATGGACCAGCTTCTCCCCCTGGCAGTAATGAACCGCATTGGTAAAATAGTTCATAAATACTTCCTCGGCCTTGAACTCATCCCCCCATACATAAATGGGTCCCACCTGGTCCATCTTGACCTCTATCCCGTTCTGGCGGGTCAAAATCTCTGCCGACAGCAAATAATTCCGGATCATGGCCACGATGTCAAAACGCTCCATGTTCACCTTCTCATTGCCGAATTCCAGTTGATTCAATGTCAGCAGTTTCTGAACCATGGTGTTCATCTTGCCCGCTTCATCCATGATCACCTCACAGTAGAAGTCACGACTCTCCGCATCATCGCTGATCCCCTCTCTGAGCCCTTCGGCATAGCCCTGAATCAGCGCTATGGGCGTTTTCAATTCATGGGATACATTGGCCAGAAACTCCCTGCGCATCTGGTCAATCTGTTCCTTTTTCTCTATATCCTTCTGCAGTTCATTATTGGCTGTTTTCAGTTCCGATATGGTACTTTCCAGGGATTCGGACAGCTGGTTGATATTGGTCCCCAACAAGCCGATCTCATTTTTTTCCGCCCCCTGATATTTGGCCTCAAAATCCAGACGGGTCATGCGTTCCGAAATCTCCGCCAGCTGCAAAACCGGGTCCGTCACCCGCTTGGACATCAGCCACATCAAAACGCCCCCTGCGAAAGCGGCTGCCACGCCCACATAAGCCAGAAAACGGTTGGCAATGCGCACGCTCTCCTGTATGCTCTCCATGGTGGTACTGACGATAAACCAATTATGATTGTCAAGCTGCCCGTACATCTCTATATATTCCGTGGCGGTTCGCCGGTCCACATATTTAAACACTGTGTTGGGCGCAGGCACGCCCTCTGAAAGTTCCTCCCCAAAGGTACTGTCCACGGAATAACCGATAATATACCGCAGCAGCCGCTTGGAAAGTTCCTCTCCGTTGTTGAAAACTGCCGCATAGACGATCCGGGAATTGACGTCAATGACCTCCACGTTGATATTGGAGGCAAAAGCATACCGGCCCATCTCCTGGGCAAAATCCTCGCTGCCCAGTCTGTCGGACACCGCCGCTTCATTGAGCCGCTGGTAGGCCGCCTGCACCACATCTGCTTTCTCCCGCTCGTAGTAGCTTTCCAGAAACGTATTATTGATAAACCAGCATGCCAGAATCGTCCCCACCAGCAGACCGATGGTGATGGCGGCCAGCTGCCTGCGCAGAGAGGATTTCAGCATCCCCCGCCTCACTCCTCCGCCTCCAGTTTATAACCCATTCCCCAGATTGTCTTGATCATATCCCCTCTGGCGCCCATTTTGTTCCGCAGTTTCTTCACATGCGTATCTATGGTTCTGGCATCTCCGAAGTAATCATAATTCCACACATTATTCAGAATCTTCTCCCGGGAGAGAGCGATCCCCCTGTTTTCCACAAAATAGGTCAGCAGTTCAAACTCCTTGTAACTCAGTTCCACCGGCTGTCCGTCGATCTCCACCTGATGGGCCGCCTTGTCGATGAGAATACCGCCGCAGGACAGGCGCCCTTCCTGAGTGTCGGCCTGTGCGCGCCGCAGGACCGCCTCGATTCGGGCCACCAGTATCTTGGGGCTGAAAGGCTTGGAGATATATTCGTCTACCCCCAGCTTGAAGCCCTGCAGTTCGTCCTGTTCATCTCCCCTGGCTGTCAACATAATGATGGGAACCTGGGAATATGCCCGAATCTCCTTGCAGACCTGCCAGCCGTCCATCAGGGGCATCATCACGTCCAACACCACCAGAGAGATACCCTTTTCCCGAAAAAAAAGATCCACCGCCTGTTCGCCGTCCTCAGCCTCCAGCACATCATAATTACTTTTCACCAGAAAATCCTTTACCAGCTTGCGCATCCTGCTCTCATCATCCACCACCAGAATCTTTCGTCTCTCCATATGCCTACCTCTTTTCCGCATTGTCCGGCGCGCCGCCGCTTTCTCTCTGCTGAACTTAATTATAGAACCTATTTATGTATTTTCTGTGAAAATAAGCCGATTATTCGCCTGTTTCACAGGCTTCGGCGCAACTTTTCCTCCTACTCCACGATCTTCAGTTCCCGTTCCTTCTCCCGTATGATCTGCTCCCGCTCCGCCAGATCCTGCTGCCAGGACGCGTACTCGTTGAGGATGGTGGTACGGTAATTCAGGATATTGGGCTGGCTGCTGCTCAAAGCCATAACAAACATGGCGATCACCGCAGCCGCCAGCAATACATTCAGGAATATGGAGAGCCGCAGCCGGGCTGAATCCTGCTTTGCCTCCCCGGTGCGGGGCGCAGCCACGGCTCTCCGAGGTCTCTCCTGCCGCTGGGGACCGTCAGCACAGGGAGCATAGACCGGGATCATGGGCACCCGGGCGGAGTCAATGCTCTCCTGGCTCAGCAGGAAATCCTGCAGATGCTTTAAATAAATCACCCCCACCGGGGTCTTAAACACCCGTTCCCGCAGCATCCTTTCATAAAGGGTCAGCACCTGCTCCGGATTACCGAAATTCAGATTGGCTTCCAGATATTCAATCTGCTTCTTCTCTTTCAGAGCCATTCCCGCGTCCTCCGCGTTCAGGAAAAAAAAGCCCTCCGCGTTTCTGCTCGCCTGTGTCTCATCTGCCATGGACGCCACCTCCTCACGCTTTTGTCTCCAAACCAGGAAATGGCTGAACCCCGCTCTGCGCAAGCCCAGCCATGCTCCCCGTCTATTGCAAGTTTAAGAATTTTTTCACCAGATCCGGCATCTCATCCACTTCGCAGATATTGTCATGCAGCACCGGAGCGTTCCGAATCTCCTCAATCGCCGCGGGAACCGTCACATTGGCGATTCTGGACAACTCATCCACCAGTTCAAAATCTGTCATGCTGTCATACTTATGGTCAATGGCGTTCATGACGCTTCTGGTAAATTTAAAGGGACTTGCCGTGGAAGCGATCACCGTGGGGGTGCGGTCCCCCGTCTCCTCCATATATTTCCCATATACCGACGCCGCCACCGCGGTGTGGGTGTCAATCACATAGCCGCAGGCCTCATAGATCCGGCGTATGGCGGCGGCAGTCTCTTCCTCAGTGGCGTAACCCCCGTAGAAATCCTGAAGCAGTTCCCGCATCTGCCCCGTGATCTCATACCGGCCCTGTCCTCCCAGGGCAGCCATCAGCCGGGCATTCTGTTCCGGGTCATCACCCGCAATGCGATAGATCAACCGCTCCAGATTGCTGGAGATCAGGATATCCATGGAGGGAGAACTGGTCAGTACAAACTCCCTGTTGCGGTCATAGACACCGGTGCGGAAGAAATCATACAGCACTTTGTTGTCGTTGGAGGCACAGATCAGCCTGCCGATTGGCAGCCCCATGTTCCTGGCGTAATAGGCCGCCAGAATATTGCCGAAATTGCCGGTGGGTACCACCACATTGATCCGCTGTCCCTCCTGGATCTTGCCCTCCGCCAGCAGCCGGGTATAGGCATATACATAGTACACGATCTGGGGCACCAGACGCCCGATATTGATGGAATTGGCAGAGGAAAGCTGAAATCCCCCTGCATCCATCCGGGCCGCCAGCTCCCTGTCCGAAAAAATCTTCTTCACTCCGGTCTGGGCATCATCAAAGTTCCCCCGGATCCCCACCACAAAGGTATTATCCCCCTTCTGGGTCACCATCTGCTTCTCCTGGATGGGGCTGACGCCGTCCTTGGGATAAAATACCACAATCCGGGTCCCCTCCACCTCCGCGAATCCGGCCAGCGCCGCCTTGCCCGTGTCCCCGGAAGTGGCCGTCAGGATCACGATTTCATTCCGAATCTGATTTTTCCTGGCGGAAGTGGTCAGCAGATGGGGCAGGATGGACAGCGCCATGTCCTTGAATGCAATGGTCGCGCCGTGAAACAGTTCCAGGAAATAAGCGCCCTCCGCCTCCGCCATGGGGACGATGGCCTCCGAGTCAAATTTCCCGTCATATGCTTTGGCGATACAGCCCTTGAGTTCCTCCTCCGTAAAATCCGTCAGGTACAGCTTCATCACCTCATAGGCCACCTCCCGGTAGTCCATGGCCGCCAGTTCCCCAAGGCTTTTATCCAGAGCAGGGATATGGTCCGGTACGAACAGCCCGCCGTCCTCCGTCAATCCCTTCAGGATCGCCACGGACGCGCTTACCGGCTCCAGATTGCTTCTGGTACTTTTATACAACACTTCCTTCATGATATAATCCTCCCCGTCAGGTCCGCCGTCCTCCCTGCCGGAGAGCGGCCGTTCCTGTCTCTTCCGTCTCTTTCCAATACTGGAGTGATTATAGCATAAATCTCACATCCGCGCAACGGCTAAAAGAAGAACTCATGGCCGCCGTGTTTGAACAGGAATGTCAGTCGCCGGTCAAACCATCGCATACTGTCGCTGTCGGCGTATCTCCTGGAGGCAAAATACAGGGCTCCCTGAGAGATATCCTCCCCCTGTATGGCCCGCTGTACCGCGTCTATGGTCTCCTGGCTTACCTTTACCCGCCAGATCCGTCCGGAAGCCACCGGCGAAAACTGAGTCACTCTGCCGCTGCGCTGCATGACCACTTCCTTCACGGTATTCGGAAAAGCCTCGCTGTTCATCCGATTCAGCACCACATTGGCCACCAGAAGTTTGCCGTCCTCGTCCTCTCCGCCAGCCTCCGCCTCCACGATCCGAAGCAGTATGTCATAATCCTCCTCCCCCAGTTCATAGGCAGGAGGTTTTTCCAGGGTGCCATAATCCACCACCCGCTGCCCCGATGCCGCTCTGTCCGCCACGCCCATGGCGCTGCTGCTCTCGTCTGCCACCAGGGCCCGGTCCAGGGTGGTGGAGATCATCGGCTCCCCAAGATGCATATTGTCTCCGGCCACCGCCACACAGACATATCCGGCCAGGAACAGCATATGTACCAAAACAATAATACCCAACGCTTTTTTATACATAGGACTCTCCTCTCACGCATTTCACTATTATAAGTTTATACAGCAAGTCCTAAAAATATTGCTAAAAAATGAAAAATATGCTAAAATAAGTCCGTATTTACGGCCAAAATCCACTTAAAACATACAGAACTAAAATTTTAGGAGGTAGTAAGATGCTGTTCAGTTCCATGATTTTTCTCTGGGTGTTTTTGCCTTTTGTGATAATCGGCAATGCTCTCTTCACATGGCTGCCCATGCCCAGCGAACAGCGGAGGATGCGTTGCAAAAACCTATTCCTCCTGGTATGCAGCCTGTTTTTTTATGCCTGGGGAGGCATCTCCTACATCCTGATCATGCTGGGCGTCATACTCCTCAATTTCCTGGGCGCCTTCCTTCTGTCCCGCAAAAGGGGAAAAAGCAGAAAAGCCCTGTTGGTCCTCACGGTAATCCTGAACCTGTTTATCCTGTTCTTTTTCAAATATTTCAATATGTTGGTTGCCATGGTGGAAACCGTTATGGCCTTCCGGGGAAATCTATTACAGAGACGTTTTCTGTCGGAATTGTTCTCTCTCCAGGGGACAGGAGCGCTGCAGATTGCCCAGGTGGTACTGCCCATCGGTATCTCCTTTTTCACCTTCCAGGCCATGTCCTATGTGGTGGACGTCTACAGGGATACGGTCCCTCCCCAGACCAACATTCTGGATTTCGCCCTGTATATCTCCCTGTTCCCCCAGCTCATCGCAGGGCCCATCGTGCAGTACAGCGATATCGCCGCGGCGCTGCGCCGGCGGACCCAGACAAGGGAAGATTTTCTGTACGGAATAAAACGTTTCTGTTTCGGGATGGGGAAAAAAGTACTCATTGCCAATACTCTGGGAAATGTGGCGGACCAGATATGGGCGTTGGAAACAGGCCAGCTTGGTGCGGCGCTGGCCTGGCTGGGAATGATTTCCTACACTTTCCAGATTTATTATGACTTCTCCGGTTACTCCGATATGGCCATCGGACTGGGCAGTATGCTGGGATTCCACTGGAAAGAGAATTTCGACTATCCCTATACCTCCCTGTCCATCCAGGAGTTCTGGCGCAGATGGCATATCTCTCTTTCCTCCTGGTTTAAGAATTACGTATATATCCCCCTGGGGGGCAACCGAAAAGGGCAGGCCCGCACATGCCGGAACCTGGTGGTGGTGTTTTTACTCACGGGCATCTGGCATGGGGCCAATTTTACATTCCTGGTATGGGGATTGATGTACGCGCTGCTGCTGGTGGCGGAACGGCTGTTTTTCGGCCGCCTCCTGCAAAAGAACCCCATAAAGCCTTTAAACTGGGCCTACACCATGTTCTTTGTCATGACGGGGTGGGTATTCTTCCGCTCGGAGAATCTGGTGGTGGCCAAACGCTACCTGGGCCAGCTCTTTTCCTTCGGAAGTTCCCAGTACAGCATCCTCTCCTATCTGTCCATGCAGGTGCTGCTGGCACTGGCTTTCGCGTTCCTGGGCGCCGGATTTCTGCAGAGGGCAGGTAAAAAAATATCCCGCATCTATGATTCCTTCGCAGTCCAGATTGCCGTTCTGGCGGCCAGCATATTATGCATTATCGCCGGAACCTACAATCCTTTTATCTATTTTCAGTTTTAGACGCGTAGCGCAGAGGCAGCGCGGACCGAAACATACTTAAGGAGTAAGTTGGAAAGTAAACTTTCAAATATTGATTGGGGTAAGCGCTGAAGCGCACAGGAGTATTAACATGAAGAAAAACATGGATATAATTAAAATCAGCATATTTATGGGCATCCTTCTCCTGCCCTCCCTGCTCTGGCTGGGAATCCGGGTTTTCAGCCCCCGGCTCTATCAGGAACTGAATTACGATCTGGGAGAAAAAACAGCGGTGGAATTTCCCCGGGAATTCCATATGACGGACTATACCCGACAGTTGGAGGCATATTACAATGACAACGCCCCCTTCCGCAGCACCCTGATCTCCTGGCATCATAAACTCTCCGGTGCCCTGGAAGGCGTCTATGCGGACCATTTGCAGGGGCGGCTCACCCAGCTGATCTACGGGAAAGACAGCGCCGACTTCCTGGCCCCCCAGGTGGTGGGCAACAATGTGTTGCTGGGACGGCAGAACTGGCTGTTCTTTGCCGGGGACGACAGCATCTCTTCCTATCGGGGAACCAATCTTCTGGAACAGGAGCAAATGGCCTTCTACCTGGATCTGATGGTACAGTTACAGGAATTGTGCGATGAAAAGGGAATTCGGCTCCAGTTCCTGATCCTGCCCAATAAAGAACAGGTATATCCGGAGTATATGCCCTCCTATGTGATTGAAAACTCCTATAAGCGGGTGGATCGATTTGTAGACTATGTAAGGGATCATTCCGACATCAACATTCTCTATCCCCTGGAGGAATTGCTTCAGGCCAAGACGCAATGGCAGGTTTACCACCAGTATGACACCCATTGGAATCAGGCCGGAGCCTATGTGGGAACTCAGGCGCTGTACCGGGCTCTGGGGCTGCCTGCCACCGACCTGCAGGAACTGGAAGTGGCCCGGTGTGAACCCGGCACCAGCGACCTGCTGATCCTGGGAGGACTGGATGCCTCCCAATATCCTGCGGAACAGGATTACGCCATCAACTACAGACCGGAAATCACTCTCTCTGAGGTTCAGGGGGATAAGCAGCCTGAAAGCATCTATTCCGCCCGGTCGGACTGCGGAAACAATCTTCGTTTCGTAATGGTGGGAGATTCCTTCCGCTGCTTTATGATCGACTATCTGGCAAAAGACTTTTCCAGGAGTGTCATCACTTATCGGGAGACTTCGGACAATCGGACGGACTATCCCCAGGAGGTGATAGAAAGCATTCAAAATGCCGATATTCTGGTTATGGAGGCAGTGGAACGCTACGACAGCAAGCTGTTCCCCGCCATCGCACAGGTGATTGACATACTGCGAAACGCAGAATAAGACCTCTGAAAAGAAAATGCAGAGAGTTCAGTGAATTTTCATATGACAATATGGCAGCGAAACGGCACAGTAAAGGTGGAACAGAATGGCAGACACAGGGCACATGGAAGGCGTATACCGGGCCACGAAAAAGAACGGGGAAATTTACTACCGTTCCTCACTCACCTATCGGCACAGGCATATCAGCCTGGGCAGTTATCAGGACGCCCTGCTGGCCCATCTGGCCTATCGCGCCGCTTCCCGGCTGATAGCTGCAGGATCGGAACTGACCCTGGAGGACTACCGCCCCACCTCCGTGCTGGACTTTGAAAAATGGGTGGTTCTCTTGAACTTCCGGGACAACGGCATCTATCTGGGGACCCCCATTTACATCCGGCCCCGCTTTTTTTACTACTATTTGTCCCCGGATCATGTACTGAAATTTGATACCGATGACCTGTTCTACTATGCCTCCCACAAAATCATGAGACGAGGCGGCCACTACTTTGTATCGGACTATGGTATGCAAGTCAATATTGCCTCCCGCTACGGCATCAAGAATTACGCTGTACCCGGCGTGGATTATGAATTTCTGAACGGGGACTCCACTGATTTCCGCCGGGAAAATCTGCAGATCCGCAACACTTATCATGGAGTCCGCGCCGTGGTGGAGGGGGCTTCCTGCCGCTACAGCGCCCGTATTCATGTAAAGGGCTACTATAAAGTGGGCATCTACGATACCGCCGCGGAAGCCGCCATCGCCTACAACAAGGCCGCAGATATTCTGGAAAAAAACGGGCTGCGCAAGAATTTTCTCCGCAACTACGTGGAGGGGCTATCCCCTGCCGCCTATGCGGAAATCTACTCTGCGCTGCCCGTTTCTTCTAAAATCATCCACTATTTTTCCGAATAATCAATAAAACTGATGTTCAGGCTTGCATTGCCGGAAATCCCGTCTATGGATGCCTGCCTGTCGTACTGCCACATGCTGAAGCGATATGGATAATCCGGCACGTCCTCCAGCTGGGACAGCCACACGTCATAACCGGTCAGCTTGGACAAATCAATCTGTTTAATCAGCCAGTTTTTGTCTCCATAAATCATGGGTTCATAACCCCCAAACCGAATGGTATCAAGAAATGCCTTGGCTATAGTGGTCTTATCGGCTCTGCTCAGCCCCTCCACCCGTGAGGTGTCGTTGTCCACATATTCCATGTCAAAGGCAATGGGATACTTTACGGTATAACCCTGCAGCTGCTGCAGCACCACCAGCGCCTCCTCGATGGCCTCGGCCTCCGTTATGGCCTGGGAAAAAAAGTACAGGCCGATCTCCAGTTTCGCATCGCTGGCCCGCTTGATATTATCCGTAAAATACTCGTCAATCACAAGCTGACCGCTGCTGTAGCCCCTGGCTCCCACTCGAAGCATCACAAAGTCAACCCCGGCCTTTTTCAGTTTGTTGTAGTCCACATAGCCCTCCGCCTTGGAGATATCCACCCCCACGAAGGAAGCCTGTCTGCCGTCCTCATAGTATTTCATCAGATCCGACTGGCACACCAGCTTGGTAAAGTCATAGTCATGCTTGGGGAGATAGGGACTGATCAGTACCCACTCTTCTTTTCCGTCCCTGTCCACCACCAGCGTGTGCCTGCCGTCCGTGGACGGATCGCTCTCCTGGGGCTTGGGCGTCTCACCTGCTTCCTTCTCCGGTTCCGGTGTCTCCTCCGGATACATATCCCAAAAGTCCAGGTCATCCGGGGTCAGGGTACTATCGCCGATCAGATCCTTGGTATCCGGATAGCTTTCCGCCATCGCCCCTGCCGTGGGGGCCGGCTGCGCGCCCGTATGCCGCCTGGGGGGATTCTGCCTGTGGTTGATATAAAGCACCACCACCAAAATCACCAGCACAAACATGCTGACCGCCACAATCGTGGAGACAATCGTGGGCGTCATTCCTGACTTGTCGTTGTTATCATCAGGTAGTCTCATCCATTCCTACTCCTATCTATCCGCATCTCTCCACTCCGCCGCAGCGGATTACTCGTTGATAATAATCGCTTTCTTGGGGCATTTCTCCATGCAGGCACCGCAGGCCACGCACTTCTCATGGTCAATGACGGCATGAAAATTTTCCACCTTAACCGCATCTGCCGGACAGGCTTTTACGCAGAGGCTGCATCCGATGCATCCCGCGGTGCAGGCCTTCATGGTCACAGGCCCCTTGTCCGTGGAACTGCAGGCCACCACCTCTTTTGCTCCGGCAGGAATCAGAGAGATCAGATGCTTGGGACACACTGCCACACATTTACCGCAGGCTTTACATTTCTGTTTATCCACCCTGGCCACGCCGTTCACAATATGAATGGCGTCAAAGGGGCAGACTTTCACACAGGTGCCGTATCCAAGACAACCGCTGTTGCAGGACTTGGGACCGCCGTTGGGCACAAAGGACAGCATACGGCAATCCTCCGCTCCGGTGTATTTATAATCCTGACTGGTTCTGTCGCAATCTCCCTGACAATGTACGAAAGCCACCATGGGCTGCGCAGCCTCCGCCTCCACGCCCATAATCTGAGCCACCTGGGCTCCTACTTTGTCTCCGCCCACAGGGCAGGCATTCACCGGGGCTGTTCCCCCTGCAATGGCCGCCGCCAGGCCGGAACATCCCGCATAGCCGCAGCCGCCGCAGTTGTTGCCGGGCAGCACGCCCAGTATGGCCTCCTCCCTGGGATCCACTTCCACCTTGAACTTGATTCCGGCAACACCCAGGAACAATCCGATAAAAATGCCGATTGCTCCCACGATGCCCGCCGCAATAAGGATTCCTGTTATCATATCCTTACCTCCATTTTAGTTCCTCATTTTAGTTCCGCATTTTCCCTCCCAGCACACCAATCCTGCGATGCAGCCATGGCCGTTTTACGGCCACGCCTGCATCCGTGCGCTTTCCGGGAATATGCTGTTTTAGTTCCGCATATTCCCTATGCATATTTTCTACAGCAGCCCGGAAAAGCCGCAGAAGGCAATGGCCATCAGTCCTGCGGTGAGCAGCACGGTGGGCATACCTTTGAAAGATTCCGGAATATCATTGTGTTCCATTTTCTCCCGCAGCCCCGCCAGGATTACAATGGCAATGGTGAATCCCACCGCCGTGGCAAAGCCGTTGACAATCCCTGTCAGAATTCCATATTCCTTCTGTACATTGGTCAGGGCCACCCCCAGCACCGCACAGTTGGTAGTGATCAGGGGCAGATACACTCCCAGCGCCTCATACAGGGCCGGCAGAGCCTTGCGCAGAAACATTTCCACGAACTGTACCAGCGCCGCGATCACCAGGATAAAGCATATGGTCTGCAAATACTCGATATGTAAAGGCTGCAGAATAAAACGATACATTAGCCCCGCCACCGCGCTGGCCAGGGTTATGACGAAGATTACCGCCGCTCCCATACCCGCAGCAGTATTGGTCTTTTTTGACACCCCCAGAAAGGGACAAAGTCCCAGAAACTGGCTGAGCACCACATTGCTCACCAGCGAGGAGCCGATCAATATGACAAGTAATTCTTTCACTGTTTCCATCTCACTGTCTCCTTCATTAAGCGTTACGGCACGGCTTAAGCATCCGCCGGATCCGACAGATCCTCCACCACCAGATCGTCGCTGTCGTCATAGAATTTCCTTCTGCCGCAGCCTTTTTCCCCGCAGTTCATACAATCCTCACTGCAGCCGGAACCAATCTTGGAAATGTCCTTTCCGGCCCTGGCCCCTCTGATTTTCACCAGATTCTGCAAGGCACACAGAGCAGCCAGCACAAAGAACGCCCCCGGCGCCAACACAAAGATGCCGATGGGGGTAAAGGCCTGGGGCATCACCCGGGCTCCGAAAATCTCCCCCGCTCCCAGCAGTTCCCGCACCGCGCCAATACAGGTCAGGGCCACGGTGAATCCCAGTCCCATACCGATACCGTCAAACAGGGAAGGAACCGGGCCATTGGTATAAGCGTAGCTCTCCGCCCGGCCCAGAATGATGCAGTTTACCACAATCAACGGGATATACACACCCAGGGCATCGTTCAGAAAGGGCAGATAAGCCTCCAATAATAATTGCACCACCGTAACAAAGGAGGCAATAATCACGATAAAAGCCGGAATGCGCACTTTTTTGGGAATCAAATTACGCAGCAGGGAAATAATCAGATTGCTCAGCGCCAGTACCACCAAAGTGGTGGCTCCCATACCAAAGCCGTTTATAGCCGAAGTGGTCACTGCCAGCGTAGGGCACATGCCCAGCATCAGCACAAAAGTAGGATTTTCTTTTACCAGGCCATTGACCAGCCGCTCTCCCGCGCCAGCCATGGAATTCGTCTTGCCCATGTCATTCCCCTCCCTTTTGCAGATCCCGGGTAAAGGCGCTGACAGCGCCGTTTACCGCATTGGTCACGGCTTCCGTGGTGATGGTGGCACCGCTGATGGCGTCTATCTCACTGTCCGACTGACTGCCGGACTTGGTATAGGTAAAGCCTGTGGCCATCTTTCCCGCGAACTGAGGAATCAGCACCTCTCCGGCCCGCATCCCCAATCCCGGAGTCTCCGCGATGGACAAAATGGATACCCCATTTACTATACCATCATTTGTGATGCCTGCGTACAGGGTAATATTGCCACCATATCCCTCCCCGGAAGTGGTCTCGATCACATACCCCAGAGAACTTCCTGTGCCGTCCAGCGCCCGGTAAACCGTGCCGATCTTCACGCCGTCCGTCGAAAGTTCCTGTGCCAGCGCCTCATCAGGCACATAGGATATCTCCTCAAAATTCTGTGCCTGGGCAAACACGGCCTGGCAGGCCTCCCGAATCTTTCGCTCCTGCTGCTGTCTTCTGGGTTCCGCCGTCACCTGGTACACCAGGCCCAGCAGCAGGCCGGAAATCAGGGTGATGGCAAAGAGGATGACGGCATCCCGCCACATGTTCTTTCCGTCTGTATTTACCGCGTTATCCATTTTATTTCCTGCCATGTCCCGCACCTCCTTTGCCAAATGCCCTGGGCATGGTGACCTTCTCGATCAGGGGTACCAGCAGATTGCCCAGGATGATCGCGTAGGACACGCCCTCCGCGCCGGGACCGAATATACGGAATATCCCCGTCATAATCCCCAGAAATACACCGAATACATATTGCCCCCTGGCTGTAATGGGCCTGGTCACATAGTCCGTGGCCATGAAGAAGGCTCCCAGCATCAGACCGCCGCCGGCCAGATGGGCGGACAGGAACTGAAAGTCCATCCCTCTGCCGCCAAAGAGCAGCACAAACAGGGCAAAACTCACTATATAACTGCCGGGAATCCGCAGGTCTATCACACCCAGCAGAATCAGAAGACAGGCTCCCGCCACGAGGGCGATCATGGATGTCTCACCGATGGTCCCCGCCGTGCGGCCAATGATCATATTGGTCACATTCACTGTCTCCCCCGCCTTCAGCGCCGCCAGAGGGGTGGCTCCGGTATAGGCGTCACAGGTAAAATTCGTCATCAGCGCCGGAAAGGAAATCAGCAGAAAACATCTTGCCGCCAGCGCCGGGTTCATAAAGTTCTGCCCCAGTCCGCCGAACAGCATTTTCACCACCAGTATGGCGAACACACCGCCCAGCGCACCGATCCACAGAGGTGCGCCCACCGGCAGATTCAACGCCAGCAACAGACCTGTTACCACTGCGGACAGATCCGTAATCGTCAGTTTCTTCTTATATAATCCAAATAGAAACTCCGTCAGCACGGTGGATGCCACCGTGATCAGAATATGTAGCAGCGCCCTTATGCCAAAATTGTAAATGCCGAACCCGGCGGCAGGCAGCAGGGCAAGCGCCACGGCCATCATAATGCCGTTGGTGGTCACTTTTGACCGGATATGGGGATTGGATGATACTCTCAGTTTTTTGTCCACTTCTCCTGCCTCCTATTTCTTTTTCCTGGCAAGCTGAATCTTGCGCATGGACTTAATCTGCTGGGTCAGCGGCCGCTTGGCAGGACAGATAAAGCTGCAGCATCCGCATTCGCAGCACTCCATGCCATCGTTTTTGAGAAAAGCTTCCTCATCAAAACGCTCCGCGTAATCCGCCAGTCTGCTGGGAACCACCCTGCCGGGACACACCTCCACGCAGCGGCCGCAGTTGATGCAGGGCCCCGGCTCCATGGCGGAAACCTCGTCCCGGGACAGACAGAGCAGTGCCGTGGAGGTCTTGGTGGTGGGCACATCCAAATCAAACATGGCAAAGCCCATCATGGGACCGCCGCAGACGATCTTCTCAGGCTTACCCACAAAGCCTCCTGCCTCCTCTACCAGCTCCCGGTAATTCATGCCGATTTTTACCCGGTAATTCTGAGGGGTCCGAATGGCATCGCCGGTGACGGTGACAATACGTTCCATCAGGGGCCGTCCTTCTGTCACCGCCCGGTATATGGCCACCACCGTATCCACATTGTTCACCACACAGCCCACGTCGGCGGGCAGCATGGAAGAATTAATCTGCCTGCCCGTGGTGGCATAAATCAGGGTACGCTCCGCTCCCTGGGGATATTTGGTCTGCAATGCCTTGACACTGATGCGGTCCTCGCCTCTCACCCGGTCCTGCAGCAGCTTAATGCAATCCGGCTTGTTGTCCTCCACCGCCAGAATGCCCCTGGCATTAGGGAAAAGCTGCAGGATGATTTTAAGACCGCCAATCAGCTTTTCGGGTTCCTCCAGCATCCTGCGGTAATCACTGGTAAGATACGGCTCACACTCCGCGCAGTTGGCGATACAGTACTCAATCTTCTCCGGTTCCTTGGGAGAAAGTTTCACATAGGTGGGGAAACCCGCTCCGCCCATACCTACGATTCCGGCTTCCTTGATACAATCAATAATTTGTTCCCTGCTCAAAGATTCCGGCGGTCCCGGCGGCTGCATCGGGGCCTCTTCATACTGGTTGTCATTTTCCACCACAATACTCATGACACTGTCGCCGGTGACGACGCGTCGGGGTTCGATGGCCTTGACCGTGCCCGACACGGAGGCATAGACAGGAGCCGACACAAAGCCCGTCTGCTCCGCAATTTTCTGCCCCACCAACACCCTGTCCCCCTTCTTCACGATGGGAGAGGCCGGGGCGCCGATATGCTGGGACACAGGGTAGACCAGTTCCCCCTTGGGCAGCACGGAAACAATGGGCTTGTCCTTAGACAGGTCCTTGCCGTCATATGGGTGTACGCCACCCACAAAAGTCAACTTTCGCATGCTTTTTTCCTACCTTCCGACTTATTATGACATCCTTTGTCGAATTTACTTCTTATACTAATATACTATTTTTTTTACAAAAATACTACTGTATTTTCAAAATTTGTGTTAAGATATAAAACATAAGAACATGAATGCTTTCAACTTTTCATTATGAGTCCACTGAAGCGGACATGAGGTATCCGAATGAAAACAGATGATGCTATTATAGAAAACCTCGAAATCCAATATCCTCTGGAAAAGCTGGCTCCCCCGGACCAGATCCTGTTTCTGGATATCGAGACCACCGGATTTACCCCGCGCACATCCTATCTGTATCTGATCGGCTGCGCCTATTACAGCGATGGATGCTGGCGCACCCGGCAGTGGTTTGCCCAGAGTTATATGGAGGAATTTCAGATCATAACCGCCTTTTTTGAATTCGCAGCCTCCTATAAGTATCTGATCCATTTTAACGGTAATAATTTTGATCTGCCCTTTATCCAGCATAAATGTGAGCAGCTGCACCTGCCCTATAACTTCGACGGATTTGAGGGGCTTGACATCTACAAACGGGTCAGCTTCTACAAATATTTTCTGAAACTGCCCAACTGTAAGCAGAAAACCATCGAGAAATTCCTGGGAATAGAGCGCGAGGATGCATTTACCGGCGGTGAGTTGATCGGTGTTTACCACGACTATGTAAAGCTGCCCTCTGAGTTTGCGGAGAAATCACTGCTTCTTCACAATGCCGACGACCTCCGGGGGATGCTGCAGATTCTGCCCATCCTGTCCTATTACGACCTCTTTGACGGCAAGGTGAAAGCCCGCAAGGTACAGGCCAATTCCTACAAAGATATGGGCGGCAACAGGCGGCAGGAACTGGTAATGACTCTCTCCCTGCCCTGCACTCTTCCGGTAAATGTCTCCGCTTCCGCCAATTACTGCTACTTCAAGGGCAGCGGCTCGGAGGCGCAGCTTCGGGTGCCCATCTACGAGGAAGAGATGAAATATTTCTACACCAACTACAGGGATTACTACTATCTTCCCACAGAGGACGTTGCCCTGCACAGATCCGTAGCTTCCTTTGTGGACCGGGAGCATCGGGTGGCCGCCACTGCCGCCACCTGCTATACCCGGAAATATTCCTGTTATCTGCCTCAGTGGGACGTGCTAATCGAGCCCTTTTTCAAGCGAGATTACAAGAGCCGGGAACTCTTTTTTGAAATCACCGATGAGATCAAGAAAAACCGGCCGGCCTTCACCAGCTACGCCAACCACATCCTGTCCATGATGGCAGCGGCATATTGAGCCTTCTCTATTTCACAGCAAAACAAGGCCCCATGAGAAAATCCCATGGGGCCGTTTTTTTTGTTTTAGCAGGGACGCTCATAAAAGAAAGAATTCTTCCGCGCATATCCCAATTCCCTGTAATTGATAATCTGTTCCGTGCTGCCGATAAACAGGACGCCGCCGGGCTTTAAATTCTTCTGGAATTTGGCGAAAACCTCGTCCTTGGCCTCCTCGGTAAAATAGATCAGCACATTCCGGCATACAATCAGGTGACAGTCGCTCGGGTAAGTATCTTTGAGCAAATTATGTTCCCGGAACTCCACCCTCGCCTTGATCTCATCAGAAATCTTGTAGGACGGACCCACCTGGGTAAAATACTTCTTTTTCAAATCCGCAGGCACGGCAGCAACGCTTCTGTCCGCATACAGCCCCACCTTTGCCTTGGCGATCACCTGCTTATCAAGATCTGTGGCTATAATGCGGATCTGTCCCAAGGGTACATGCCTGGACAGAGCCATCACAAGAGAATAGGGCTCGTCGCCTGTGGAACAGGCGGCGCTCCATATCTTCAGATTTTTGCCGAATTTACGGATCAATTCCGGAAAAATCTGCTCGTCCATGATCTTCCACTGTTCCGGATTACGGTAAAACTCGGACACGTTGATCGTTATATAGTTGACAAATTCCTCAAACAGGGCCTTATCGTTTTTAAGTGCCTGCACGTATTTGTCATAGCCCTTAATGCCATGCTTATCGATCAGTGTATCAATCCGACGTTTCATCTGACGCTCCTTGTAGGCATTCAGATCAATTGTGGTCAGACTGAATATCTGTTGTTTCAAATATTCGTAATCAAACTCCATGGCATTCGCCGCCCCTTATTATATTTTACTCTTCACCTTCCGCCGCAATCACTGCGTCGATGTCCACAGATACCACGTCTCCGTCCTCTTCCCGGGAAGAATTGGAGGCGGACAAAGCCTTGATACTCAGGGAAATCTTTCTGTCTGCCTCGTTGAAGTCAACCACCTTGGCGGTAACTTCCTCTCCTACGCTCAGCACATCAGAGGGCTTGTCAATATGCTCCTTGGAAATCTGGGATACATGCAGCAGCGCATCCACGCCGGGCTCCAGTTCCACAAAAGCACCGAAGTCTGTCATTCTGGCTACTCTGCCGGTAAGAACGCTGCCTACGGCAAACTTGTCCGCCGCATCCTTCCAGGGATTGGCGTCGTCAAACTTCAGGGACAGAGCAATCTTACTGCCGTTGATCTCCTTGATCAGAACGGTGAGATGCTCGCCTACCTTGAATACCTTCTTGGGATGCTCCACCCTGCCCCAGGACATCTCGGAGATGTGCAGCAGGCCGTCCGCGCCGCCCAGATCAACGAAAGCACCGAAGTCCGTAACGTTCTTCACCACGCCTTCTACAATATCGCCTTCATGGATCCTTGCAAACAGTTCCCGCTGCATCTCTGCCTTCTGCTCTGCGATTAACTGCCTGCGGTCACCGATATACCTTCTCTTCTTGGGATTGTATTCGCTGATCACGAATTCAATCTCCTGTCCGGCATACTTGGTCAGGTCTTTCTCATAAGTGTCGGATACCAGGCTTGCGGGAATAAAGATCCTCACTTCGTCAACTACTACGCTGAGGCCTCCTTCCAATACCTGTGTAACGGTGGCTTTCAATACTTCTCTGTTGTTGTAAGCCTCCTCAATACGCTTGTTGCCTCTGTCTGCCGCCAGACGCTTGTAGGTCAGGACTACCTGTCCCTCCCCGTCGTTTACCTTCAGAACTTTCACTTCCATGGTGTCGCCAACCTTAGCAATCGTGGTAAGATCGAGACTCTGGTCATTGGAGTATTCACTCTTAGTGAGAATACCGTCTGACTTGTATCCGATGTTGAGAACGATCTCGTCCGGCTTCACATCGATGACAGTGCCTTCAACTACCTCTCCTGCATGTATTGTTTTTAATGATTCTTCCAGCATTTGTTCAAAAGTTAATTCTGACATAATTTTGAACCTCCTCTATTAATTTATTTGGGGTGGAAGCCCCTGCAGTAATGCCCACCAGTCGAGCTGATTTAGGTAGTTCTAAATGCAAGTCATCCAGTGTTTGTATAAAATAGGTATTATCACACACTTCCCGGCAGATTTCATACAGCTTTGCAGCATTGGAACTGTGTTTCCCTCCTATCACAATCATGGCGTCAGCATTCGCTGCTACTTCCTGTGTTTCCCTCTGCCTGTCCTCTGTGGCTTTGCAGATGGTATTCACAATACTTACATTGTAACCTTTTTTCTTAAGAATTTCAACTATATGTTGAAATTTATTGTAATTAAATGTCGTTTGAGCCACCACGGTCAGCTTTTTTCCCTCCGGAGGCATGTATTTCTCGGCCTCTTCCACGGTTTCGAGTACCTCCACCGGGCCGTTGCACCATCCCACGGTCCCCTGTACCTCGGGATGCTCCGGGCTGCCCACCACCAGGATGTGCTCTCCCTCGCCGCTTTTTTTCTCTACTGCCCTGTGAATCCTCTTTACAAAGGGGCAGGTGGCGTCAATGATCTCCCAGCCCTTCCGCTCCATTTGCTGCTGCACTTCCCGGGGCACGCCATGGGCCCGGATGATTATCGTGCCTGCCGCAATGTCTCCGGGATTTTTCGAATCCGACAGCCTTTCCAGTTCTTCGCGGCTTTCGATGACGTGCACTCCCTGTTCCGTCAGTTCTTTCACCACCACCTCGTTGTTCACGATGGAGCCATAGGTATATATAGTTTTCCCCGTTTGTATCTGCTCATACACGGTATCCACCGCGCGTTTCACGCCGAAGCAAAAACCCGCGCCGGCCACAAGTCTGATCTCCATACCAGATGCTCTCCTATTCCCGTTTTACCGCCTGCAGAGTTCCAGGATTTTTTCAATGACCTGCCGGGGTGTCAGATCGGAACTGTCCACCAGTACGGCGTCCTCGGCCTGACGCAGGGGACTGACCTGCCGGTGCATATCCCGGTAGTCCCTCTCCTCCATATCCGCCTGGATCCGGACCAGGTCACAGACCTGCCCCTTAGCGGTCAATTCATCATAACGACGTCTGGCGCGGACTGCACTGCTGGCGGTAAGATATATTTTTACGTCCGCGTCCGGCAGCACGCAGGTACCTATGTCCCGACCGTCCATAATACAATCCACTCTGGAAGCCAGTTCCTTCTGCAGGGCGGTAACCCGCCTGCGGACGGCAGGAAAAGCGCTGATCCTGGAAGTTGCCGTCCCCACCTCCTCGGTGCGGATATAATCGTTGACATTTTCTCCGTTCAGGCAGACCACCTGTACTCCGTCTTCATATTGTAACGCGATGTCCGCCTCCTCACAGTGGGCGGTTACTGCCTGCTCATCCTCTGGATCGATCCCCCGGCGCAGCATATACAGCCCCATTCCCCTGTACATCGCCCCCGTATCCACATAGATGATGTTCAGTTCCTTTGCCACAGCCTTTGCTATGGTGCTCTTGCCGGCTCCGGCCGGTCCGTCCACAGCGATATTATAACTCATTTGCTCTGTCCTCTTTCTTATTTATAGTTCCGCATATCCCCTGCAAGCACTCTATACTGGTGCTCCATATATGGCCGCCTTCGCGTCCCTATCTGGAGCAGCGTGCTTTCCTTACACTCTCATGGCGGCGCTGGTTC
>BLLU01000177.1 GCA_011959105.1 Lachnospiraceae bacterium | reverse complement strand
ATGGGCTTGAGCAGATAGGAGAACGCTCCCCTTTCACAGGCGATGCGCGCATATTCAAAATCCCTGTAAGCGCTCATAATAATGAATTGGAGATCTTCCTTGATTTGTTTCCCTTTCTCAAGAAGCTCCAATCCACTCATCTCCTGCATCTGGATATCTGTGATCACCACATCCGGCTGCTTTTCTTTAATCAATTCCAAAGCCGCCTCTGCACTGGTCGCAGTGCCTACCACCTCACACCCCATGCTTCCCCAATCATAGGTTGTCTCTAATCCCTTCAATATGATCCACTCGTCATCCACCAAAATCAGCTTCAGCATGAAGTCCCTCTCCTCAAAATAACAGCGCACCAAGCAGCTTGGGAAGCACCACCGACATTCCCACACCATAAAGCAAATCCAGCCAGACCATAGAGCCGATTGCCCCTAAATAAATCAGACCGATAAAGGGCGCCGTCACAATTTTCGCAAACACCCCGACTTCTTTATTTTTAAGCACGCTCGCCACCAGCGCCTGGGCATCCCCTGTGCTGGGAAAGGCATGCATCAGAATCGATACGCCCAGCCAATAGAGCAGCCAGCTGCTTACAGTGACATAAGGACCCAGCGTGCCGCCAACATAATTGTAGCCAAATACATTGGCATAGGCCGGCAGCGTAATCAACATGCCCAGAATGGTGTTAAAAAAGAACGGACCTAAGCTCGTCAGCAGATTTTTCCATGGATTAGAAGTGGCTTCATGCAGGACATAGCCGCAGGGATTGCTCACCTGAAAGTATTTCACCTCATAGACCGGTATCCTGCAGATCCTGCAACAGATCTGGTGTGCCAGCTCATGCACGGCAACCCCCGGAAAAGTTACAATTGATATTAATATCCCCGGTATAATCATCTTTATCCTCCGCTATTCTCCTATATAATAATCTTCCAGTGTTATCTTTCCATCAAGGAAGTCATAAAGGTCGTCGTCGAACGCATACCCTTCGTCTTCATATTCTTCCACAAGCTCCCACGCTTCCTCCAGCCTGTCGTTCGCCGCCAGCGCGACCGCGTAGGTATCCACCACATAATTACCCGGAGGGTAATTATGT
>BLLU01000176.1 GCA_011959105.1 Lachnospiraceae bacterium | reverse complement strand
TCTCGCTGGCGATGGGGAACAGGATACCGCTCTGGTTCTGGCTGTTGTTTGTCTCAGCGTTGGTTGCGTTGTCTCTCTTTAATATGATTACAGCGTGATTGCATATTCATCACAATCCCTGTAGTAGGGCATCATCTAAATACTCTTCCTCTTGCACCGCCCGAAACAGAGTATTTCCCTGTACCAGAAACATTTCGTGCTCGCTCGCTACTATTGCGGCAGGATAATCGTGATCCTCATCCCATATCAGCAAATAATATGCACCCTGTAATCCTAATTCACCTGTTGTCGGCATATGATAGAATATCCTGTCCTCACTTGACCCAATAAAATGAATGTCAAAGTAATCAACTCCAGAATCACGGAAAAAAAACGTTTCTCCAAGATGGGTTTGTGCCTCTGCTATATCCTCTGCATAAATTACTTCTTCAACCGTCCAATTACCAGCCCAAACATTATTATAATACATATCACTTCGGATTCCCTGCTCTTCCATGCGCCTTCTGATATTTTCCTCAAATGACATGTTTGCATCATATGTATGTACTTGCTCTTTTTCATCATCTATTCTCTGTAATTGAAATATGCCAACGCATTCTTTCCACACCATCCATTCCTCTTTATTTTTTATAACAAAACAAGTATCTGACCCTTCCCATTCTTCTATATCTATCCAAAACAGGGTATAGTAATTTCCGATCAGATCCAGATATTTCAAATACCCCTCTCCATGAAAAAAAGGTTGCAATTCCATTTCACGAATTGGCACAGCACCTCCGAATGGCACCTCGCCTAATGGTTCTGTAAAATCATAACTTAATCCTATATAGCTCTTAACCATATCCCATCCTTCATTTATAGGACTTCCGCCCCAAGCCATTACATCCTTGATTTGCCATTCTCCAGCCAGCCAGGAAATATAGGTAATTGGTTCTTCCACATAGGAATGCGATTCTCCACATCCTGTCAGTAATAAATTGAGTATGACTACTATGCTTAATACCATCTTTCTATTCATTAGTTTATTCCCTCCACATAAATATTGTATAGGGGAGTTAAATCGGTTTTACCACTGATATAGCTACCATCTCCAAACATAATTTCATGAACCATCCAATTAGCTCGCCTCTCATTACCATTGTTTCCTAATTCAGCATACCATTTCTCTGGATCTGGTTCATGATTGATAATATATTGTTGTATTGTCCTGCCCATCAATCCCTTTTGGTATTTGGCAATTATAAATGCATCAAATTCTCTTTGGCTATAATAAAGAACATTTAGCCCATCTTCTTTAATGTTTTCTTTCAGGTCATCTTCCATGCCCTTTATATCCATCAAATATTTTTCAACAATTATATTTACTGTGAAACAAAACCTTCAGGGTAGCTAAAAAAGCGCAGACTGCCCCTA
>BLLU01000175.1 GCA_011959105.1 Lachnospiraceae bacterium | reverse complement strand
AACCTGATCATGTGCGACCGGAAAAAGTTAAAGAACCCAAACGGCCTGATCCTGGGGACACCCGGCGCGGGGAAATCCTTCTCCGCCAAAAGGGAGATCACCAACGCTTTCCTGATCACGGCGGATGATATCGCCATTATCGACCCGGAAGCGGAATATTCGCCGCTGGTGACGGCGCTGGGCGGGCAGGTCATCAAGGTATCCCCGACTTCCAGCCAGTACATCAACCCCATGGACATCAACTTAAATTACAGCGAGGACGACGACCCGCTGATTTTAAAGAGCGACTTTATCCTGTCGCTCATGGAACTGATGATGGGGAAGGTGGAGCCGGACGAAAAGAGTATCATCGACCAGTGCCTGCGCCGGGTCTATCACCGCTTTTTTAACGACCCTGTGCCGGAGAAAATGCCAATCTTACAGGATTTATATGAAGAGATCGAAAAATACGGCGGCGAACGGGCGCGGCATGTGGTGGACTGCATGGCCATCTATGTGACCGGCTCCTTAAATGTGTTCAACCACCGGACGAACGTGGATATCCAGTCCCGGATCGTCTGCTATGACATCAAGGAGCTGGGGAAGCAGCTGAAAAAGCTGGGTATGCTGGTAGTGCAGGATCAGGTCTGGGGGCGCGTCACGGTAAACCGGGAAGCCCATAAGTCCACCCGGCTCTATGTTGACGAATTCCACCTTTTACTGAAGGAGGAACAGACCGCCGCCTATTCGGTGGAGATCTGGAAGCGTTTCCGGAAGTGGGGAGGGATCCCGACCGGCATCACGCAGAATGTGAAGGATCTCCTTTCTTCCAGGGAGATCGAAAATATCTTTGAGAACAGCGATTTCATCTATATGCTCAACCAGGCTGCGGGCGACCGACAGATCCTGGCGAAGCAGCTGAACATCTCCCCCCACCAGCTTTCCTATGTGACCAATTCCAACGCCGGTGAGGGGCTTTTATTTTACGGGAATGTGATCATACCTTTTATCGACCATTTTCCGAAACAGACCCGTTTGTATCAATTACTAACAACAAGGCCCGAAGATCTGGCGGAAGCCTGATAAAACAGCGGCGGAAAGGAGGGCGGAACAATGAACGAGAACAACGCGCAGGGCGGGCAGCTTATGGAAAACGAAGCCGTCCGGCAGTTTTACCGGATGCTGGTGGAAAACAACAGGCCGGATGCAGGCCATGACTATTCCATCCTGCTCTGGCAGATGGAGAGCATGGCGGAGCAGCTAAGGGCGGCGTCCCAGGAACTGGCGCAGGCCAGGGAACAGCTGGCCAAAATGCAGGAAAGCCCGGAAAAAGGCTTTGTCTCCCGTACCATAGACGCGGTAGATAACCGGATCCATGCCATGCAGGAGGGGATCATGGGATTAAAGGAACAGATCATAACGTGTGCTAAAGAGGCGGCT
>BLLU01000174.1 GCA_011959105.1 Lachnospiraceae bacterium | reverse complement strand
AGGCGTCATTGGCGCCCAGAGCACCGTTGAAATAACTGCCGTCGGTTTCAAATGTTACGGAGACATTGACAGTGTCGCCATCCGCAAACTGCCCATACTGGATGGGAGAGAAGGAATAGGTGTAGGAATTATTTGTCCCCTCCGCCGCATTTTTATCCTGTATGGCCTGCCACTCTTTATAAGTAAAGGTATAGATGGCGTCATCCGGTTCCTGCGTGCCGCCGGAAGCGGAAATCCCAAGGGAGATAATTCGTCCCCCGCTCCAGGCCCCCAACTTGATATGGGTAACTGTAGAGCCTGCCTGGATCCCCAGGGCCGCCCGCAGTTTAGCCGCAGTGGTTTTCACGGTAACTTCTTTTGTAGCGTTGCTTCCATCGGCTTCATATCCTGAAGGGGCATCAATCCAGTTGCCGTCCACTTCCGCACCCCAGCCAAGTACGCCCCAGCCGGCATGGGAGGGATCATCGCAGGTATATACAAGGGTGATCACTGCATTGTCTTCTGCATCCAGCAGCCAGGAGACATCGTCACTCTCGTAGGATTCATCAGCCTTGCCGCCTTCAAATATGGTTATAACCGTTGCGGGATCATCCGGTTCACCCGGCTCTTCCTTGTCGGTTACTGTGATCACGCCCGAAATCGTATCACTGGGTGAGAATGCGTAATCGTCGGCAGAAATCTGAACTACGTCTGTGCTGTTATATTCGCTGCACTGAATGGTTCCGCTGCCTTCCCTGTGGGTGGATCCGTTAATATCCAGTTTATAGGAGTAGGTTCTGCCGTTATATTTGCTGTTCACATGCCAGATCTGGAACAGGAAACCGCCGAAATCACTGATATCGGTGATCTGGTTGATATCCATGATATCCTGAATCGTGGCCGAGAATTCCAGTTTGCCGGCATCGCCGTTTACGCTGTTCCAGCCGCTCCAATCCCTGGAAAAGCCGTTGAACGCCAATTGCCAGCTGGAAGTATCCATCTGCTCATCCTCATCGGGTTGATCGTCATCTCCTCCGCTTTTTTCTGCTGTCACTGATATATTGTCTATTTTTACATAAGTTCCCTCGGACCACCATATGCTGATTTTGATATCGTGCAGCTTGGAAACGGCTCCAGGCACTACCAGGGTGCAGCTTACTTTGCTCCCTGTAGAAGATTCAAAATCACTCTGTGTCCACTCCAGGCCCGGCATACCCACGGAGCCCTTGAAGTAGCCGTCACCGGACAACTCCACAGTCACAGTCACAGTGTCCCCCGGGCTATACTTGCAGTAATCAGACGCAGTGCGGTACTTTGTAACTTCTCCGCTGTGGAAGGTGTCGTCATCGTTGGTGTCCACGATGGTGCCGCCCTTGGTTACGGTGATGGAATTCAGTGCCACTTTGCCGTTCATCCACCAAAACTCTATCTTGGCCTCTTCTTTGGTGCTTGCTGCCACCACCAGTTCACAGACCACAGCGCCGCCGTTGCTGTTATAGTTGGCGCTTCTGTATGTGCCGTTTACATCATTGACGCCTACGCAGCCATTGTAGATATCGTTGGAATACAGTTCTACCCGGATGGTAATGACGTCCCCGTCCTCAAATTCGCAGTAGTCGGAGGGCATGAAGGGGTAGGAATCGTTCTTGCTGGTGGAAGTATAGAGCAGTCCCCGGACTTCCTCGTGCTGATAACCCCATTTCTGTATCTCTATGTCAATGTCCAGTACGCCTACGGCGGTGCCGCCAATATACCAGACGCCCAGCTGTACCGAGTCGATTACAGGTGAGATATCCAGAACCCAGGTGGAAATGCCGGTATCGGATTCGTACTCTGTCTGTGTCCACTCATAATTGCCGCCCACGGCGGTGCCCAGACTGCCGGTGAATTCCCCGTCGCTTTCAAGGGTAACGGTGATTCTTATTTTGTCACCGAATTTGAAAGAAGGATTAATCACTGAGGGAGCGAATTCAAAATTACCCTTGTCTGTGAACATAGTGATATAATCGCCATGGATGCCGATTTCCTCTTCTAAGATGGTAACCGTGATGGAATGGATGCCCACGGAAGTGCCCCCCACCCACCAGATACCGATGTTGGAATAGTCCGAACTGGGCTTCACGGTCCAGGTCAAAGTATATCTGCCGCCTTCGCTATATTGGTATTCCTTTTGGTTCCAGGTGTGATCTTTTCCCACGCTGGCGCCGATGCAGCCGTTGAAATCCCCGTCGCTCTCCAGCACCACGGAGATCTTCACCAGATCTCCTACCTGGTACTGGGGATTATACTCGGAAAAGGTAAACTCAAAGGTATCCTGTTCCGTATATGTAGCCAGTTTGCCGATCACGGCGGGTTCCACTTCCTCTACGGTCACGTCTATGGAGATGATTCCCACAGGCGCGCCGTCCGCAAACCACAGATTCAGCTGGGCATTGTCCACACTGGGCGTTACTGTCCATGTGACGGTTCCCTGACCGGCCTGGAATTCAAATTCCTCCTGCTGCCATTCGTAGTTGGAACCCACGCTGACGCCCACACAGCCGTTAAACATGGCAGTGCTCTCCATTTCTATGGTGAGCGTAATTCTGTTGCCTACCTTATATTCCGAATTATAATCGGAAAAATTAAACTCAAAGCTGTCTCCCTGAGAGAGCTGTGACAGGTAGGTCTCCGTGGTCAGCGCAACTTCCGCCGCTTCCGGTTGGGAAGTTTCCTGCGTCTGTTCCGGAATTTTTTCCGGCTCCGCCGTGGCCGCCGGTTCGTCAACTTCGGACTCTTGTACCTCGGAAGTAATGCTACTGTCCACAGGCACATCCTCCGGTTTTTGCCCGCATCCGCCAAAAATGACAGTGATCAACATCACCATGGCAATGATGGACGTGAGCAAGAGTGTTTTTTGCTTTAACATGATACCCTCCTTCTCCTGGTTAGGTAAAAAGAAACTAATTACCTAATTAACTAAACTAAACACAGTTTGTCGTTCTTGCCAAATCTCCCCCTTAATGCAAAACTTTTTTCTCTTTTTTATACAAGAGAAAATTTCTGCTGTTAGATTTTCAAGAAATTTTTATATATTACACTATACGCTCTACAGATTATTTAGTCAATAATTTTTTATACTATTATTTGATCCAAAGGAAGGTCGCTTTTGTCAAGACTAAATGCTAAAAAAGCCTAAAAAAAATTTTTAGACCATCAGGAGGGCCGCCACTTGTTCCCGGAATAGGTGCTCGGAGCACAGAAAACCGAACATTTTTCGCGGGTAGTTGTTCAGCCATGTCTCGACACGCTTGACCTCTCGGGGCGGCACCTTGCTGAGGTCGGTGCCTTTCGGGATGTGCCGCCGGATCAATCCGTTTTGGTTTTCGTTGCTGCCTCGCTCGCTTGGCGTGTACGGGTGGCAGTAGTAGACCTGCGTGCGCTTTCCTTTCCCTCGGCGTTTTCGTTCGATCCCGGCAGCGTCCGAGAACTCGGTGCCGTTGTCGCAGGTGATGGTCACGAAGATCTGAGGAAAGAGTGCGCCGATCTTTCGCTCGATGCCGTTCAGGGCCCGCACGACGCTGGCGCTGGTCTTGTCTTTGAGCGGTACGATGATCTCTTTCCGCGTGAGGCGCTCGGTCAGTACGAGGAGGGTGTTTTTTACGCCTTCGCAGCTTTCGACCGAGTCCATCTCCCAGTGCCCGAAGGTGGTGCGCTCGGCCACTTCCTTCGGCCGCTGCTCGATGCTCTTGCCGGCCGGGGCTCGGCTGATGACCGTTTCCGGCTTTCTCGCTGGTTTGCGCTTGCCGCCCTGTGGCAGCATCTCGGTCGTCAGGTCGTCGCCGAAGATCTCCTTGCGGATGTAGTTGTAAACCGTGCCGGCGCAGATTTTGACGGCGAAGGGCCACCCGGCCACCACGGCCTCGCCGATGGCTGCCTCCGGGCTGTACTTTTCGTCGCGGATCTTCCCGATCAGGTAGTCGGCCAGCTCGTAGTCGTCGCCGAGCTTCAGGTCTGGCCCTTTCGCTCTGAGGTGCTCCTCGTAGAGCCGCTGGGCCCCGTCTGGATTGTATCGGATCTCGGTCGTGAGGTCGCTGTTGGTGTGCTCGTATGTGCTCCGCTTCATTTCGCGGTAAATTGTGGTATAGTGTACGCCGAGCTCCTTGGCGATGTCGACCGGCTTCATGCCGGCCCGCAGGAAGGCGTCGAGTTGGATCCGTTTCGTCTCTGTCAGGTGGCTAAAATGTTCTCCCATGATTTTCTCCTCCTATATGCAAAAAAGGGGCGGCCCATCGGCCGCCCCTTTCGGGTTTTACTGTCTGTCGTATTCTTTCAGGAGCTTGAGGGTCTCCCCGTCTGTCAGGATGTCGCCCAGCCTGCACTCCAGCGTATTACAGATCTTGAGGAGTGTTGGCAGCTTGGCCCCGTTGAGATCTCGAGCTCCTCGCTCGTATTGCTGGAGCACTTGGACATTGAGCCCCGCCAGCTTTGCGAGCTGAGATTGAGACAGACCGGCCTCTTTCCGAAGTCGTTGCAGATTTTGGGTCTTGTTGTCCATAGCGCAGCCCTCCGTTTCTTGCCCCTATTATAGAGCATTTGCTCTATAATGTCAAGTGTGAAAATTGCAATATAGCCGCATAATAGAAAAAGCAGCACGGCAAAACGCCGCGCTGCTTCATTCTTTTCCGAGTAGATGGTAGATTGTCACGCCGAGAGCGTCGGCCAGATATTCGAGCTCAAAGTCTGCGACGATGCGCTCGCCGGTCTCGATCCTGCTGATGGCTTTCTGCCCGAGATTGAGCCCTGCGAGCTGGAGCTTTGCCGCGAGCTGTTCCTGTGATAGGCCGGCCGCCTCACGGCAGGTGCGCACCTGTTCGCCGGATGCGTTGCAGCGGCCGGAAGGCTTGTATATTTTCATTTGATGCGCCCCTCCTTTTCTGTATTTTATGCCAAAGATGACTATGCCATATTGACGGTATCACGATTTCCGTGCTAATATTATCCCAAAGATGTCTAAATGCTAAAAAATGCAATACTGCCAAAAGGAGGATCACGATGGGGTTGTTTGATTTTTTGAAGAAAAAGCCGGAAACTCCGGCTGTCTCTGTAAAAATTGAGGCCAGACAGGTCGAGGAGGAGGTAAAGCAGCGCACGCCCGGCGAGCTTCCGATGGCCGATGTCGGCGGGTATGTCAGCCCGTCCGGCGGCTTTGTGAATTACGGCCGTTTCCGCGTGTCAGGCACGAACACCAGCACGGGCAGGAAAAACACGAAGCGGTACGAGGCGCAGGACGAGGCCGCCGCCAGAGCTGCGGCTATTGCCGACGGGCTCTCTGATCCGCTCGAGGTTTCTGTCGAGCCGTCTGCCGAGCCGTCAGATCGGCAGGTCGACTATGCGCTGGAGCTGGAGGCGATGCTGCCGGCCGGAGCGTGCAAGGAGGATGTCAGTGCCATCATAAGCAGGATCACGGACGGCGACGAAGCTGCGCCGGATCCGGGTCTCTCGAGGTGGGCGCACGACTGCGGCGTCAAGTTTTCGCGCTTTGTTGGCCGTGATGCTTTCTTCGGGTATCTGTTCCAGCAGATGCACGGGGCAGATCGCGGCGTGCTGTATGCCTATGCCGTCTTTCTTCAGGAAAAAGGCGGCACCTTCAGCGATCCTCGCCGGATGCCTGTGTATGGCGCACTGAGACGGTGCGGCGAGGCCATCGCTGCGGATCCGTCGCTGGTGAAGTCACTGGACGGCAGAGATGCGGATGATTTACGCAGCCCGAACAGGGGCACGAAGGTTTACAAGGCGACGGCCGATTTTTTGAAGCAGCAGGGAGCCATCTGAACGCAAAAAAGCCCGCCCGGGATCTCCCGGGCGGGTTTTCTGCGTCTATGCGGTTTTAGACCTTCGCAGTGTAGTCCAGAGAGATCCAGCCGGCACCGCTTTTCAGTTTGCCCCATTTCGAGGCGCCGGGCCCTTCGGCCTCTGCGGTGATGGTGTAGATCCCTTTGTCCTTGATGGATCCGTTGGTGCCGTAGTTTGTGCCCGGCCCTTTGCGGATGTTCAGCTCGTCCGTCGTGACGCGGACACGGTAGGCGGTAGCTTTCCCGCCCGCTTTGATGTCGGCGGCGTCGACCCACCCGTAAACGGTGGAACTGCTGCCGGCGGTTGCCTTCAGATGGTAGGGGTGGGCCTTCCCGGGGGCGACGGCTGTGACCTTTGCTTTGCCGGGTTTGCAGGTCTTGGCCGCTGTGGCCGTGGATCCTGTGTAGTGCTTCGTGCCGGTGAACTCCACCTCGTCGCCGACCTTCAGATCGGCAGCGCCAGCGTCGGGCTTCTGGCCGCCCCCGGTTTCGCCTGCGGGGCTTCCGAGTCTGCGGTTTACCTCTGCGGCGATCTCCCCGTGGCGCTTGTAGAGGTAGTCGCCCGGGCAGGCTTTCGCGGCGTAGTCGCGGTGCACGGTCATGTTGCAGCCGTTCAGGTGGTTGACGCGGTCGGTCTTGCTGGTAGACCAGACCAGCCGTTTGATCCCGTTGCGCTTGCAGATGTCGGTCACGAGATCCAGCAGCGCGGCGTATGCCTTGGCAGAGACAGGCCAGTCCGGGGCGCCTCCGTTGTTGGCGACCTCAATGGTGACGGCCCTCTGGTCGTTGGCGCCGGACGAGGTGCACCATGAGCGGTTTGCCTCGTCCACATAGAGGGCGACGCGCCCATCTGTGCCGACGCCGTAGTTGCTGGACGCCTGCCGGGAGGTGGATGCGAACAGGTTGCCGCAGGTCTCGACGGACAGGTTGCCGGCCATACAGTGGATCGTGATAGTGTCGATCTTCTTGGTGCGCTTGCCCGAGTGGTTTGGGCTGAGCTTGGTGTAGCTGACAAGCGGGCTGTTACTCATGGTCGTCGTCCCCCTTTCCGTTTGCGAACTCGCCGCGGGCTTCCTCGCTGAGCGCCTCGCCCGGCTTCAGGTTGATGTCGTCGAAGTCGTTGCTTTTCATGGTGTTTCCTCCTTTGCAAAGATAGGGCGGGCCGTATTGGCCCGCCCCTTGTGTGTTATTAGATGGGCAGCGCGCCGCCGTTGAGCTGGCTCACAGCGGCCTCGACGGCCGCGTTGACGCTTTCCTCGTCGACCG
>BLLU01000173.1 GCA_011959105.1 Lachnospiraceae bacterium | reverse complement strand
TTTGGGTGGATAAAATAATGTGCTGTTGGTGGCGACCAGAATTCGCTGTTCAACAGAGAGAGCGGTACTGCCGGAGAAAACAGCCAGGCACTATACCGTGTTATCACCTATGCCTATGACAGCCAGGGCAACAAGACGGAGGAGGCTTACGGGCAGCAGGAAGTGGAAAAAGGCGGGGAGCCGGAAAGCTGGCACCGCATCCATTTCTCCTATGACCCGAACAACCATCTGACGCTGGTGCGTGACGATTTTGGGGCACAGATGCGCTATGACTATGACTGTCTGGGCAACGTGACCCTGGAGGAGCGCGTCATCGCGGAAGGCGTCCGCAGCATTATCCATTACGGATACAACAAGAACGGCTGGCGGGTCCGCAGGACAGAAGAAATCCAGGGCAACGGTCCCGTACAGGCCGCCGTCACCAGGTACAGCTATGACGCGAACGGCAACCTGACGAAGATTGTTACCCCGAAAGGCTTTGAAATCCGCAGGAGCTATGACGCGGACGACCGCCTGACGGAAGAGAGGATTATCGACAAAAAGAACGGCATAGACAGGCGGGAGCAGTATGCCTATGACGAGGCCGGGAAAGTTTTAAAGAGGACAATCCTGGGAACAGACGGGGAGCGCTTGGAACTTAACTCCCGGTACGACCTAAAGGACAGGGTGACCCACAGGATAAACCCGGCGGGAGCCGTAACCCGATATTTTTATGACCGGAATAACAAGCTGTTGAAGGAAGTCAGACCCTACGGGTATGAGCCGGAGAGTGACGACGGCGCAGGGACAACCTATGCCTATGACAGCCGGGGCAACCGCATCCGCATCACCAACGCGCTGGGGGAGACTGTGCAGGAACTTACCTACAACCTGCAGAACCGCCCGGCAGTGCAGAAAGACGCATTCGGAAACCGAACACAGTTTTCCTACGGCCTGGACGGAAAAGTCAGGGACATACGGCGTCTGGGAGACGGAAACTGGAATACTGGCACCGGAGATGGAAACTGGACCGGCACCGGAGACCATAAAACAATGGCGCAGGATGCCGCAGCCGGCCAGCCTGCGGGAGGGAGCCGGCGCACCATCCAGCAGTATGAATACAATGCCAGAGGGCAGATTGTCGGTATTGTGGACGGCAACAGGAATCCCATCTCTTATGACGTGGACAGCTGGGGGCGTATCACCGGTATCGGTTTTGCGGACGGCGTAAAAGAAGGCTACGAGTACACCCCTGCCGGACAGGTTAGCAGGGCCACGGACGGCAACGGCAGCTCTGTGCAGTACCGTTACAACAGCCTGGGCAAAGTCAGCGAACGGACTGACCAGCTGGGCTACAGTGAGACATTCCGGTATGACGAAGAGGGCAATCTTGCATTGCACACCGACCGGGACGGCAGGCAGCTGCAGAGAGACTGCAATGTATTCGGAAAGCCCGTATACGAGAAAGCCATAGACGCGGAGGGGAAGAACCCCAATATCCGTACCTGGCACTACGACAGCCTGGGCAGGGTCACCCGCGCGGTGTGTGACGGGCATTCCTATGAGTATATTTATGATGAACAGGGAAACCTGAAGGAAAAGCGTTCCAGCGGGAAACGCCTGGTTTCCTATGCCTATGACAGGGCAGGGCAGGTAACGGAGATAAAAGACCCGGCAGGAGCCTGCACATGCTATGAGTACGATATCTTAGGCAGGAGGAGCCGCATTTACAACAATGACGGTCTGGAAGTGCGGTACGGCTATGATGCCCTGAACCGAATCAGCCGGATTCACTACGGGAACGGAGTGGAGACTGCCTATACCTATGACGGGGATGGAAATATCAGCAGCTTAGAAACCAAAG
>BLLU01000172.1 GCA_011959105.1 Lachnospiraceae bacterium | reverse complement strand
CCCTGTTTCCTATGCCTATGACAAGGCAGGGAACCGGATTAAAAAGACGGATGCCCAAGGAGCAACCATATACCATTTCAACAGGAAAAACCAGCTTATCGCGAAAGAGAATCCTGACGGCAGAAATGAGTTTACATATGACCGGCAGGGCGGTATAGTAGAAGAAAGGAATCCCATGGGGACCCGGTGTTTCTCCTATAACAGCCGGCATCAGCAGGCCAGAGTAGAAACGGAAAACGGCAACGTGCAGGAAAACCGCTATGACGCGGAGAAACTGCGCTATGAACTGCTGGAAAACGGCAGGAGAACCGGCTTTGTATACCACAACGGCGAACTCCTACATGAGGAGGGCAGGGAAGGCCAGGAAACCAGCTACCATCTGGGGCTGAGCATTGACGCGTTCCAGAGAGGAGAGGAATTATCCTATTACCACAGGGATGAACAACTCAGCATGGCATTGATTACTGGCGGAGAGGGTGGAATCCAGAACAGTTACCAGTATGATGCTTTTGGTGTGCAGCCTGAGGCGGCAGAACAGTTTCACAACCGCATCCGTTACACAGGCCAGCAGTATGATGAACTGACAGGGCAGTATTACCTGCGGGCAAGGTATTATAATCCTGTCCTTGGAAGATTTATGCAGGAGGATGTGTACCAGGGAGATGGGCTGAATCTGTATGCATACTGTGGGAATAATCCAGTGACGTATTATGACCCGAGTGGGTATGATAAGTCATATGATTGGGGAATAATTCCGCCTGCCAATTCGGGATTTAGTGAATGGTTTGATTCTATAGACTGGGAAGACTTTGATCAAATATGGAAAGATGAGAACTTAAAAGAATACATAGAAGATCAAATTCGTTATCCAGGAAAACTTCATGAATGGAATATGGCAGGATTTGCAGATTATTTTAAGTACTGGGGAGTCTCTATGGACGAAATCAAACTTAATCGTGATATTATTGCAACTCTTGATTTTATAAATCCTGCTGGACATCATGGAAAAAAAGGTTCCACAACTGCTCATAATGAAATTAAAGCAATTATTAAATCTTCTTTGGATTATGATGATTTTCAGAGACGTTTACATACATGGGCTGACTATCGGCTCCCAGAAATTGAAATAGACGGTAAAATATATCCTGGTTCAGCAAGACTTCCTGGTAATTTACAAAACCAAGAGGCAATAGAGTACATTGATGATTGGTATGAGGAGCACCCTGAAGAACAAAATAAAACCAGTTCTTGCAAGACTAAGTAGTAGAAAATATTAATAATTAAATGCAAATAGCCCTAAAGGACAATAAATAAAAGGTAGTATCAAGTAATCTATAAAAACTGAGCCGAAAAAACAGGCTCGCCCGAACCTTGAAAATTGCAGATATTTGTGATTTAAGACCCTGGTGCGTTACCTCAGACCCCACAAGGGACCAGTTCCTTGACTCGTTTTCGGGCTCGGCCCGAACCCGTCCTCGCCGGAAGGCAGGAAAAGGGCGCAGCTGCCCCTTTTTCCAAACAACAGGATAATCCGTGGGCTTTATGTCAATGGACTTTCGCGGCATATCTTCGTGCCGGGGCACTCCGGTATTCCATGGTTCCATTGACAACAGCCCCGCTCCCGTTCAGGCAGCACTGTTTTTCTGTATGTTCAGGATGGTCTGCTGACCGAGGAAGATGAGAAACTGCCACTTGCCTGGTATGCTGTCAGCACCCTGCAGCACTTCCGTTTTGTTGAGGACTTTGTATTTATTATGCTTATGCGGACGGAGGAAGTTATAGTAAGCGCCCCAGAGGGCAAGGTCGTAGCTGGCGCCGTCGATGTTGTCGAAACCGTTTGTGTGACGGTAAGAAACCTTATAGGTGCGGTTGAGCTGTTCAATCATCTGCTTGAATGGGCGGTGTTCCGTAGAAACAGCATCGTCGTTGGTAAGTCCGATGACCTGGGTGATCCTGAAGGTGAAAGCTTTGCCAAATTTTTTGGCGAACATCATTGCGGCAAGTGGATAAGTACTGTAACCGTCAGCGATGAACTTAAAGTTTTCCGGCAGTTTTGTCAGTCTCTGGAATGCCATACGCATGGCGAGGATGCAGGGGCCGACACCGCGGTTGTCGGATACCTGGTAGACGATGATGGAGCGGGATGTATCTGTAAATGAAGTTAATCAGCCAGCAGTTCTGCTGGTAAAGATATTTAATAACAGAAAGTAAGTATTGTATAATGTCCATGAGCATTGTCTCCTTTGGTTAGTTGATGTTTGGTCGCGGATATTATACCAAAAAAGGGAGGTCAATGCTCTTTTTATTTGCAAACTCTCTTAAATCAAGATTTTAGTAGCAAAAAACAGGTGGAATTTGACACTATCAAATAAAAATGGGAGGACTTATAAATGGCAGACAAAAATGGAACAAGAATTTCTTATGTGGAGGAAGATTACTTATCTTTATGGCTTTGTAAAACTGAATCCGAAGAAGTTTTATATCAATATGTTGAGAAAGACTATAAAGTAGATGATTGTGAAGAAATTAAGTTTCAGTTGGGACGTGATTTCAATATCTATTGGTATGATGAAGATTTTTTTGAAGCGTCATTTAGTGATAGCCTTAAAGGTTGGGATTTGTTGGAAGGACATTCGTATATAGAAAATTTACTTCCCATATTGAAAGAGAAATATCAAGATGTAATAAATGATACATACAATGGCGTGATTATTTTTTATAATTTTAAATATGATGGTAACGTGATGGAAATAAAAAATGACAAATATGGTTATTTTAGGTTTATTGGGTCGTTTGAATATCAATATTGAAAATTATAGCAAAGCAAAAGAAACACGAAAGTAACGGAACCGCATGATGAAAGTAGATATTAGGTAGGTATAGTTTAGGGGAGTATCACAGGTTGTCGGTATCGTTGATGGAAACCAGAATCTCTGCTCTTATGATGTGGAGAGCTGGGGGCTCATCACAGGCATCGGCTTTGCGGACGGCGTAAAAGAAGGTTATGAATACACCCCCGCCGGGCAGGTCAGCAGGGCCATGGACGGCAATGGAAATTCCGTGCAATATTGTTACAACAGCCTGGGCAAAGTCAGCGGACGGACTGACCAGCTGGGTTATGCAGAAACGTTCCGGTATGATGAAGAAGGAAACCTGTTCCTGCACACCGACCGAGACGGCAGGCAACTGCTGAGGGACTGCAATGTATTCGGAAAGCCCGTATATGAGAAAGCCACGGACGCGGAAGGGAAGAACCCCAGCATCAGCATCTGGCACTACGACAGTCTGGGCAGGGTCACCCGCGCAGTGTGTGAGGGGCATTCCTATGAATATATGTATGACGAACATGGCAGCATGAAAGAAAAGCGTTCCAGCGGGAAACGCCTGGTTTCCTATACCTACGGCAGGGCGGGGCAGGTAACGGAGATAAAAGACCCGGCGGGAACCTGCACCCGCTATGAGTACGACATCTTAGGGCGCAGGAGCCGCATTTACAACAAGAACGGCCTGGAAGTGCGCTACGGATATGACGCCCTAAACCGGATCAGCCGGATACGCTACGGCAACGGAGTAGAGACTGCCTATACCTATGACGGGGATGGAAATATCAGCAGCTTAGAAACCAAAG
>BLLU01000171.1 GCA_011959105.1 Lachnospiraceae bacterium | reverse complement strand
AAAGTCCACATAATAAACTTGGTAAAAATTCTATCAATAAAATTGTTAAAAATATTGGGGCAAGAGTTGGCCTGTCCGATATCACTGTACATTGCTTCAGGCGTTGGCTTGCTACTGATTTAAACAAAAAGAGGGTAGACCCTTCTGTTATTCAGGAGATTTTAGGGCATAGTTCATTTGAAATAACACAAAAGCATTATCTTGAAAAATCAACAAACAAAATATGCTATTTACATAATATATATGCTTCATAATTAATAGTTTATAGGCTACCATAAATATATTTCAAAATGGTAGCCCTCTTTTTACGATATTTTCTAAATTTCATTAATAAATGCACTATTTCCGCTGCTTCTTATAAATGGAATAGGCGGGAGTCGAACCCGCGTCCAAAGACCCATTCCCTGTCCTTCTACTATCATAGTCAATTATATTTCATTCCCTCCTATACCGGGAAATTGACAGCCCGATATATTCAGTAGCTTCATATTACGCCCATAAACTCAAAGCTTTGCTTATGTCGTTTCCTACATAGTCGATGCCCGTATCCTCACGTGTAGGTGCGCCAGGGCGGACAGCTGCCATTAGGCAGCGTATGCTAAATTATCTTCAGCGTTTATATTTAGATTTGCGATTTGACGCATCGCCTGCGGATAGCTTCTCCAGCTGCAAGACCCCTGTCGAAACCTTTACTATCCCTTATTTGTGAGGCACAATTTTTTGCCCCACTACATTTTTATTATATTATACTTTTTAAAATATTTCAAGCCAGTTTTCAGACATCACAAAAGAGATTCTATCCCTCCCTTAACGTGTTCTTACGGTCTGAACCGTTACGCTACACCCTCATTTTTATCTTCAGTTCCTTCTCCGCTTCCCTCCTTTGGTCCTTCCTTGCTATATCCTGTCTCTTATCATACATTTTCTTACCCTTGGCCAAGCCTATTTCTACCTTTGCGTTCCCATCTTTAAAATAAACCTGCAAAGGCACAAGAGTATATCCTTTCTCCGCAATCTTCCCCATCAGCTTGTTAATCTCCTGCTTATGCAAAAGGAGCTTTTTCACCCGGAGCGGGTCTTTGTTGAATATATTCCCCTTTTCGTACGGGCTCACATGCATCCCGTAGACAAAAACTTCCCCGTTCTCTATGCGGATAAAGGCTTCTTTTATGCTGCATTTCCCCATCCTCATGGACTTTACCTCGGTTCCATGCAGCACAATGCCCGCTTCATGCTTTTCTTCTATGAAATAATCATGATATGCTTTTTTGTTGTTGGCAACTAACTTCATCGGTTCACCACTCATCGCCATCATCCCCCATGTCATCTTCTACAAAATCCACCGTACGGTTAAGGGAAGAACGCATTTTACATTATGAGGCGATTTTACCTCAGGTGGCAGACCAGTCATCCAAGATGGAGCGGCGCGCGGAAACGGCGGAGCGGGAGACGAATAAGCTGAAAAAGACGGAATATATGGAAGAGCATATCGGGGAACGTTTTG
>BLLU01000170.1 GCA_011959105.1 Lachnospiraceae bacterium | reverse complement strand
CAGGCCGATATTGTTGCTGCGGGTGCAGGAATGTTCTTGTTTTACAGCATTAGTGATAGAAATCGACAGAATTTGCTTCTTTATTTTCCCGGATACAGTAACCGGTTGTTTTTTGTCTCCATATTTTAAAATATTGGAGAAAAGGTTATTGATGATTCGTTTCAGCATAGTCTTGTCGCTTTCCATCACATGAGAGGTATCGGGCATTAAGAGATGGGGAGTAAAGCCGGCAAGCCTGATAAAATCACAGTTTTCCGTAAGACACTGTTCTATAAAGTCTGTGGAGAGCCAGGAGATTTCCGGGACTTCGTTTTCCTCGGATACAAGTGCGTATTCAAACATCCGGTCTGTCAGGTCTTTGATATCCTCTGCTTTCTTAAGGCATCTTCCGATATATTCTTCCTGAACTCCGGGGTTGCGCTTTAGGCGTAAGACCTCCAGGTATCCGGTCAGGATCGTGAGAGGGGTACGAAGATCATGGGACAATGCCGTGATCAGATCCTGATTGGCCTTGTGGCTTGCCTGTTCTTTCATGATATTTTCGTTCAGTGTAATTCTCAGGTTATTGAGCTCTCTTGCGAGAATGCCGATCTCATCATTTCCAAGATTAGGGACCGAGCGGGTCAGATCTCCGGAGGACATGGTAAGCACCTCTTTTTCCAGCACCCGGACGAATTTGATTTTCCGGTTGAAAAAGAATAAAATAATAATAAAAAACAGAAGGATGGAAATGAACAGGCATCCGGCAAGGTAAGGATAAGTAAAAAGAGTACGTTCATAATTGGTCATTATAACCATGGCAACGTCATTCCGGAATTCCAGCGGAAACATCCGTGAGTCCTCGCCTTCACCGTCGGAAAACCGGTAGCCGATATCGAAAAAGAAGCGGAAATCCTGCTGCATCATAGCAGGTGCGAATCTTCCGGCTCGGTAAAGTCCGTCGTCTCTTCCATACAGATAGATACTTGTATATTCGTTTGGCAGCTCAAGGAATGGCTCTATGGCAGCAACGCCGTCCTCATCCTCTTCTGAGTCGGGGACATCATAGTTCTTTG
>BLLU01000169.1 GCA_011959105.1 Lachnospiraceae bacterium | reverse complement strand
GGCGGCCGGATATGACGCACCAGGAAAGTGTGTTGGTAGGGAACTTGCGGAACTATATTAGGAGAAAAAAGATGAGGATTGTGGAATTGACGGAAAGCACCCGTAAAAACGTGCTGAACGATCTGCTGAAAAGAAGCCCCAATAATTATACCGAATACGAGGATAAGGTGGCCGGGATTCTGGCCAATGTGAAGGAGAAGGGGGACGAGGCTCTGTTTGCGTACACCCTGGAATATGACAAGTTCCGCCTGACCCCCGAAAACATCCGGGTAACAGAGGAGGAGATTCGGGAAGCCTATGCCCGGATGGATCCGGAACTGGTGGAAGTGATGAAGCGTTCCGCGGCCAACATTCGTGCCTTCCATGAAAAGCAGCTGCGCAACAGTTGGTTTGACACCAGGGAGGACGGTTCCATACTGGGCATGAGAATCACGCCCATCGGCAGAGTGGGCGTGTATGTGCCCGGCGGTAAGGCGGCTTATCCCTCCAGTGTGCTGATGAATGTAATTCCTGCCAGGGTGGCCGGAGTGCCGGACATCCTTATGACTACCCCGCCCGATGCGGACGGAAAGGTGAATCCCGGCACATTGGTTGCGGCAGATATCGCGGGAGTGAACACCATTTATAAAGCGGGCGGCGCGCAGGCCATCGCCGCCATGGCCTATGGCACCCGGTCCATTCCCAAGGTGGACAAAATCACCGGTCCCGGCAATATATACGTTGCTTTGGCTAAAAAGGCGGTATATGGCTATGTAAGCATTGATTCCATCGCCGGCCCCAGTGAAATCCTGGTGCTGGCAGACGAAACTGCTAATCCCCGCTATGTGGCGGCGGATCTCTTAAGCCAGGCCGAGCACGATGAACTGGCCAGCGCCATTCTGATCACCACCTCCAGGGAACTGGCCCAACAGGTGTCCCGTCAGGTGGACGACTTCGTGGCCCGTTTGTCCCGCAGGGAGATCATGGAAAAGTCCCTGGAAAACTATGGCTACATCCTTTTGGCAGAGAGTATGGATGACGCCATCGAAGCCGCCAATGATATTGCTTCCGAACACCTGGAGATACTGACCGGTAATCCTTTCGAAACCATGACCCGGATTAAAAATGCCGGCGCTGTCTTTTTGGGCGAATACAGTTCGGAACCTTTGGGGGACTACTACGCAGGCCCCAACCACATTCTGCCCACCAATGGTACAGCCAGGTTCTTTTCACCGGTAAATGTGGATGATTTTGTGAAAAAAACCAGTATCATCTCTTATTCAAGGGAGGCGCTGCAGGCAGTGCACCAGGATATCGAAAAGTTTGCCGAGAGCGAGGGACTGACCGCCCATGCCAACAGCATTAAGGTACGGTTTGAAAAGTAAAGATACCTGAAGGGAACACGATTTATGGCGCCAGGGAGGAGTATGGGATGGCAAGGAGCAGTACGATTAACCGCAAAACCAAAGAAACCGAAATCAATGTCACATTGAACCTGGACGGCAGCGGCAGAGCAGAGGTTGATACGGGCATCGGCTTTCTGGATCATATGCTGGAGGGCTTTGCCAGACATGGCTTTTTTGACTTGAAATGCAAAGTGAAGGGCGATCTTCGGGTGGACGGCCATCACACGGCAGAGGATACAGGCATCGTATTAGGGCAGGCCATCCGGGAAGCGGCAGGAGACAAGAGGGGAATCCGCCGCTACGGCTACTTTATTCTGCCCATGGACGAAGTGCTGGCACTGTGCGCCGTGGATCTGTGCGGCAGGCCTTACCTGCAATTTGACTGCCCTTTTACAGCGGAGCGGGTGGGAGAGTTGGATACGGAACTGGTGAAAGAGTTCTTCTACGCCGTCTCCTACAGCGCGGGTATGAACCTGCACCTGCGGATCTTACAGCCCGGCAATAACCACCACATGATTGAGGCCCTGTTCAAAGCCTTTGCCAAGGCCCTGGATGAAGCCATAACACTGGATCCCCGGATTTCCGATGTGCTCAGCACCAAGGGACGCCTGTAAATCGGATAGTGTGAGATATGCTGTCAGAACATGGAAGAGGACGGACAGCGAACACTGGTTATGTGTGTCGGTAGGGAAAATGCGGAACTCTGATTGACAGCATTTCCCGGACGACGCACTGCCCGCTGTCAGGACACGTAAGTGGACGGACAGAGGGCACTGGTTATGTGTGTCGGTAGGGAAAATGCGGAACTCTGGTTGACAGCATTTCCCGGACGACGCACTGCCCGCTGTCAGGACACGTAAGTGGGCGGACAGCGGGCACCGATTGTGTGTGTCGGTAGGGAAAATGCGGAACTCTAAATAGAAAGGACGCTCATACAAATGGAATATAAGGATTCGGACCGCAAGGCTGCCCGGACGCCGGCCATCACTTGGGAGGAACTTAAAAAAGATCCCCAGGGCCTGGTTCCGGTTATCATTCAGGATGAGGAAAACGGTGAAGTGCTGATGATGGCTTATATGAACTGCCAGGCTTATGCCGACACCCTGCGCACCGGGCTGATGCACTATTATAGCCGCAGTCGGCAGGAGCAGTGGCTGAAAGGAGAGACCAGCGGCCATTACCAGCATGTGCAGTCCCTGACGGCAGACTGCGACAGGGACACCCTGCTGGCCCGGGTTAATCAGGTGGGGGCCGCCTGCCATACAGGTTCCCGAAGCTGCTTTTTTCAGAAAATTGCAGATTTTTCGTAGAATCACACTGTACTAGTTTCCATACCAAGGCTCATACAATAGAATAGCAGAACGGACCGGGTCCGGGCGTCTGTGGGATGCCCGGGCTTTTGGCCCTATTTGGACGGAGGTGCCTTATGAGAGATATCACCACACAGCAGAAACTGCAGTTGGCGAGACAGGTACGGGAACGCTATCAACAGGACAGACAGGATCTGGGACAGAGGGAACAACTGCTCTATGGCAGATCGCTCAGCTATTTTGACGAAGAACCCGACGGGAGTTTTGGCCCGGCAGCGGATTATGGGGAAGAATACGGAGGTCTGGGACGCGGCGGCGACAGAAACGGTACTCTTGGCCTGAGAATCCTGCTTGCGGCCGTGCTGGTATGTGTGCTGGCTCTGGCAGGCCGAAGGGGTGACTCTCTCTTTGGCCTGACCTGCGGACAAATCTCAGAGTACATACGCTATGACTGCATCCCCCGGCCTTAACGCGGGGGATGCTTACTTTTTGTTTGCTTTTATTATCCAAATGCCGTATACTGATAGGTAAATCAAGAGAATTTCAGGAAAGGATGAAAATGGATGATCACGGAAAAGCTGGCGCTTTCAGATGATATTCTGATGAAGATAGAGAAACCGGCCCGGTATATAGGCTGTGAGGTAAATGCGGTGGTGAAGGACAAGTCCCGGGTGGATGTACGTTTTGCCATGTGTTTCCCCGATGTATATGAGATTGGCATGTCCCACCTAGGAATTCAGATCCTCTACGACATGCTTAACAGCTGGGAGGATGTATGGTGCGAGAGGGTCTATTCCCCCTGGGTGGATTTGGACGCCATTATGAGAAAGCAGCAGATCCCCCTCTTTGGCCTGGAGTCCCAGGAACCGGTGAAGGATATGGATTTTCTGGGGATCACCATTCAGTACGAGATGTGTTACACCAACATCCTGCAAGTACTGGATTTGGCCCAGATTCCACTGCTTGCGGCAGAGAGGGGGGACAACTGCCCCATCGTCATAGGGGGCGGCCCCTGTACCTACAATCCGGAGCCCATTGCGGACTTTTTTGATCTGTTTTATATCGGAGAGGGCGAGACCCAGTATCGGAATCTGTTGGATCTGTATAAAACCTGTAAAAACCAGGGCTGCGGCCGGGTGGAATTCCTGCGCCGGGCAGCTCGTTTGCCGGGCATATACGCACCTCGCTTTTATCAGGTGACTTATCATGAGGACGGAACCATCAAAAGTTTCGATCCCACGGAGGAGGGAATTCCCCGTACCGTTCTGAAAGAAGTGGAGATGCAGGTGTCGGACAGCTATTATCCCATGAAACCCGTGGTCCCCTATATCAAGGTGACCCAAGACCGGGTAGTGCTGGAGATTCAGCGCGGCTGCATCCGGGGATGTAGGTTCTGCCAGGCAGGGCAGTTATATCGGCCGGTTCGGGAACGGGACGTGGATCTTTTGAAAAAATATGCTCTGGAGATGCTGAAAAATACCGGGCATGAGGAGGTATCCTTAAGCTCTCTGAGTTCCAGCGACTACAGCAGACTGCCGGAACTCATTGATTTTTTGATCCGGGCCTGCAGGGAGAAAAATATCAATATTTCCCTGCCATCCCTGCGAATTGACGCTTTTTCCCTGGATGTGATGTCCAAAGTGCAGGATGTGCGCAAATCTTCCCTGACTTTCGCCTCGGAGGCCGGGAGCCAGAGACTGCGCGATGTGATCAACAAAGGACTTACAGAGGAGGATATTCTGCAGGGGTCCGCGCTGGCATTCCGGGGCGGATGGACCCGGGTGAAACTGTATTTCATGCTGGGGCTTCCCACGGAGACGGAGGAGGACATGCAGGGCATTGCGGAATTATCCAATAAGATTGCCGCCACCTTTTTTGAGGAAGTGCCCAAGGAAGCCCGGACAAACGGGCGGGTGCAGATAGTCACCAGTACTTCCTTTTTCGTGCCCAAGCCCTTTACACCCTTTCAGTGGGCCAGCCAGTGCACGAAGGAAGAGTTTATTGAAAAAGCCTATTTTACCCGGAATTGCATTTCCCGGCAGCTCAACCAGAAGAGCATCAAATACAATTACCATGAGGCCGATGCCAGTGTCTGGGAAGGCGTGCTGGCCCGGGGAGACCGGCGTCTGTCCCAGGTAATTCTGGGGGTATATCGAAAGGGATGTTTCTACGATGCCTGGAGCGAATATTTCAAAAACCAGGTCTGGGAAGAAACCATGGCGGAGTGCGGCCTGGATGTGGCTTTTTACGCCCATAGGGAAAGACCCCTGGACGAGATTTTCCCCTGGGATTTCATCGACTGCGGCGTCACCAGAGAATTCCTGAAGCGGGAATGGGTGAAAGCCAGGGCCGGACAGGTTTCGGAGAATTGCAGAGTTAAATGCCAGGGCTGCGGTGTCACCCGGTTTGGCGGAGGCATCTGCTTTGAACCCAGGGAAGTGGGGAACTATGGAGGATGCTGACGTTTTTTAAGAGGCAAGTAAGCAGATGGGAGTAAGCAATATATGAAAGTGCGTGTTAAGTTTTGCAAATACGGCCCGGTGCGTTTTATCGGTCATCTGGACGTGATGCGTTTTTTCCAGAAATGTATCCGGCGGGCCGGGATCGATGTGGCCTATACCACAGGCTTCAGTCCCCACCAGATTATGACGTTCGCCGCCCCGCTGGGAGTCGGGCTCACCAGCGACGGAGAGTATATGGACATAGAGTGCAACAGCGTCACCTCATCCCGGGATATGCTGGAGAGCCTCAACCGGGCCAGTGCGCCGGGAATAGAGATTGTCAGCGTGGTGCTGCTGCCGGAGGGAGCCGGCAACGCCATGGCCAGCGTGGCAGCGGCGGGCTACACGGTTCGGTTCCGGGAGGGCCGGGAACCGTCCTTTGACTATATGGGGAAACTGGCGGAATTCTATGCCCGGCCGGAGATTATGATCACCAAGGAAACCAAGAAAAATACGCTGACGGTGAATATCAGGCCGGGAATCTATGAGTTGCAGGCTGACCCGAACAGCCGGGCTATTCACATGCTGGTGGATGCCTCCAGCGGCGGCAACATCAAACCTCAGCAGGTTATGGATGCCTATGCCGCATGGCAGGGGGAAAACCTGGTCGAGAATGCTTACACCATCCATCGCAGAGACACTTTCCTGAACCTGGCCGACGGAGGAGCTCCCCTGCGTCTGGCGCCTATGGATGCCATCGGCAGCCCGATTCTGGAGCCCCTGGTGGATGAAGAGCGTATTCGGATTACCCGGGAAGCGCAGCAGCGCAGGGAAGAGGCGGCAGAGGAAGCAAAACGGCTGCGCCGGGAAGCCCTGGCCGCCAAGGAGGCAGAACAGCAGGAGTGGAAGAACTCCTCCAAGACTCAGAAAATCCAGGAGAAATGATATGAGCAGAAATATATGCCAGCCCCTTTCCCGGCCGGACCGGGAACCCAGGCAAACCCAGCGGGAACTCCAGCAGGAGCTGGGAAAACTCCTGATCACCGCCTGTCCAATGGGACTAAACCGGGGAAAGTCTCCTGCCCGCGGAGACGGCTCTGACCAGACAGAACCTCAGATGTCGTCTCCCCGTCTGCTTGCCGCCCTGGTCCGGCAGGACCGTCTGGTGGCGGCCCAGGTTTTTTCCGCCGATGCCCGGAGCCGGATCGGCGCCATATACCTGGGCAAGGTGAAAAGGATCATAAAGAATCTGAATGCCTGTTTTGTGGAGATTGCCCATCGGGAACAGTGTTTTTTGCGCATGGGCCAGGAAAAAATCCCTCCGTTTCTGACCAACAGGGTTTATGACGGCAGGATTCTGGAAGGGGACGAGTTGTTGGTGCAGATACAGCAGGAGCCCATTAAGTCCAAGCAGGCGGCGGTGACCACTCGGATCACCCTGCAGGGAGAGTATTTTGTCTTTGCCATGGGAGAAGCCAGAACAGGCATTTCCAAAAAACTGGAGGAGGCTCAGAAAGATCGGCTGCGGCAGCTTTTGACCCGCTGGCAGGTTACGGATTCAGAGGGGCGGCTGACGCAGCAGGAAGGCGTGCCGCCTTTCGGACTGGTGGTGCGCACCCAGGCCGGGCTGTTGCTGGAGCAGGGGGAGGAAACACAGATTTGTGAAGATATCCTGCGCCGGGAATACGAACGTCTGCGCCGACAGTTCACAGCCCTGTTTTTACAGGGGCAGCACCGTACCTGTTATTGCTGTCTCCAGGAGGCAGGCTCTGCTCTGGAGGAGGCACTGGGGCCTTTTAAGCCCGGCGAATATCAGGAAGTGGTGACCGATCTGCCCCAGGTGCAGGAAGAATTATTACAGCTTCAGGAACGTGGGCGTCTGTCTCTGCAGGCAAAGCAGATCCGATTGTACCAGGATCCCGGTTTTCCCTTGGACAAACTCTATAGTCTGGATACAAAGCTGACGGAAGCGCTGGGAAAAACCGTGTGGCTGAAGTCCGGCGCAAACCTGGTGGTGGAGCAGACGGAGAGCCTGACGGCCATTGATGTTAACACGGGAAAATGCATCCGAATGTCTGGAGACCGGGCCTCGGGTCCTTCTTCGGAGGATACCATGCGCCGGGTGAATCTGGAAGCTGCCCGGGAAGTGGCCCGTCAGCTTCGGCTGCGGAATCTCTCCGGCATTATTATTGTGGATTTCATCAATCTGGCCACACTGGCCCAGGAGGAAGAATTGCTGCAGGAACTGCGGACGCTGGTAAAAGAAGATCCTGTGCCGGTACAGGTGGTGGACATGACCCCGCTGGGCCTGGTGGAGATTACCCGCAAAAAGGTATATCCCTCCCTGCGGGAACAATTTGTCAAACATGGGTATTGAAGGAGAATCCGGCAGAAAGATTAAATCTGATGGATAACAGAAAGGATATGGTACGGATATGAAACTTCTAAGGATGGAAAAGGTGGGAGACGGCAAATTTCTTAAAAATTATGAATTGACCTACCTGAATAAAGCCGGACGGGAGAAAAAATATGAAATGGTCAGCCGCAGGGAATTGTCTTCCCCGGAGGATCTGGGACAAACTCCCAGCGGCGTTTCCATTGTCGCGGTGTGCCAGGGGAAAATGCTCCTGCTGCATGAATTTCGTATGGGAATCAACCGAAATGTCTATAATCTCTGCGCCGGTATGCTGGAGGAAGGGGAGTCTGTGGAGGACTGCATTCAAAGGGAACTGTATGAGGAGACCGGGCTTTCCGTCAAGCGGATCCGGGATATCCTGCCCGCCTCCTTCGCGGCAGTGGCCTTTTCCGATGTCACTACCTATATCGCTATCGTGGAAGCGGAGGGGGAAATGTTTGATCATACCTCAGAAAACGAGCAGATCGATTCCCGCTTTTATACCCGGGAGGAAGTAAGAGAACTGATTCAGACGGAACAATTCAGTTCCAGGGCACAGTTGGCAGCATACTTTTTCGCCCTGGGAGCCCTAACAGAAGAAAGAGAGAGTGGCGATGAAAATATTTGCATACTGCCTGCGGGAATTTGACGAAAAACCCATGTTTGACAGGCTGGCAGGAGCGTTTGAGGCCCCGTATGGCTACAGCGCGCAATACCCTTCCCCGGATAATGTGTCCCTGGCCCGGGGATTTGACGCCGTCAGTTGTACCCCCTGTGACATGGGGGCCGATATGCTGCAGCGTTTTCATGATGTGGGTGTGCGGTATGTGGCCACCCGTTCCATCGGGTTTGACCATATAGATTTGAAAAAAGCGAAAGAACTGGGCATGGGCGTATGTCATGTCAGCTATGAGCCGGAGACTGTGGCGGATTACGCCATCATGCTGATGCTCATGTGCTGCCGAAATATGCCCCATATCATGAACCGTTCTTTGGTACAGGATTACAGCCTGCAGGGAAAAATGGGAAAGGATATCAGCCATTGCACCGTGGGGGTGGTGGGGGCAGGTCAGATCGGCAGCACCGTGATACGGCATCTGAGTGGATTCGGCTGCAAAATGTTGGCCTATGATATACATGAAGATCCTGCTCTGAAGGGACTGGCAGAGTATGTGTCCCTGGAGGATCTCTATGCCCAAAGCGACATCATTTCATTGCATGCTCCATCTACAGCAGAGAATTATCATCTGGTGGATGCCTCCGCCCTGTCCCGGATGCGGGATGGTGTAATCCTGGTCAACACAGCCAGAGGAGCCCTGGTGGACACGGAGGCGCTGATACAGGGACTGGAATCCGGCAAGGTGGGACATGCGGCGCTGGATGTATTGGAAGACGAAGCCGGGCTGTACTATGCCAACCGCATGGGGGATGTGATCGTCAACCGCCAAATGGCAGTTCTGCGCTCCTTTCCCAATGTGATCCTTTCCCCTCATACCGCATTTTACACCGAAAATGTGGTGTGGAATATGGCCTACAAAACCTTTAAAGGGGTGCGGGACATGATGACGCATACGGAAAATCCACTGGTAATCCTGCCTTCCCCCTTGTAATCAATACAAGTAACGATACAACATGATAAGCAGCACAATATGTATAGGAAAAGAGCGCGCATAATATGGATATTCGGATTACAGGGCAATTGAACGGGACTCAGATGAAAGAACTGAAAAAACTATATCGGTCCGCTTTTCCGGCCAGTGAGAAGAAGCCCTTCTGGTTGATTCAAAAAAAGCGTCGGGAGGGTATTACCGAGATCCTGGGACTGATAAACCGGGAGGAACGGTTGGTGGGGCTGGCCATCACCATCGCCTGGCAGGATCTTTTGCTGCTGGATTATTTTGCCATTGCGGAGGATTTGCGAGGGCAGGGCTGCGGCGCACAGGCGCTCCGGCTTCTGCAGGAGCGGTATCAAGGCAAAAGATTGCTGTTGGAAATAGAAACACCGGATGTCCCCAGTGAAAACCATCAGCAGCGTCTGCGCCGCAGACTTTTCTATCAATCCTGCGGCATGGACAGCATGGACTATCATGTGGGACTGTTTGGCGTGGAGATGGAGATAATGACGTTTCAGTGCCGGGTGGGTTTTCATGAATATCACGCTATTTTCTCGGGGGTATACGGAAAACGTTTTGCCCGCCGGGTGACACTGGCAATGAAAGGTCAGGGGGCGGAAATGTAAATGCTTTAGCAAATTCCAAAAATATCGGAAAAGAAAACTGACAATTCTTATTTTTTTAAATTGCCAAAATTCATGCGTGAAAGGTATAGACAAATACGAAAAATAGTACTATAATTTCATTTGATCGCTGATTAACAGAGATCAGACAATAAAAAGCCTATGAAAGAGGAGAGGAGAATTATGAAATTCAGTAAGAAATTGGTAGCTTGTATCGCAGTGATGATGATGGCATGCATGATGCTTTCGGCATGTGGCAAAAGCCCGGTGAACAGCGTTGTGACGGCGAAGGACGGCCAGGCAGATGGCGAGATCGGTACGACTTTCCGTACCGCATTCTTTGAGTACAGCGTTGATTCCGTGGCTTATCCTTCCGAGTATGAGGGATATACTCCTGCCGCCGGCATGCAGCTTTTAGATGTGGTCATCACCATCAAGAATACGTTCGGTGAAGAGTTGCCCATGTATAACAGCGATTTCCAGATCCAGTGGCATGATTTGGGCAATGGCGAGGAGGATTATGGCTTTGGCATTGAGATGGATAGTTCCAGCACTATAATGCCTTCCGAGTACGGCCTTGCTAAGGGAGACAGCTGCACCTACCATATCATTTATGAAGTACCTGCCGAGGCTAAGGAATTTTCTGTTTCCTACCTGGAGTTTTTCTCTGACAACTCCGAGGGAGATGTATTTTTCACATATTTCGAGAAATAAAAAAGTATAGCCAATATTACGGAGGAATGTAGTCTTTACGGGTTGCATTCCTCCGTTTTTTTGTGTATTATAGGATAGGAGGAATAAATAGCAATATCAGAGTACAAATATTATTTATGTGAAAAGAGGACATGAGATGGAAAAAGAGTATGTAAATGGGGAAAAAGCACAAATGGCACAAATCTGGATTTCCGTTCCAAAGAGACATGACAAGGTAATCTTTTGCGCTGTTGTCGCAGGAGTTATTCTGCTTCTGACAATTCTCTTAATCAGAGGAAATGGGTTATGTGTAGCAGCGGGCATTTTGATGGCATTCCTGGCGATTGGGGTCCACTTTTTGATGCAAAAAAGAATCACCATTGCAAACTTAATTTTCTATTTTGACAGAGGAGAAATATACTTGGTATCTTTGCACAAAGAAGACAGGGATCTGCGAGCTTATCTTTACGGTCAGATGGAAGAGCCCCTTCTACTCTCGGAAGAACCCGGAGCCCATTTGATGAAGCTGGCGGATAAATCTGTAATATGGCATATTCAAAACATTTCTTCAATAACGGAATTCAGGTCTCGTCCGAACAACAAAAGATATAAAATATATTTTTCTTTTGACCTTCCCGGCTACGAATATGATTCGGTTCTGGAAATAATGATTCAGCAAAAACACTTTGAGAGGTTTGAAAGTCTGATGGATACATTGCACTACATAAATAAATCTCAGGTATTGTGAATCCCTCTTAATTGTTGTATAATGAGTGATATTGCTGAATTTGTTTTATGGAGGAAAAATATATGTATATTACCTGTTTGGATTTAGAAGGAGTGCTGGTACCGGAGATCTGGATTGCGTTTGCCGAGGCAAGCGGCATTCCCGAACTGAAGAGAACTACCCGCGATGAACCCGACTATGAAAAGCTGATGAATTGGCGGCTTGGAATATTAAAGGAACACCACTTGGGTTTAAAGCAAATCCAGGAGACCATAGTCAGGATTGATCCCATACCCGGGGCAAAAGAGTTTCTGGACGAGCTTCGCTCTATCACCCAGGTTATCATTATCAGCGACACCTTTACACAGTTTGCCAGTCCGTTGATGGAAAAGCTGGGATGGCCCACTATCTTCTGCAATTCTCTGGAAGTGGCGGAAGACGGCGAGATCACAGGTTTTAAAATGCGGATTGCAGATGCAAAACTGGCTACGGTTAAGGCTTTACAGTCTATCGGATATGAAACGATTGCCAGCGGTGACAGTTATAATGATTTAGGCATGATAAAGGCCAGCAAGGCGGGATTCCTGTTCAAGAGTACCGACAAGATTAAATCGGACAATCCACAGCTTCCTGCTTATGAGACTTACGGAGAACTGATGACTGCCATAAAGACTGCCATGGCACAATAAATGACTATTTAATTTGTTTACAAGAGGTGTTTACAAATGAATATGAACCCTATGGCTTTATTGGCATTAAAAAGTGATTTTGATAAGTTTAAGAACAACCATCCAAAATTTCTGCAATTTGCTAAAGCATTTTCAAAAGCCGGAATCCAGGAAGGAACTGTTATGGAATGCAAAGTGATTACGGCAGATGGTCGAGAATTCCAGACTAACATACGAGTCACGGCAGATGATTTGGAATTGCTGGAAAAGCTGAAAAACCTCCGGCAGGAGATGTAGCCAACTATGCGCAAAAGACAAGTTTAACGAATAGTTGGGCTGGTGGTTATTGACTTGTGTTTTGTGGTTTGCCAACTATTCGTTAAACTTGAACGTTGTAGGAAGTTACACTTTTTATTGCGTTCAACTTCTTTATTCTATCAGGTCATTATATATGGGTTTTTAATGGCCACGAATGTTGGTGGGTTCCAACTCGTGGCCATTGAATTTATTATCACATCATTTTTTTATAATCCCGGTTTTATATATTGTAATACAATTTAAATAGAAGTTGAACATCCTAAAGATATTTTACAGGTTGTTCAATATCTAATTAAAATAGAATATCAAATGAAAAAGGAATATGAATGCAGAGATGAAACAAATTATTAACCTGGATTCTATATGGAAAGCGTTTCCGAATCCAATATAATAGTAAAGGGGCCATCGTTTAATAAAGAAACTTTCATATCTGCTCCGAAGCGGCCATGTTGCACTCGCTGAGTCGGGTTTGGCAGTTGGGCTTGGCATTCGTTGATAATATATTCATACAAATCCTCAGCCAAATCAGGGGCGCCTACATTGGTAAATGAAGGACGGTTACCTTTACGGCAGTCAGCATATAAAGTAAATTGTGATACCAAAAGCAGGCTGCCGTCTACGTCCTGCAGGGACAGATTGGTTTTGCCATTCTCATCCTCAAAAATCCGCAGACCTAACAACTTTTTGATCATTTTGTCAGCAACTGTTCTGGTATCTGTCTGGCTTACGCCCACCAACACCAGAAAGCCATTGCCGATAGCACCTACTATTTGCTGATCCACCGATACATTGGCTTCTGTCACTCTCTGTATGACAAATCGCATTACTTCTGCTCCTCTCCCATTTCCTGTTAAACTCTTTTCTCAATCTTACGTCGAAACAAAAGGATTTCTTTGCTGAAGGGCGGGTTCTATTTCTCTTTATCCTTTTCCTTTAGAAGGTCATTGACTTTCTCAGGGGCGGAAGTATCTTCCGGCGGATACGCAGGAACAGCAAAATCCTCTCTGGCTATTACATTTCTGTCATCCCAACGCACGGGCATTCTCCTCTTCCATTCTTCAATATTGCTGATAAATTTCATACCCGAAACCAGGTTTTCTTCCTGCCGGTCAGGAGTCTCCTCTGATTTTGCTTCTTTCTTCTCCAGATTTCTGGATTTTATGGCCCTGCGGCGTTCCTGATTATCCATGGTGTGGATTCCTGCGTCATCCACACACTCAATGCTTTCATATACAGCGCTCTTTATGGGCATCTTCTTTTTTATCAAGGCCGAGTTTACATAGGATCTTACAGCGGCATAGATGATGGCAAAGATTGGAACGCCAACAATCATACCCAACACATTAAACATGCCGCCAAAAAGCGTAATGGAAAAGATTACCCAGAAGCCGGACAGACCGGTGGAATCACCCAGTATCTTTGGCCCGATCAGATTGCCGTCAACCTGTTGCAGAATCAATATGAAAATAATGAAATACACGCAGTTTAACGGATGCATGGGATCCACTACCAGTATCAGCACGGCGCTGGGAATGGCTCCCAGAAAAGGTCCAAAAAAGGGAATGATATTTGTCACACCAATGATAACGCTGATTAAAGCCGCATAGGGAGTCCGTAACATGGTGGTTCCGATCAGACACAGCAGGCCGATAATCAGGGAATCCAATATCTTGCCGCTGATAAAGCCGATGAAGGTATTGTGGGCAAAACGGAAGTTGTTAATAATTACATTGGCAGAATCCGGCTGATAGCAGGCATAAAGCAGCTTCTTGGCCTGTACGGCAAACTTCTCCTTACTGCCAAGAATATAGATAGAAATAACGAAACCTATAATAAAGTTCCACAGGGTCTTAAAGATTCCCAGCACGCTCAGGGATACCGTCTTGATCAACTCGCTGGACTTGGTCAGGACAGTCTCGTTGAGGAAACGTTCCAACTCTTCAGAATAACGGTTGATCAGGTTTATTGCATAATCTTTAATCTCAGAATTGTCCGCCAATAGCTGATTCATCCATGCGGTAAAATTGGTCATATATGTGTCAAAATTGGAAACAATATTTTGGATACTGGGAACAATCTGAGACACCAGCATACTGATCAGAAGATGAATCGCAAAATAGAACAGCAAGGCAGTAACCAGCACACCTAACATGCGGGTTCGTGCATGCGACTTAGGCCCCTCTTTTAACTTGAGAAGTCTTCTGAGGGGGTATAAAATTCTCTGTTCAATGCTGTTCAGAACCGGGGTCAGCAAATAGGCCAGTATAAAGCCAAATACCACCGGCATCATAATCCCTACCATGATGTCAATAGCCGACTTAATATTGGAGGAATGAAACAAAAGATAGTAAAACATAATGCTGCCCATGATTACCAGCAGCGCCGTCAATCCCCATCTGATATATTGGTTTTTCCATTTTAGTTTCATGCTCTTACCTCTTCTCTGCATAACGGAAATCCGGCTTAACCAAACTCCGATTTTGTTTCACACCACCATCATACACTGATTTCAGGCATATAACAAGGGGATATTTTCTAAAAAACATGAAAGAAAAGGAAAAGAAAAATCAAAAAAATATTGTCTCCCGTTGTAAAAAAAGGTAAAATAACTTCATATGAGGAGGAATCATCCATGAAATTGCAGCAAGTACTAAGCTATGTCCGACGTGCCATAGATGACTACCATATGATTGAAGAGGGAGACAGGATCGCAGTAGGGATTTCCGGAGGAAAGGATTCCCTGACGCTGCTCTATGCCCTGCACGGTCTGATGCGCTTTTATCCCAAGCCTTTCACAATTCATGCCATAACGGTGGATTTGGGATTTGAGAATCTGAAGCTGAACGAAATCCAGGATTTATGTAAAAGTCTGAACGTGGAATATACGATCTTAAAAACGGATATTGCCCAAATTGTATTTGAGGATCGCAAGGAGGATAATCCCTGTGCCCTGTGTGCCAAAATGCGCAAAGGAGCACTCAACACCGCAATTAAGCAGGCTGGTTGTAATAAGGTAGCCTATGCTCACCATAAGGATGATGTGGTGGAAACCATGCTGTTGTCTTTGATTTTCGAGGGGCGGTTTCATACCTTTGCGCCGGTGACTTATCTGGACCGCATGGAACTCACTGTGATCCGGCCTCTGATGTACATGAATGAGGCGGATGTAATCGGCTTTGTCAACAAATACCATGTGCCGGTAGTGAAAAGTCCCTGTCCGGCAGACGGACACACCAAGAGGGAATATGTTAAGAATCTGCTCCGGAAGCTGAATCAGGAGAATCCAGGCGTTAAGGAGCGCATGTTTACAGCCATACAGACCGGCAGCCTGAAAGGATGGGGTGAATATTTTGGCAAATAACACTGCGGTTACCAATTATCACGAGGAACAGAAAATGCAGAATATCCTTAAAATGCGCACCGTGCTGGAAGAACTGCCTCCCTTCTGTAAAGAATTTTTTCGGGGGATTGAACAATACACTTCTGCCAGAACCCGACTGGCTTACGCCTATGATCTGCGCATGTTCTTTGAATTTCTGCACGAAAAAAACAGTGCCTGCGCCAAGTTGGAGATTTCCCGAATTCCCCTTACTTATCTGGACCTGCTCAACCGACAGGACATAGAGGAATATCTGGAATATGTTTCTCTGTATCAGAAAGACGGAAAAAACATTATCAACGAAGAGCGGGGCAAAAGCCGTAAGCTGGCCTCTCTCAGAAGTTTTTACAACTATTTTTTTGAGACGGAAAAAATCAAGAAAAACCCGGCGGCCCTGGTACCGCTGCCTAAGCAGCACGATAAGGAGATCATACGCCTTGAACCCAACGAAGTAGCTATTCTGCTGGATCAGGTGGAGGATGGGAGTAAGCTGACCAAGAAAGAACAGGAATACCACAAAAAAACCAAGCTGCGGGATGTGGCATTGATTACGCTGCTGCTGGGGACAGGAATTCGCGTGTCGGAATGTGTAGGACTGGATCTTCAGGATGTGGACTTTGATGTCTATGGGATACGAATCCTGCGCAAAGGAGGCAAGGAAGCTATTATTTATTTTGGTGAAGAAGTGGGTACGGCACTGCTGGATTACCTGGAGCAGCGGGAACACATGGTTCCCGCTGAGGGACATGAGAACGCCCTCTTCCTCTCCCTGCAGAACCGGCGCATGGCTGTGCGTTCCGTGGAAAACCTGGTAAAGAAATATGCTTCCCGGGTTACCACTCTGAAAAAGATCACTCCTCATAAGCTGCGCAGCACCTACGGCACAGCTTTGTACCGGGAAACCGGAGATATTTACCTGGTGGCGGATGTGCTGGGCCACAGTGACGTCAATACCACCCGAAAGCACTATGCCGCCCAGGAGGACGAGCGCCGGCGCCGGGCCGCAAATGCCGTACGGCTCAGGGAATAAAGCGGCCCCTATTTTATAAACTCCGAAGAATAATAGGGAAGGATCAGATAGTTACCGGCACAGATTTCCTCTCCCGCCAGATGGTTCATACTCATAACTTCGGCAATATACTGATTCTGACTGGGATAGTGCGCTTCATCCGCATATTTATCTGCCAGCGTCCAAAGGGTATCGCCTGGGGCGATCTGGACGCTGGTATAATATTTATAAGATATGTCTCCCAGCTCCGTATTGGCATTGGATAAAAGGACATGACAGAAAAGGGCTGTGGCCAGCGCCAGAACTATAGCAATACCTGCCAGAATAAAGATACGCCGCACTTCTCTCCGCCTCCGGATTTTTCTTTGCTGATTTCTCAAATCTCTTTCATAAATGCGCATGACCTGGTTCATATTCCACCCCTCCCTTACAGACAATGATACGTATTATGTAAAGTCTAAAGCAAATTTATGTTCGGAACACTTGTTCGCTCTGATTGTATTATAGCGAACATATATTCTTCTGTCAAGCTGTATCGAACATATTTTTGGAATATATGTTTGCTTTTTGCCGTTTAGTATGCTATAATAATTTTGTCAAGATAAGAATGCGGGTTTACTTATTTTCTTAAGAAACGGAGGGCCATGGGATGGGCTATGGTAAGATAACTGCCAAACAGCAGGAAATATTGGATTATATTAAGGACGAGATACTGAAAAAGGGATATCCTCCCACAGTTCGGGAGATTTGTGAGACAGTACATTTGAAGTCCACTTCATCCGTACACTCCCATCTGGAGACCCTGGAGAAAAACGGATATATCCGTAGAGATCCCACCAAGCCCCGGGCCATTGAGATCTGTGATGACAGCTTTCAGATGGTACGAACGGAGGTGGTTAGTCTTCCCGTGGTAGGGCAGGTGGCTGCCGGGCAGCCGATCCTGGCACAGGAGAATATCGAAGACTATTTCCCTGTGCCTGCGGATGTGGTGCCTCTGGGGGAATCCTTTATTTTGAAAGTCAAGGGAGATTCCATGATCAATGCCGGTATTTTCAATGGCGACCGCATATTTGTAAGCTGCTGCAACGATGCCTCCAACGGAGACATGGTGGTGGCCTTGGTGGAAGATTCTGCCACCGTTAAGACATTTTATAAGGAGGACGGCCATATTCGCCTGCAGCCGGAAAATGATTCCATGGAACCTATCATTGTCAATGATTGCCAGATTTTGGGAAAAGTTTTTGGTGTTTTTCGTTTTTACCGCTGATTTTGCATATTCCTCCTTTTGAATGGACACAATAGCTGTGGAGCATAGAAGTATGTGAACTCTAAACAGCGTCTCTTCGAACAGTATGCCACTGTCAATATGCGGACTTTTACACGGCCGGATGTTTGAAATTGTGTACTGACAGGAGAGTTGCGGAATTCTAGTTAGGAGGAAATCATATGGGAAATAAATATTTGGATGGCACGGCCCTGACGATTGCGATTATCGGCGCAATTAATTGGGGATTAATCGGCCTGTTCCGATTTGACCTGGTGGCATTTATCTTCGGTGATATGTCCTGGCTGTCCAGGATCGTTTATGTAATCGTGGGACTTTGCGGATTATACCTGGTCACTTTTTATATGCATCTGGGAAGCGGACGCAGGGATACGTAAAGTATCTGTTTCGTCACAGCGATAAAAAAACAGTGGTTATTCTTGGATAAGAACAGCCACTGTTTTTTCCCGCTTATAATTCTTCTTTTGCCACGATTTTGCCGTCTCTCCAGATACGCTCCAGATCATATAGCAAACGATTTTCCTTGTCAAATACATGTACGATCACATCGCCGAAATCCATCAGGATCCAGTTGGCAGTGTCATAGCCTTCCACCTGCTTTTTGAAATGTCCGGCACGGCCCAGTTTTTCCTCCACATTGTCACTGAGTGCCTGGATCTGGCTACGGTTACTGCCCCCGGCAATGATAAAATAATCTGCGATTACGGAGAGTTCACTGATGTCAATTATCTTAATATCTTCCGCTTTCTTATCTTCCAGTGCCTCTATGGCAAGTCTGGCAATTTCCTTGGATGTATTCATATTTCTTCCTCCCATTAAATACATTGCATATACATGCTGCTGTCATCCGAACAAATCCCATTTAACGCGTCCCGGCCGGGGAGGCCCCGCCCTCCAGCCTTTCCCTGTAATATTCATAGGTATCCTGGGTGGTCTTTTCGATCACGGAATCGCTGTCCTGTAAATAATTCAGAGTATCCTCCAGGATAAGCAGTACAGCCCGGTCAAGATCAACGAAGGCGGTTCTGCGAATCTGTTCCAGTCTGGGAGCCTGTCTGCGTCCCGGTTCCATATAATCGGCTACAAAAATGATCTTTTCCAGCAGGGACATACCTGGGCGTCCCGTAGTATGATTATGAATCGCGTTCAGAATATCCCGGTCTGACACATGGTATTTTTTTCCTGCCAGATAGCTTCCTGCCTTGGCATGGAGCAGAGAAGGCTTCTTATATTCTTCTTTGCTGATCTGCATATGCTGTTTTTCACAGATGGACAGCAGCTTCTTCTCCGGCAGACACTTGGCGCAATCATGAAGCATACCTGCAACCAGCGCATGGTCTGCCTTCTCCCCATGGCAGGCAGCCAGGTTTGCCGCCGTGTAGGCCACGGCCAGGGTATGCTCATAGCGCTTTCCGTCCTGGACTTTTGACATCTCTTTTCTTAGTTTGCTCAGTTCACTTGGTTTCAATAACTTATCCTCATGGATTTTCATAATAATGATTCTGAAAAATATATTCCCGTACAGGTTCCGGGACCAGATACCGAATGCTTCTGCCCTCCCTGCAGCGATACCGAATATCCGTTGAGGAAATTTCCAGATTGGGAAAAGCCATCAACAGGATCCTCGCGTCATAACGTTCTTCCAATTCCTGCCGTTTTGTTTCCAGTTTGTTCATGGGCATGCCGTTTCTGGACGCTGCCAGCAAGACGCAACTTCGGAAGATTTTCTCCGGACAATACCAGTTTTCGATAGAAAACAGACAGTCCGCCCCCAGAATAAAGTACAGGTGGGCTTGGGGATACATATTCTGCAGGGCTTCCAATGTCTCATAGGTGTAGGTATTGCCCCCCCGACGCACTTCCAGGTCTGAGCATGCAAAGCAGTCTCTGTCAGCCACGGCCAATCTGGTCATGGCCAGCCGCTCAGATCCCGGCAGCATCTCCCCCTTGTCCTTCATATAGGAATTGCCGGTGGGCATAAACAGAATCCCATTCAGCCCCGCCTCCTCCATGGCCCATTGTGCCAGCAACAGATGGCCGGTATGTATGGGATTAAAAGTTCCGCCCATGACGCCTATCTTGTTCCATTTTGATAGATCTTCCATGCTTCTCCTCCAGATCGGCCTGCTTCTATTTCCTGCTATTAGGAGGTCAGGGCAGCTGAATCCTGGGATTGTCCTTGTCGGGCTTGTACAGCACAATTTTTTTGCCGATTACCTGTACTACCTGAGAATGGGTACGCTCCGCAACCAACTGGGCTATTTCCCGGGGGTCATCCATACAGTTTTTCAGTACGGCTATTTTAACCAGTTCTCTGGTGTGAAATGATTCCCCGATGGCTTCTGTAATCTGGGGCGTCAGGCTGGATTTTCCCACCTGAAAAATGGGCTCCAGGCTACTGGCCAGACTCTTTAAATATGCTCTCTGTTTGCTTGTCATTCTCTTTCTCCTTATATAGAATTCCGTCGATCTTCTTCAGGCCACCCAGTACCGCCTATTTGTAGTAATCGAAGGATAAACCATACATTCTGACAGTATCTCCCTCCTGGATGCCCAACTGTTCCAGTTCTGCCAGGATTCCGTTATCCCGCAGGAAATTCTGAAAAAAGGTAAAGCCCTTCTCACTCTCCAGGTTGGTATACCCCAGCATTTTCTCTATGCGGGGACCTTCCACCACATACTCGTTCGCTTCCTCATCATAAACCACCGTATAGGGCATATCGCCGTAGGAGGTCCGCTCCTCCTCCGGGAAATATTCCTGCGCAAAGACTGTAGGCTCCTGGGTCAACTGGTCCAGCATCTCCCGCACATGGTACAGCAGTTCCTTCAGCCCCTGTCCGCTGATGGCGGAGATAGGATATACTGGAATCCCCTTTGGCTCAAATTCCGCCTTCAGCGCTGCCAGAGGGTCACTCTCCTCCACGGAGTAGATGGCGTCTATCTTATTGGCGGCAATCACCTGGGGGCGCTTGGAGATATCCGCATTGTAACTTTCCAGTTCCTTATTAATGGCATATATATCCTCGATGGGATCGCGTCCCTCGGTACCTGCCGCGTCCACAATATGGATGATGACCTTGGTTCGTTCGATATGCCGCAGAAATTCATGGCCCAGTCCCGCCCCCTGGGAAGCGCCTTCTATCAGACCGGGTATATCCGCAATCACAAATCCTCTGGCGCCTTCCAGATCCACCACTCCCAGATTGGGACTGAGGGTGGTGAAATGATAATTGGCAATCTTGGGCTGAGCGTTGGACACCCGGGACAAAAGTGTGGATTTTCCCACGTTGGGGAATCCTACCAGCCCCACGTCCGCTATAACCTTCAGTTCCAGAAGCAAGGTCAGTTCCTGCGCCGGCTGCCCCGGTTGGGCATACTTGGGTGCCTGCATGGTGCTGGTGGCATAGTGCTGGTTACCATTGCCTCCCCTGCCTCCCTTCAGCAATACCATTCGCCGACGGTCGCCGGACATGTCCGCAATGACTTTTCCCGTTTCCGCTTCCTTGATCACAGTTCCCTGAGGCACTTTCAGCACAATATCCTGCCCATTCTTGCCGTGGCAGTTCTTTTTGCCCCCCGGCTCACCGTCCTGGGCTTTGTATTTTCGAATATGGCGGTAATCCACCAGAGTGTTCATACCTTCATCCACCTGGAAGATTACGTCACCCCCATGGCCTCCGTCCCCGCCGTCCGGACCGCCGCTGGGTACGTATTTTTCCCTGCGGAAGGAGACATGTCCGTCCCCGCCTTTTCCGCTTTTCACATATATTGTCGCTCTGTCTGCAAACATCCTGCTTTTCTCCTCTTTCTAACGGGTAAAGTAGTATCACGAACAAAAGGCTTCAAACAACAGGATATGTTTGAAGCCTCTCATGACTATGTTCGATAATCGGCATTACTTTTCAACAGGATATACGGAAGCCTGCTTCTTGTCTCTGCCCTTTCTCTCGAATCTCAGAACGCCATCAACCAATGCAAACAGGGTGTCATCGCCGCCGATGCCCACGTTTACGCCGGGATGGATCTTGGTCCCACGCTGCCTGTACAGAATGTTACCAGCCTTTACGAACTGTCCGTCGGCTCTCTTCGCACCCAGTCTCTTGGATTCGGAATCCCTGCCGTTCTTGGTGGAACCCACACCTTTTTTATGGGCGAAGAATTGAAGGTTCATATTTAACATGGCTTACACCTCCTCAAACTTTACTGTAAGATACTTTTCCCCATAGGTATTGGCAAGCTGCTGTAAACCAAATACCATGGCATCCATCAAAAAGACGGATTTTTCCTGCAGGTCACTCTCCATCTCACACCGAATAAAGCCTGTCTCCTCATTGGTGGATATCCGCAAAGCCTCTCCGGCCAGTTCCTCCAGTGAATTGACGGTGTTGATCACCAGTATGGATATGGAAGCGCACAAAATATCCGGCTTGCCAGGTCTCGCATAATCCGCATGCCCCATACAGGTAAAACCTGTATATTTCTGTGCTTTTGTCCCGCGAATCACTACTGTCGTCATAATCGTCCACTTACATTAGGCGTTAATCTTGTCAATCTTAACCTGTGTGTATGCTTGTCTATGACCGTTCTTCTTGTGGTATCCGGTTTTTCTCTTGTATTTGTATACAATAACCTTCTTACCTCTACCCTGCTCCATAACGGTAGCTGCTACTGTAGCACCGGCTACATCTGCACCCACCTTGAGGGTAGCGTCACTTACTGCGATTACCTGGTCAAAAGTCACAGTAGCACCAGCCTCTGCATCGATCTTCTCGACTTTGATCACATCTCCCTCAGAAACTTTGTACTGCTTTCCACCTGTTGCAATAATTGCGTACATAAGGCACCTCCTATTCATGAACTCCAGCAACGAATACCTTCGTTCTTACTCGCTAACTTTGGTGGCGCATTCAGAAAATGACACACTTTTACCTAGTTATGCGGCATACTGGAACATCATAGCATGAGGTGCCCTGTTTGTCAAGAAAATATTTCTAATTATTTAAGGAAAAATACATGTTCCTATTTTTTTCTGGCCTCAAAATCCTCCACATATTGGATAATCAGTTTCACCGTTCCTTCCACGCCCAGCACACTGCTGTTGATACACAGATCATAACTGTCCGCGCGGCCCCATTTTTTGGAGGAATAATAATTGTAATAACTCTGGCGCTGCTTATCCTTTTTGGTGATCATGTCCCGGGCCTTGGATTCCGTCAACTCATATTTCTCCATGATCCGTTTGACCTTGGTGTCTTCGTCTGCGTAGATGAACAGATGAATGCAGTTCTCATAGTCCGCCAGCGCATAATCCGCGCAGCGGCCAACGATCACACAGCCGCCTTCATCCGCAATCTTCTTGATGGTGTCAAACTGTGCCAGAAATACCTTGTGGCTGATTGGCATATCCACGAAGGAGGAGGCATTGTATCCGAAGGAATAGGTATCCATCACCAGATTGTACAGAAAGGAGTTGGTGGGGCGTTCGTCGTGGTTCTGAATCATCTCCTCACAGAAGCCGCTTTCCTTGGCCGCTCTGCTGAGCAACTCTTTGTCATAACATTTAATGCCGAAATATTCCGCTAACTTTTCTCCGATCTCACGGCCTGCGGATCCAAATTGGCGTCCGATGGTAATTATAGTCTTCATACGCAAACCCTCTTTCCCTATAGAGTATAAATGATCTTTCTCCCCGATTCATGCGCAAATCATTTATCTGTACTTATTATACAACAAATTTGATCTAAAAACAATAAATTATTGCAAAATATCCAACAGATGCTGAAAGTATTCGGGCAGAGGGGCCTCTATCTCCAGATATTTTTCGGATGTTGGATGGATAAATCCGATGGTCATGGCATGAAGTGTCTGCCCCTGTAAAGAGAAGGGGCTTCTCCTGCCCTGGGCATATACAGCGTCTCCCAGCAGCGGATGTCCGATGCTGGCCATATGCACCCGGATCTGGTGGGTACGCCCCGTCTCCAGTTCACATTCTATATAAGTGTATTCCCGAAAGCGCCTCAGTACCCGGTAGTGGGTCACGGCATGCTTGCCGTTTTTCTCATTGACTGCCATCTTCCTGCGATCCGTTGGGTGCCGCCCAACGGGCCTGTCCACGGTACCCTCCTGCGCCTCTATCACTCCGTGGCATATGGCACGGTACCGGCGGGTGATGGAATGGGCTTTCAACTGGGCCGCAATGCTGTTGTGGGATTTGTCATTTTTGCAGACAATCAGGGAACCGGTGGTGTCCATGTCAATGCGGTGGACGATACCGGGACGCATGACACCGTTGATGCCGGACAGTTCCTCTCCGCAATGGTGCATCACTCCGTTTACCAGAGTGCCGCTGTAATGCCCGGCCGCCGGATGCACCACCATCCCCTTGGGCTTGTTGATCACCAGAAGATCTTTATCCTCATAAAGAATGGCAAGGGGTATGTCTTCCGGACAGATCTGAGGCTCCTGGGAAGGAGGCAGTGAAAACCGCACTTCATCCTCGGCCTGTACCTGATAACTGCTCTTAACGGACATGCCGTTTACCAGTACCTGCCCCTCTTTAATCAGCTTCTGTATATAGCTGCGGGAGAGAGAATCCAGTAACATGGCCATGCATCTGTCGATTCTCTCTCCCTCATATTCTTCTGTAATCTGAAATAAAAACTCGTCCATAGGCTCCAATTCATCTTCTTTTTCGGGAAATGGAATCCTTTCCCGGTTTCAGGATATCTACAGTTCCCGGTACCGATTCTGCTTAAAGTTTAAAAATTCCAGATCTTTTTCCTTCAGAACGAACAGGAACATAATAAACAATCCAATGGTAGCACAGACCACATAAATGTCCGCCACATTAAAAATGGGATAGTTGATCAGCACAAAAGAGATAAAGTCCACCACATAATCCAGGCGCAGCCGGTCCAGCATATTGCCCAGCCCCCCTGCAATGATAAACACCATCAGCACATGTATCACCTGGAATTTGCGGGTAACAGGCATTTTTAACAGGAAAAAGAGCAGTACCAGCATAAAGGTAATGCCCACAAACAATATGAACACCTTCTGATTCTGCAGCATGCCGAAAGCCATGCCGTGATTCTCCAGATACTGCAGTTCCAATACGCCGTCAATCAGGGAATAAGCCGGCCTCCCTTTTAAATGGCTGATGGCCAGCCCCTTGGTGAACTGGTCAAACCATACCAGCAAGACTCCCAACAGCATATCTATGAACAACATGAACGCTTTTTTCTTATTCATTTTTGCTCCCATCCGCCCGAACCGGGCCATTCCGATCTTAATCTTCCGTTCCGTCAAAATAAATTTCCCTGACGGCGGCCAGAATTTCCTCATCCGTCACTGTGGTGTCAATCACGGCCTTTCCGATCCGCTCCAGCAGGATAAAACGAAGCACACCCCCCTGAGCCTTTTTGTCGGACTTGGTCAGCCGCAGCACTTCCTCCGGATCAATGTCCTCCACTGTGATGGGCAGGTAAAAAGGCACAAACATATCCCTGACCTCGTAGTACTCCTCCATGGAGATCATATCCCTCTTCCAGGATATATAGGCGGCGGCCACTGCTCCCAGAGCCACGCATTCCCCGTGAAGAAGCCGGAATCCTCTGGCTTTCTCGATGGCATGGCCGATGGTATGACCGTAGTTGAGCAGCGCCCTGTCTCCCTGTTCCGTGGGGTCTTTTTCCACCACCAGTTTTTTCACGGTACAGCTGCGCAGAATCATTTCTTCCAGCACATCCATATCCTTTTCACAGATTTCGTACATCTGATCAATCAGCCAGGTATAAAATTTGGCATCCTTAATCAGTCCATGCTTCATCACCTCTCCAAAACCGGAAAAAAACTGGCGGTCCTCCAGGGTGCGCAGCGTGTCCATATTCATATATACCAGCCGGGGCATCTTGAAAGCCCCCACCATATTTTTATACCCGTCAAAGTCCACGCCTGTCTTGCCGCCGATACTGCTGTCGCATTGGGACAATAAAGTGGTAGGCACCTGAATATAGTCCACGCCCCTGAGATAAGTGGCGGCGGTATAACCTGTCATATCACCCACCACGCCTCCTCCCAGGGCTACCAGCAGATCTTTGCGGCCATAGCCCTCCCGGATCAGGAAAGCGTATATCTCTTTGACACAGTCCAAAGTCTTATGCTCTTCTCCGGCAGGGAGGGTATAGATATCCACTTTTTCGGAAAGTTTGTCCAGTTCCTCCCTCAGAGCATCCGCATAAAGTCCCCTCACATTGGAATCCGTTACAATGCAGATTTTCCTTTCAGGGGCCGTATAGGGGGCAAACTCCTGAGATACGTCCCCAAAGTCCCTGGTAATATAGATGTCGTAGCATGGTTTCCCCTTATATAATACAGGCAGTCTCTGAGCCATATTTATTGTATCCTCGCTTTCCGATGTTTTTCTGGATTGACGCTCATAAAATTAACTGTCCGGCCGCGGCAGCCGAACAGTTATCTCCATCCCTATAGGTCCGTATTCAGGGGAGAGTCGAAGGAACCTCCGAAAATATCCTGAAAATCGCCGGATATATCCACGCTGGCCGGCGTGATAATAAAGATATAGTGGGAAATCTTCTGTAGGTTGCCGGATATGGCAAAGCAGGAGCCGGAAGTAAAATCAATGATTCTCTGGGCAATGTCCACATCAAGACCCTCCAGATTCAGCACTACAGTACGGTTGGCCAGCAATGTTTCCGTGATCTCCCGGGCATCCTCAATGGTGGTAGGCTTGATCACACACACCTCCATACCGCTTCCGTTGGAGATCTTGCGGGTGGAAGGCTGGCGCATCTGGGTTACTTTGGATGTGGTGGACTTTCTTGCCGGTTTATCATCCAAAAGATCGTCATTGTCCTTCACCACACTCATCTTCTTCGGTGCGGGGGTATCCTCTATGGCATCATCGTAGTAATCGTCATCGTAGTATCCATCCTCGTCCTCATTCAGCTTCATATAATTAAGAAACTTATCCATTACACCCATTATACTGTCTCTCCTTTTTATGACTCAATTGCAGTCATACGACCTGTTCCCGAATATGCCGGTACCAACCCTTACGCAGGTAGCACCTTCTTCAACGGCCACCGGGTAATCTCCAGTCATTCCCATGGATAACACATTCATATTAACATTATCAATGTTTTCCCGACCGATGTCAACAGCTAATTGCTGTAAGTTGGCAAAAATACCGCGGTTTTCCTCCGGGTTTTCCACATAGGGTGCTACTGTCATAAGCCCCTGGATGTGGACGAGAGGTAAAAGCGCAATCTCCTTAACCAGCTGCAGCGTCTCCTCCCGGCGGCTGCCGAACTTGCTCTCCTCACCGGCCACGTTGACCTCCACCAGAATGTTGACCTCTGTCTGCTTCTTTTCCGCCTCCCTTTGGATTTCCTGAGCCAGCCGCAGGGAATCCACGCTGTGAATCAGAAAAACCTTTCCCACCAGATATTTCACTTTATTACGCTGCAGATGACCGATCATATGCCAGCGGATATCCCCGGGAAGGGCTTCATATTTTTCCACCAGTTCCTGCACCCTGTTCTCCCCGAAGTCCCGCACACCGGCTTCGTATGCTTCCTGCAGCATGGGAAGAGGCTTGGTCTTGCTGACAGCGATCAGCGTTACGTCTCCGGCGTCCCGGCCTGCTCTGCGGCAGGCATCCTCCATATTCTGCCGGGTATGGGTCAAGTTTTCACGAATCATGGCAATCTCCTTAAAACTAATAAATAAACTGGGCATCGTTCACCGCGGCTGCTTCCAGCACAATATAATCATACACATTCAGCCCATACCGGGTGTTGGACTTCACGATGGCGTACTCCTCATTCTGATACAAAATATTGATTTGCCGGAAATCCGCATAACCCTTGTTCATATTGTATACGCCGGTGAGGGACGCCTTGCGGCTGATGGTATATTTCTCCTGGCTGTCCGGCTTAATTATGTTGGATCCTATGGCCAACGCCGCGCTGTCCAGATAGTATTCTTTGTTCTCTTCGTCATAATTGTAAACGGAGGTTTCCAAAAACTCACTGTAAATATTTCCCTCCTCGTTGTAACGCTCCAGAATCACCCCGTCCGAGCCATCGGCCCCCTTGGTCATATAGTCGCCGGGCACCAGGTAGAAATCCTTCTGCACAATGGAGGAATTGGGAATCTTGAGTCCCACCTCATCATTCAGAATCAACTCAATATCCACATATCGGTCAGTGGCAAAAGTTACCATGGAATTGTTAAAGTCCAGCTGCAGGAAAGGATTCCCATCACTGCCCCGGATCAGTTTGGTGTTGGCCCAGGATTCATACTGGTTTTTCAGGAATCGGATTTTCACAACCCCCTTTTCCTGTAAAGAAACCCCCAATTCCTCCTCCACAGGGACCACCAGAGACCAGTTCTCATCCGTGGACAGCTTGTACACCGCATCTCCCTGGGTGATCAGATCTACGCCCAGCAGCTGCTTCTTTTCATAGTCCTTTTCCTCAAACAGCTCGGCGGATACCATCTCCGGGGTAAGCTGCTCATATCCGTCTGTCCAATACGTTACAATCCCGCTCCCGCTGCTGCGGCAAAAATTCACCATGTCCGCCAGATCACTGCTGCTATTGATATCGCTGATGCTCTGCATCATATTGGCGTTGGCCAGCCTCATGACCGTGCCTTTGAGACTGTATTTGAAGTTGTATGTGCTGTCAAAATCCTCAGGAGTAAAGCCGTGGATGAAACTGACCACTTCCCCCCGCAATTCCGCCAGTTCCCGCTCGCTGAGCGCATTGTCCCCCATATCCGTACTCTGAAGGTAGTCATTCAGCCGGCCTGTTTCGTCCACTGTATAAACCAAATCCCCGCAGGCCACCCGCTCTCCCTCCCGGGCATAATAGTTGATATATCCCGCTTTGTCCGCAGTGACGATGCTTTCCTGCCGGATCGCTATACCGCGGTAGGTGTAATTTGTCGCCAGCGAGCCCTCCTTGACCTCATAGGGGGAGATATGCTCTATCTGCAGTGACGCGAAAATGCAGTATATCACATACACCAGAATGGCCACAAAGATAATCATGCCGATATTCAAATTCAGGGGTTTCCGATACTTCCTGATATTGTTGGGGGGCTGCTGTCTCTGTGCCACCTTTACCTCCTGTTCCAGTTCCGCATATTCTCTGCCGCTTTACGCCTTTAGATATGCCGGTTTTGTTCCACTATACTTAGAAAAAAGCCCCAGCATGTTGTCCGAGGCTTTTGTCTGTCATGTATGAATCCCGCTTACAAAGAAATGAGGATATTTCCCTTTACCGCTTCGGGCAACTCTCCCTCATCTTTGGAGACGCTCAAGATAAAGTCCACTCCTGTTGCCTTGCTGACCTTCTCCAGCTTGGCCACAGTCTCCGTTATGTCCGCGCCCTCCAGGCAGGAAATTTTCAGGAAGCTGTCAAAATACATCTGCTGCAGATCATGATCCTGCGAAATAATACCGCTGACAAAGCCGATAAATTCACTGGCATTCTCAATCATGAACTGGGACACATCGATCAGCCGGACCTTATTGTTGAGCTCGTACATATGCTTGGTGCTCTTGTCCAGGTATACAATGTTGCCGGTGATGCTCTTAACTTCGCTATTTACCTTATCCAATAACTGTTTTGTCTTTCCCTTACCCTTATTTCCTACGATCAGCTGAACCATTGGTAACCCTCCTAAAGTAAATTTTTAGAACTACTATTATTATAGTTTATGTGCGAATAAAAAACAACCTTTAATTCTGTATTTCATCCAATAAATCTATCATTTTTTCATAGACCGTATCCCTGGTTTCCGCTTTCAAAATCACCGAAATATAGGGGGCCCCCCCTGCATCCCGGGAAAGCAGCATCAGGCAGCTTTTGGCAGCGTTGGTGGTACCTGTCTTGCCTCCGATTACCGTGATATTGTCCGGTGCCTTGTAATTCCCCCTCAGAAACAGATTGGAAGTCTGGGTACGAAGGGTCTTCACCGCCCCGGTGGAATCGCTGTATGTAGCCTCATAGCTGTTAGTCTGGATGACCTCGTTGAACTTCTCATACTTAAGCGCTTCGTTAAAAATCAGATAGAGATCATAGGCGGTGGTGTAATGCTCCTCCTGGGTCAGCCCGTGGGGATTCATAAAATGGGTATTGGTGGCCCCCAGTTCCAGCGCCTCCTGGTTCATCAATTCTACAAAATGCTCCACGCTGCCGCCCACATTTTCTGCAATCATCATGGCGGCGTCATTGCCGCTCTGCAGAAGCAGCGCATACAGAGCCTGATTCAGTGTCATGCTGTCCCCGGGCTTTATGCCGGATAAAGTGGCGCCGGTCTCCGTAATGTTTACCACATTGGAAGCCGTCATCAACTGGTCAATATTACCGTATTTCAGGGCTACCAGCGCCGTCATCACTTTGGTCAGGCTGGCAGGGTGCAGCTTCTCATGGGCATTCTTGGCGTACAGCACCTGACAGTTGTTTAAATCAAACAGCACCGCCGCTTCCGCCTTGGTCATGTCCAATGTTTCATCGTCCGTCACATCCCCTGTCACCACGCACAGATTCTCCGCGAAAGTGTGAGCTGCCTTACTGTTCTGGCGGCTGATCACATTAAATCCGCTGACTGCGGCGTCCGGATCATAGGGCATTTCGTAGGCGGCCTGCCCGCAGCCCGCCGCGCCCAGAGCGATCATGGCGGCCAGGAGGGGACTGAATATTTTTAGCCTTCTACTTGTACATTTCACGCCACTCAAGGTCTCCTCTGTCTAAGGACTTAATCAACAGTTCCGCCGTTGCCAGGTTGGTTGCCAGGGGAATGTTGTGCATATCACACAGCTTCACCACATTATTCACATCCGGCTCATGGGATTTGGGCGTCAGCGGATCCCGCAGGAAAATAACCAGATCCATCTGGTTGTGCTCGATCTGCGCGCCGATCTGCTGTTCCCCTCCCAGATGACCCGCCAGGAACTTGTGAATGTTCAGATTGGTCACTTCTTCGATCAACCGTCCTGTGGTTCCGGTGGCAAACAGTTCGTTTTTGTTCAATATCCCCCGATACGCTATACAGAAATTCTGCATCAGTTTCTTTTTTGCATCATGTGCGATAAGCGCAATATTCATGTCAAAACACCTCTTCCATACATTATACAGCTTTCCCCTAAATCTCTTGCCGTCCTGTGTCTCCACGCAATTCGGTCCCCCTGCACGCCGCGGACTGGCTTTGCGGCATGCACCGATTGGTGCGTTTATCTTCTGGCCTGCAGTCTTACATTCAGCACAAATCCCATGCCGATGAACAGGCTCATCAGAGAAGTCAGGCCATAGCTGACAAAGGGCAGCGTCAGGCCGGTGGTGGGCAATATGAAGGTGGCCACACCGATGTTGATAAACGACTGGACACCCACCAGTCCTCCCATACCGGCAGCGATGATTGTCCCTGCCGGGTCTCTGGCCCTGCGGGCCACGTGAATACATTCCAGGGCAATCAGCATTTCCAGCAGGATCACCACCAGGCTTCCCTTGAACCCGAACTCCTCTCCGATTACGGCAAAAATGAAGTCCGTCTGGGCTTCGGAGATAAAATTGCCGTTTTTCACGGAGGTAATCTCGTTGTTCTTGTACCCTTTGCCGTCCAGCATGCCGGAGGCAATGGCCGTCACCGAATTTAACTGCTGGTAGGCTGTGGTGGTGGCATACTGCTCCGGGTAAATGAATGCCAGGATACGCCCCCTCTGATTGTTGGTCAATACCGTGCTGTCAGGCTGCAGGGCCAAAGCCACCAGGAGAGCCAGCGCCGGAACGGCCACGGCCACCACGCCGAAAATGACCTTGAAGCTCAGTCCCCCGGCAAACATAATAATACAGAACAGCGCCAGCATCACAATGCTGGTAGAAAGATCCGGCTGCTTGTAGATCAGGTACCAGGGCGCGGCCATCAGTGCCACACACAGCGCTATGATTCGGAAGGTATTTAACTTCTCTATATGTTTCATAATAAACTGTGCGAAGAATAAAATCAACAAAATTTTTGCAGTCTCCGAAGGCTGGAATCGGAAGCCTCCGGGGATCTGAAACCAGCGCTGCGCGCCTTTTGTCTCATATCCCAGATAACGCACCAGCAAAAGTAGTACTAAATTCCCAAGGTACATCAGCCAATATAGCTTTAGTAAAACCGTGTAATCCAGCAGGGAAATGACCACCATTAGAAAGGTGCCCATGATGACTCCCAGCAGCTGTTTTTGCTGTACCGACTGCTGCGCGCTCCCCACCGCCAGAACTCCGACGGTGGAAAGCAGCAGTATCAACAGAATTAACTTGAAATCATAATTTCTGATCCGATAGCCTTTGTTAAACATTTGTATCTAATCCTCGCCTATGGCTGTTTGTTCAGATCCAGTATGGGTATGCTGGCGCTGAGCACCGGGGTACGCATCCCCCTTTTGCCCTGGCTGCCCGTCTTGCTGATCTGGATATCCATATTTCCTGTGTCAATTTTCATATACTTGGATATCACCTTGGCGATATCCGTCTTTATCAGCTCCATCATCTCCGGGGAACAGTTGACCCTGTCCGAAATCAGCAGGATTTTCAATCTGTCCTTGGCGACTTCGCAAGAGCTTTTTTTCCTGAAAAAATGTCTCATTATTACCTCTTTCCCGCATATCCGGAGTCCGCCTGTGACAAACCCCCGCCATGCCCGCGAATTTGCGCCTGTAAGCCAGTGTCGGTACACTGGGCTTTCCCCGTTCATACCTTGTGGAAAATCCCGCTCACCCTCGTCCAGAAGGATATGGTCTTTTCCATGTTCAGGAAAGGAACCTCCTTGCCCATCACCCGCTGGCACACATTGTGGTAAGCCATGCCCGCCGGAGTATTGGTGCCAACCAGCGGTTCCCCCTGGTTGGTGCTGATAACCACGTTCTCGTCATCGGGAATAATGCCGATCAGCGGTATGGCCAGAATATCCACCACATCCGCAGAGGACATCATATCCCCTCTCTTTACCATGTCCATACGCAGCCGGTTGATAATCAGGTCCATCTTCTGGAAGCCGTTGGCTTCCAGAAGCCCGATAATCCGATCCGCGTCCCGGATGGCAGACACCTCCGGAGTGGTCACCACCAGCGCCCGGTCCGCTCCGGCGATGGCGTTCTGGAACCCCTGCTCGATACCTGCGGGACAGTCCAGGATAATATAGTCGAACTGTTCTTTCAAATGCTCGATGACCTTCACCATCTGGCCGGGGGTCACGGCGCTCTTGTCCCTGGTCTGAGCCGAGGGCATCAAATACAGACCGGGGTTGCGCTTGTCCCGGATCAGAGCCTGCTTCACCCGGCAGCTCCCCTCCACCACGTCCACCAGATTGTACACAATCCGATTTTCAAGGCCCATGACCACATCCAGATTGCGCAGCCCGATATCGGTGTCGATCAGACATACTTTCTTCCCCGCCTTGGCCAGACCGGTTCCAACGTTTGCGGATGTGGTGGTCTTTCCCACACCGCCTTTCCCTGATGTGACGACAATTACTTCGCTCATACTTACCTCCGTTCTGCCACGCCTATGGCAGCAAATATAATCGTCGCCCGAACCCCGGTTTAAAAGGTGTCCAGTATCTCCTTGGTAAGCGGTTCCATCACAATCTTATCGTTTTTCACATGCGCGATTTTCGGCTGTACCTTGGAGCGGATACCCCATTTCGTCTGTCTGTTATTGTTCTTATATTTGAAATCGCCGATTTTTAACCTCTCCGGCTCCATTTCAAGCGCTGCCACATAGGCCCCTTCCCCGCCGTCCGTACCTGCGTAGGCCTCCCCGTATAATCCCCCCAGCACAATGATGTTTCTGGGAGACATCACGGCGCTGCCCGGGTATACATCTCCCAATATGATAATGCTGCTCTCGGTCTCTAATACTTCCCTGTTTTTCAGAGAACCCTTGTGAAGCTGTCCTTCGCTGCCCAGAGGCAGTTTTTGCTGCACCTTTTGAATGGCTTTGATATAGCGTCTGTTGGTCTCTTCATCCTTACCCACGACGCACACCAGGTTCAAGTCACTGGACAGCCGTACGGCGTCCACCAGGGCCAGTTCCTGCTTATGATCCAGCTGACGCCCCTCATAGGAAAGCGCCACGTCCGCATTGCCGAAAAAACTGCGGGAACTGCGGAACTTGGCCGACAATTCTTCGGTGATCTGCTCAAAGGGCACGTCCTCCCGCATGATCAGGTTGATACCGTTCTGATAGCTTTTAATCACCACTGCATCCTTCACTGTTAAGTCTCCTTCTCAAGAGTCCCTGCTACACTAAATTTCGTTCATCGTGACACCGGCCTCCGGGGTGTCCGCCAGGCCGTCCACAATCTCCTCTTTTGTCTCCAGCCCATAATAGTAGGAAATCAGATCCTTGGTAGTCTGGGCCGCATAGTCTGAGGAATAGCCGAAAGGAATCCGGACCGTAATGGCGATCTCCGGGTTATCATAGGGAGCATATCCCACAAAAAGCGCATGGTTGGGACGGCTGGTAACCTGCTGTGCCGTACCGGTCTTGCCCGCCACCTGTACCGGAAGTTCATTGAAATAACTTTTTCCTTCCACCACCCGTCGAAGCCCCAGACGCATGGCGTTCCAGTACTCCACAGGTATGTCCACCGTACCGTGCAGCGAAGGCTCCTGACGGCTCAGAATATTTCCCTCCTTGTCCTGCACATGGTCCAGCAGGGTCAGGTTAAAACAATTTCCCCCATTGGCCACCGTGGCCACATACCGGGTCAGCCCGGCGGCGGTAAAGCTGTTGGTCCCCTGTCCGATAGCCGAGGGAATGGGCAGCTCGTCCGAAACGGAAGGCTGGGATTCCTCGATCTCCACACCGGACTTGTCCGCCAGGCCGTACATCCGGGCATACTCTGCCAGCACATCCAGGCCGTCCTGGGCGTTATAATTGCCGTTTACCGTGGCAAAGCGGTAGCCGATATCATAGAAAAAAAAGTTGCAGGAGTTCTGTATGGCCGACGTCAGGTTCAGAGAACCGTGCCCGCTGTGCCGCCAGCACCTGGGAGAGGGCGTAACCTGGGTGTAGGAACCGGTGCAGTTCACCTTGCTGTTCAGGCTGATCAGTCCTTCCATCAGTGCCGCCGTGGAAGATACCATCTTGAATGTGGAGCCGGGGGCCGCCGCGTATTGGGTGGCATAGTTCAGCATGGGGCCGGACTTGTCCACCAGCAGTTTGGCATAATATTCCGGATCCACGGAATTGGCCATCTTGTTGTTATCATAACCCGGGTAAGACACCAGGGCCAGCACATCGCCGTTGTTCACATCCGTCACCACGATGGCCCCATTGCAGGGCTCCAGCGCCAACTGCGCCGGCGTAATATCCAGGTGGCGGATCCGGTTCATCATAAAATCGAAAGCCGAGATAGAACCGTCAAACAACTCCTGTTCCTCCTCCGGCGAAATATCAATGGCATTCTGCTCGCAGAGAATCATGCAGATCTGTCTGCCGCTTATTACATCGTTCTTGATCATGAATCGGTAAATTCTCTTCTGAAATTCCAGTTCACTGTCCAACTTTTCAAAAACATACTCACATATTCTCTCATAGATCTCGGTGGAGTCCGCGTATTGCTGTTCCAGATTTAACTTGTCCACATCAATCCAGTTGGCCGCTATGCAATGATTCAGATATTCGTGGAGGCTGATCACCTCGTCCGCAGACCAGGCGATCTGTACCGGGTCGTTCAGATCCATCAGATCGGCGGCGATTATCCCGTTTTCCCGCAGGATATCGTTCACCATATAAAGCTGATAAACCTGGTATTCCAGCGTCAGTTTGTTATAAGGGGTCTTTTTCTGATGCAATTCCTCCTCCAGGCGCTGATAGACTTTCTCCTTATAATCCAGATATTTTTCGTGGACGGCGCGTTCCACCTCCCACGCTTCATCCTCCCCAAACCGGGTGATATCTATGACGCCGTTGTTGATCACGGCATAGTACACATCATAGATGGGAATTTTGATATCCCCGTTGGTGACCGCCGGAGCCTCCTTGGCATTGATGGTTTTGTTGGCCAGAATGCCGGCAATTCGCTGCTCCAAAATATGATAGCATACAATCTGGAGATCCCGATCAATGGTCAGGTATACATCATTGCCCGCCTGCGCGTCCTGACGTTCCAGGATGCTGATCACCTTGCCCATGTTGTCCACGCACACCGTCTCGGATCCCTTGATCCCCTGAAGGGTGGCTTCCATGGACTTCTCAATACCGCTTTTGCCCACCACATCATTGCTGGCATACCTTTCCCCGGTGCCGCCTTCCTCCAGATCTTTGGCATTGAACTGGGTCAGTTCCTCCGAGTCAATCTTGCCGGTATAGCCCAGGATATGGGCAAAATATTCGCTGTCATTGTATCTGCGTACCGTATCTTCTTCGATGGAAACCCCGTCCAGTTGATCCAGGTTTTCCATGATCACGGCCACGGTCTCCACACTCACATCCTTGGCCACCGTAGTACCGATGTATTTGCGGAAGCTGGTGAGATGCATGGCATAGCGGATATTCATCATCTTCAGAAACTCTTCGGAAGTGTATCCCTCTCCCACCAGGAATTCACTCTTGCTGTTTCCCTCCTCCGCATATTTTCCAAGTCCGAATCTCTTGCCCAGATAGCTGAGTACCTCCTGGGGGGTAGCCGTCCGTTCTTCCTCTTTCAGCTTGTCGATGGTGGGATGCCCGTAGACATCCGCCAGAAAGCGCAGCAGTCTGTTTCCCGACACATTGTAAACGTAATTGCCATGTTCGTCCAGCACGATGTTGAAGTCGGTGATGATATGGTTCCCGTTCTTCTCAATCATCTTAATCAGCTTATAGATGGTGGCGTTCAATTCCCTGTTCTTGTTGGAACTGTTCTCATACACATCCTCAATTTTGACGGAGTAAGCCAGTTCGTCGTAAGCCAGCACATTGCCGTTCCGATCCCGGATACTGCCTCTGGAACAGGCAATATCCCTGGTTTTCTCCGTTTGCAGAATAAAGTCGTCCAGATATTCCTGTCCATGCACGATCTGCAATTCAAAGCAGCGGTAAATCAGCGCTCCCCCCAACAGGCAGAAAACCAGGGTCAGGAGCGTAAGCCTGCTCGTAAAGAAATTAATGATGTCTCCCTTCAGCTTGTCAAACAAATTTCTTCGCTCTCTTTCTCTCAAATCCTTCCAGCCGGTTATTTACAAACAACGCCAGCGGATATAGCATGCAAGTGACAATAATGGTGTATACCGTCTCCGGCAGGATCACCGTCCAAAGGTAAAACAGAAAATTCAGCCTGCCCCTGAGCAGGAACAAAAGCACATAACAGATTACGCCGTAGGACAGATCGCTGACCGTGATCAGCGCCAGCGGAAGCTTGATGTCCTCCGGGTAAAATATTTTGCAGAACTTGCCGTTTAAAAAGCCGATATACATATACACCAGCGCATGGAAACCCAAGATATCCGCAAAAAAGATATCACAGAGCAATCCCGCGAAAAAACCGATTAAAAGTCCTTCCTTTTCCCCCCGCATGAAGCCGAAAGAGGAAGTCAGCACGATCAGCAGATTAGGCACGATCCCTGCAAAAGCCAGGCTGCGGAACAGAGTGGTCTGCAGCAGGAAGCAAAACAGAAGCATGACAGCCATGGTGATTTTTCTAAGCATCTTCCCACTCCCTCTTCATATCCGTGATCACCAGCACCTCCTCCAGGTGCTCAAAATCCACGGCGGGCGTCAGATAGCCGGACTTTGTCAGGTTGTTGGAATCCCTGTTGATGGTATGTATCGTACCAATCAGGATGTTAGGCAGGAATTTGTCGCTGATATGGGAAGTGACCACCTTGTCTCCCACCACCACGCTGTCCTGACTGTCAATTAACTGGCTGAAGCGGATCACACCGTCATGCATGGCCTGCAGATCGCCGGACACGATCATGGTGTCCGAGGTGCTCAGGGTCTTGGCGGACACATTGGAATTGTCGGCAATTACCGAGGTGACTCTCGCCCAGTTGGGGCCCACCTCGCTGACACGGCCCACCAGTCCGCCGCTGGCGATCACATTCATGTCAATCTGAAGCCCGTCCGCCTCCCCCTTGTCAATCACAAACGCGGCATACCAGTTACCGCTGTCCCGGGCAATGATCCGGGCTCCCACCTTGTGATATTCGTCATATTGGTTGTCCAGCTGATAGAGTTCCCGCAGACGGCTCAGTTCCGCTTTCTCCTGCTGCAGCAGGGTGTTCTCCACCAGCAGATCGTCCACCTGCTGCTGCAGGCTTACATTCTCTTCCAGAAGCTGGCGGATCTGCACCAGCTCATCCTTGCGCCGGGAAAGCCAGCCCCCCACCTTGCTGATCCCCTGTTGGAAGGGGACCACCACATAACCCACGGCGGCATTCAGCGGACGGTTGAAAATGTCCGTACTGAAAGTCAGCGCCATCAGCACGGTACACAGACAGGTTAAAGCAAAGAGGAGATATTTACTCGGTATCGTAAATTTCTCCCCCTTCTTCTTGATTACTGGGCTCATTTACTCATCCCTTCAATCGCGTATGCTACGGATTTATAGTTGTCCTCATTGATGATCTTGGACAGGCCTACGGCCACGCTGGTCATGGGGTTCTCGGAAACATTGACTTTCAGGCCGGTGCCCTGGCTGACGCGTTCCGCCAGATGGCTGGTCTGGGAGGCGCCGCCGGTGAGGTAGATCCCGTGACGATAGATATCCGCCGCCAGTTCGGGAGGAGTCCTCTCCAGAATCACTTTTACATTGTCCACAATGGTGTTGAAATGTTCTTCCAAAGAATCCACCACCAGCTTGGTAGGAATCTCCCGTTCCACAGGCAGCCCTGTCACAATGTCCCGCCCGTAGACCACGGCCCCCTGCCTGTCCTCCTCCAGCTTGAGCAGGGACATTTTTACCGATTCCGCCGTCTTACCCCCGATGATCAGACTGAACTCCCGCCGCACCGCCGAGCGGATGGCTTCGTCGAACTTGATGCCGCCCACTTTGATCAGCCGGCTCAGAACGATGCCGCCCAGAGACAAAATAGAGATCTCCGTGGTCTCAAAGCCCACGTTTACCACGATGACGCCCTGGGAGTTTTTCACATCAATACCCATTCCCAATCCGTCCGCCACCGCCTTTTCCACCACCATGATCTTGCGGGCCTTCATATTGGCGTCTCGGATCAGGTCATAAAAGGCCCTTTTCTCCACCTCCGTCACATCGGTGGGAACAGCTATAAAGTAGTCGGCGGGCTGCCCCTTGCCCTTCTGGATATCGCTGATAAAGTATCGAATCAGAGTCTCCATATTCTTGATGTCCGCGATAACGCCGTTGGACAGGGGATAAGAAATATGAATATTTGCCGGCGCTTTCTCATACATTTCAAAAGCGGAATCTCCATAGGCGAAAAGCGTGTTTTTATTTTCAATGGCGATCATGTTTTTTTCCACCACGATATTATCATCGCTCCGGCTGTAGATTTTGATGTTGTTGGTACCCAGGTCGATACCGAATGCGTTATTTGCCATATTACAGGCCCCCTTTTTGTTTTTAAGTTCCCGATTTCAGGGTATAAGTTTTTCCTCCCGGAAACTCATGTATCTGTTGTCCCCGATGATTACATGATCAAGCAACGGGATTCCCAGCATCTGTCCCATGCCGGCAAGCTGACCGGTGAGCTCCATGTCCGCCTTGCTGGGAGAGGGATCTCCGCTGGGATGGTTGTGTACCAGAATAATGCTCACCGCCTGACACCTGAGCGCCTCCAGAAAAATCTCCCTGGGCGAAATCAGCGACATGGTGGCGCTGCCGTCAGACATCATGGAATCACACAACAGCCGGCTTCTGGCATCCACCGAAGCCAGAACCACACATTCCGTCCGGCGGTGCCGCAGCCTCTCCATATAGTACGCGGCCACCGTGTCCGGCCTCTGCAGGCTGACCCGTTCCCTGGCGGTGGCGGACGCGATACGCTGGGACAGTTCGGTAATACATTTAAGTTTCACCGCCTTGACCTGTCCGATGCCGTTGATCTTCATCAGGCGTTCCAGGGGAATGTCGTACAGCCCCAGCAGCCCTTCCCTGGACGGGTCCGCCAGCGCAAGCACCTCCTGGGCCAGTTCCATGGCACTCTTATCCCTGGTGCCGGTCCGCAGGATGATGGCCAGAAGTTCGCTCTCCGTCAGGCTCTCCGGCCCGAAGCGAAGGAACTTCTCATAGGGCAGGTCCCCCTGCCTTACTTTTTCTAACTGATTCATTGTCCTCCTGTCCGCCTTCTCCCATGTGCGGCAACTGCAGGACTATCTGATGAATCGGTATACGAGCAATGCGATAACCACGCCGATGACGCTGGCGATGGTAATCTGGATCTGCAGTCCAAAGGTCAGAACGATAAAGCCCAGATCCAACACAATGGGGCTGCTTAAACCGAAAGTCTGCCCGTAATTCAGGAAACTTCCGCTGAAGTAGGTTCCGATAAAGCGGCCGATCACAAAACCGATTAATACCAGAACCACGAATACCCAATTCACTCTCTTCAAAGTACTCCCTCGACTTTCTTTGGTATTGCTTATATATGTCCGCCCATTGCGGAACATATAACTCATCTTACCATAATTTTGCAGTTCTGTACACACCCAATCCAAGATTTAAGACAGGGATTTTTCCAACTTTTCTCTAGCTTTGGTGACATCCTCCGACATCAGCAGACCCTTGTCGACAAGAGACTGCAAAGATCGCAATATCCCGAATTTGGCATGCTGCCAGGTCAGTCCCCCCTGGAAATAAACTGCGTAGGGAGGCTTGATGGGGCCGTCCGCGGACAGTTCGATGGAAGAACCCGACACAAATGCCCCCGCCGCCATAATCACCTGAGCGTCATAGCCGGGCATATCCCAGGGCTCGGGAGTCACATGGCTGTCCACCGGAGCCGCGGCCTGAATCCCCTGACAGAAGGCCACCGCGCCCTCCGGACTGCCGAAGGTAACGGCCTGAATGATATCGTGCCGGGACTGCTTTCCGTCCGGTACCACCGGAAAGCCCAGTCCCTCATAGATATTGGCAGCGAAAACGGCTCCTTTCAACGCCCCCGCCGTCACTGTAGGAGCCAGGAAAAAGCCCTGGTAAAAGTCCTTCAGGGCTCCCAGAGAGGCCCCCACCTCCTTGCCCAGTCCCGGGGAGGTAAGTCGGTAAGCCGCATTCTCCACGCATTCTCTCCTGCCCGCGATATAGCCGCCGATGGGAGCCAGGCCGCCGCCTGGATTCTTGATCAGGGAACCCACCACCATATCCGCCCCCACATCGCCGGGTTCCCGAGTCTCCACAAACTCCCCGTAGCAGTTGTCCACCATACAGATCACATCCGGCTTGATTCCCTTTATATAAGAGATCAGTTCTCCGATCCTGTCCACAGACAGGGTGGGCCGGGTCTGGTAGCCCTTGGAGCGCTGGATGGTCACCAGACGGGTGCGCTCTTTTATGGCCCGGCGGATGCCCTCATAATCAAAGCTGCCGTCGGGCAGAAGATCCACCTGGGAATAGGTCACACCGTATTCCCTCAGAGAACCTCTGGAGGGCCGTATACCGATGACCTCCTCCAGCGTATCGTAGGGCTTTCCCACCGGGGATAACAATTCGTCGCCGGGCCGCAGATTGCTCATCAGGGCCAGAGCCAGGGCATGGGTCCCGCAGGTAATCTGAGGACGCACCAGTGCGTCCTCGGTGTGGAAAACGGAGGCGTAGACCTTCTCCAGGGTGTCCCTGCCCAGATCATTGTAGCCGTAGCCCGTAGTACCCAGCAGACATGCCTCGCTGACCTGGTGATCCTGCATTCCTTTCAGCACTTTTAACTGGTTGTACTCCGCCACGGCATCCACCCCGGCAAAGCGTTCTTTCAAGCCTTCCAGCACAGTCTCCCCATATGCATGGACTTCCCGGGAGATTCCCAGATCCTGGTACATATCATATCCAATATTCATAAAATATTCACATCCCATCTGCCTGCGGTACAGGCGTCTTATTCTATTGTGCGGTGACGTAGCCCCGTGCATTCCCCTGGGTCAGAATCCCTGCAGCCTCCAGATGCCCAATCATGGCTTCCAGGATTTTCCCCTCATCATACCCATAATCCGGCTTATTTAACCAGATTACCTCTTTTTCCCGCCGAAACCAGGTCAACTGACGCTTGGCGAAATGTCGGGTGCCCAGTTTGATGCGATAGACTGCCTCTTCCAGAGAGATCTCCCCTGCCAGATAGTCCAGGATTTCCTTGTAACCCAGTCCCTGCATGGAGACCATATCCCGCTGGCAGCCCCGGGACACCAGGCAGCGTACTTCCTCCACCAGCCCCTCCTCCAGCATCCGGTCCACCCGTTCCTCTATACGCCTGTAGAGTCTCTCCCGGTCATCATTCAGTACAAAGTAGCAGTACCGATAGGGCGACGGCCTTTCGGCTTCCCGCTCATTGTGTTCCGAAATCCTTTCCCCGGTGAGATGGTAAAATTCCAGGGCCCGGATCACCCGCTTCAGATTGTGGGCGTGGATGGCCTCTGCTGCCGCCGGATCCACTGCCGCCAGCATCTCATGTAAATGCCCGGGGCCTCTCCGGGCGGCCAGTTGTTCCAGTTCCCGGCGGTATTCCGTATTTTCTTCATTTTCCGTGAAATCAATATCCCGCAGAACGGCCTGGATATAAAAGCCTGTGCCTCCGGTGAGAATAGGGATATGTCCCCGCTCATAGATGCCTTCCAGGGCCTGCCGGCAAAGCTGCTGGAACACCACCACATTGAACTCCTGGTGTGGATCCAGCACATCGATCAGGTGATGGGGAACCCCCCGGGTCTCCTCCGGGCGGATCTTGGCTGAACCGATATCCATCCCCCGGTAAACCTGCATGGAATCCGCCGAGAGGATCTCGCCTCCCACTCTCTCGGCCAGCCCTATGGAAAGCGCGGTCTTGCCCACCGCCGTGGGGCCTGTCAGTACAATCAAAGGTCTCATCGTTTAAATTTTTTCTCCAATTCATATTTACTCATGGATATAATAGTGGGACGCCCATGAGGGCAATTATAAGGATTGTCCAGCGTCAGCAGTTCGTCAATCAATTTCTGGGCTTCCCGGGCGCTCAGTCGGTTGTTGCCCTTCACCGCCGCCTTGCAGGACATGGAGGCGATCTTTTCCCGCACCGCCGTCAGATCTCCCTTGATTCCTCCCTCTAAAAGTTCGTCCAGTACCGACAGGAAAAGTTCTTTCTCCTGACAGCCATAGAGATCCACCGGGACGCTGCGCAAAGCATATTCGCTGCCGCCGAAAGGCTCCACTTCAAAACCCAGTTCCGCAAATACGGCCGCATACTCCTTATATGCGGTCTCCTCCTGCCCGGACAGGCTTACAATAATGGGGGGCATCAGATTCTGACTCACCAGGCTCTTCTCGTGATACTGCTTCATAAAGCGCTCAAACTTCACCTTTTCATGAGCCGCATGTTGGTCGATGATAAACAGTTTGTCCTCATATTCGATGAGCCAGTATGTCTCAAACACCTGGCCGATCAGTTTGAAATAGAGACGTTTTTCCGGTGTCAGCACTTTATCCTCAAACAATTCCCCCTGGCGGTAGTCCCCGGTCTGCTGCCTGTCTGCCTCGTAGCGGGTCTCTTCCATCACCCGGTACTGACGGGTACGGTTTACTTCAAAGGGCTCCGGGGCGGCCTGTGGTTTTTCCCTTCTTTCCCCACCCGCAGAAAGGGTCCCTTGCTTTTGCTGCCCCGTACCCCATTGCTCTTCCCGGGAATTTTTTGAGGCTGCGGCATTTTTCCCATATCCGGCCATCTCTTCCAGGCGCCGCACATCCTGGTCTGCGGGCTGTTTGCCGTCTATCCCCACGGTGGGAATCATCTCCCGGTTTCGAAGCCGTTCCCGGATGCCTGCGGACACGGCCTCGAAGATTCCGGGTCCGTCCAGAAAGCGCACCTCCATCTTGCTGGGATGTACATTCACGTCCACTTTGGATATGTCCTTTAATTTCATATGCAGTACACATAGGGGAAACTTGTGCTGCATCAGGTATTCCCGATATCCCTCTTCGATGGCCCTGCCCAGCAGATTGCTGCGGATATATCTGCCGTTTAGAAAATAAATTTCAAAATTACGGTTGGAGCGGACTATGGCCGGAGTACCCAGATAGCCGTCCATCACCAGTTCTTCCGTCTCCAGAGAGAAAGGTACCAGATTCTGGATCATATCTCTGCCGTAAACACGGTAGATCACATCCCGCAATTCCCCATTTCCTGAGGTATAAAAACGGGTCTGTCCTCCCACCAGAAACTTGAAGGAGATGTCCGGTCTGGACAGCGCCATATGCTCCATCAGATCAATGATATAACCGGCCTCCGTTGCAGGGCTTTTCAGGAATTTGCGCCGCACGGGGGTATTAAAAAAGAGGTTGCGGATCACAAATGTGGTACCCGTGGGCGCTCCCACCTCCTCAAATACTGTCTCTCTGGGCCCCTCCATCGCCATGTGGATACCCGTGAGAGCCTCCTGAGTCTTGGTAATCACTTCCACCTGAGCCACCGCGCAGATGCTGGACAGCGCCTCTCCCCGAAAGCCCAGGCTGGCGATACCGGCCAAATCCTCCGCGCTGCGGATCTTGCTGGTGGCATGGCGCAGAAAAGCCGTGCGTAATTGATTTCCGGGAATCCCGGAGCCATTGTCCGTGATGCGGATCAGGCTGATGCCGCCGTCCTTGATCTCCACGGTGATGGAGTCCGCCCCGGCGTCCATGGCATTTTCCACCAGTTCCTTTACCACGCTGGAGGGGCGCTCCACCACCTCCCCGGCGGCAATCCTGTCTATGGTCTCCGAATCCAGTACCTGTATCTGGTTCATGTCTGTCCCTTTCTTAATCGCATTATCAAGCATACCCTGATTAATATCCCTTGTAGCGGTTTTTCAGCCTGTTCTGCAGTCTGTATAAAGTGTTCATGGCGTCCAGCGGAGTCATCACCGTAATATCCAGTTCCGTCAGTTCTTTCACCACATCTGCATCGGAGACCGTGTCGAACAGGGACATCTGGGCCAAATCCACCTCGTCATACCGGGGCGCTTTCTTCGCTTTTCCCTCTCCCTTATGATCCACGGCAATGTTCTGCACCTTCTCCGTAATATCATTGTCCGACAACTGTTCCGCGATCTCTTTGGCCCTGTCAATCACCATATCCGGCACCCCTGCCAGCCTGGCCACCTGAATACCGTAGCTGCGGTCTGCCCCGCCCTTGACGATCTTGCGCAGGAAAACAATGTCGTCCCCGCACTCCTTTACGGCGATACAGTAGTTGTTCACATTGCCGATCTTACCCTCCAGTTCCGTCAATTCGTGATAATGGGTGGCGAAAAGGGTCTTGGCCCCCAGCAGCTTCTTGTTGCTGATATGTTCGATCACTGCCCAGGCGATGCTCAGCCCGTCAAAGGTGGAAGTCCCCCTGCCGATTTCGTCCAGGATCAACAGGCTGTTGGCCGTGGCATTCCGAAGGATGTTGGCCACTTCATTCATCTCCACCATAAAAGTGGACTGACCGCTGGCCAGATCATCCGAAGCCCCTACCCGGGTGAAAATCCGATCCACGATGCCGATATTGGCGCTTCTGGCAGGGACAAAGCAGCCCATCTGGGCCATCAGCACAATCAGCGCCGTCTGGCGCATATAAGTGGATTTTCCCGCCATATTGGGACCGGTGATCACGGAAACGCAATGATTCCCATTGTCCAGCAGGATATCGTTGGCGATAAACATCTCATTGTCAATCATCTGTTCCACCACCGGATGCCTGCCGTCCTTGATCTGGATGAGGCCCTTTTCGTTAAGGGCGGGGCGCACATAATTGTTTCTCTCTGCCACATAGGCCAGGGAAGCCAGTACGTCCAGCCCCGCCACCGCTTTGGCTGTACGCTGGATCCGTTCTATCTCCCCTGCGATGCCGTCCCTGATCCGGCAAAATACCTCATACTCCAACGCAGACAATTTATCCTCCGCATTCAGAATGGTATCCTCCAGTTCCTTCAGCCGGGGGGTGGTATAACGCTCCGCGTTGGCCAGAGTCTGTTTGCGTACATAATCCTCCGGTACCTGACCCTTAAAGGAATTGGTTACTTCAAAATAATACCCGAACACTTTGTTGTACTTTATTTTCAGATTCTTAATGCCCGTGCGCTCCCGATCCTGCTCTTCAAGCTGTGCCAGCCACATCTTCCCATCCCGTCTGGCGCTGCGCAGCATATCTATGGTCTCATCGTAGCCGTCTTTGATTATGCCTCCCTCCCGAATGGTGATGGGAGGTTCCTCCACAATGGCGCTGTCAATCAATCTATACAGATCCTCCAGACTGTCCATGTCACCGATGATTTGAACCAGTAACTCTTTTTGAAAACCGGCCAATACCTTTCGAATAGGCGGCAGCATCTCCAAAGAATTGCGGAAGGCCAGCAGATCCCGGGGATTAGCCGTCTTGTAAGTCACCTTTCCCAGCAGCCGTTCCAGATCATAGATGGGCCCCAGATACTCCCGCAGCTCGTCCCTGGACACTGCGTCCCCGTTCAGTTCCTCGATGGCATCCAAACGTCTTTCCATCTCTGCCTTCTCGATCAAGGGCTGCTCCAGATAGCTGCGCAGGGTTCGGGCCCCCATGGCCGTTCTTGTCTTGTCCAGCACCCATAGAAGCGACCCTCTCTTCTGCTTCTCCCGCAGGGTTTCCGCCAGTTCCAGATTGCGCCTGGTGGAGGAATCCAGCAGCATAAATTTGCTGGCCAGATAGGAATGAATGTGGGCAATATGGCCCAGATCCGTTTTTTGGGTATCATAGAGATATTGCAGAAGAGCCCCGGCAGCGATGGTTCCCATGGGAAAGTCTTCCAGCCCCAGGCCCACCATGCTTTTTACCTTGAAGTGCCGCAGAATGCTTTGCTCACAGGTTCTGTCATCAAAATAGCGGGCATCCGCGGCGCTGACCGCAATATGTAACCGTCCCCGCAGATCCCCGATGTCCATGCCGCTGACCAGGAATGCATCATTACAGATAATCTCCGAAGGTTCATATTTCATAAGTTCATCCATGAGCCTTCGCAGGTCTTCCACTTCCGTCATATAAAAATCGCCAGTGGTCACATCTGCCGCCGCCAGGCCGATGCCTGCGGGGGTAAAGGTGACGCACATCAGATAATTGTTCTTCCCCTCCTCCAGAAACTGGGTGTTCAGATTGGTGCCCGGGGTGACGATCCGCACCACCTCTCGTTTCACCAGGCCTTTGGCCAGCCTGGGGTCCTCCACCTGCTCACAGATGGCCACCTTGTACCCCTTGGCCACCAGCTTGCTCAGATATCCTTCCACTGCGTGATAGGGCACGCCGCACATGGGAGCCCGTTCTTCCAGGCCGCAGCTTTTGCCTGTCAGCGTGATCTCCAATTCCCGGGATGCAGTCAGTGCGTCCTCAAAAAACATTTCATAAAAATCACCCAACCGATAGAACAGGATACAGTCCGGATGCTCCTCCTTTGTCTCCAGATATTTCTGCATCATGGGAGTCAGATCCTCCACCTTAATATCTTCCACTTTCAGATCTTCGTTCACATTTACCTCGCTTCTGCCGCGAAACGGCTCTTTTGTCCCACTGTGTCTGCCGTACATTTTTGACATTACAAAACGGACACATCCCGAGACGTATCCGTTTCTCATGTTATCATAAAACCCTGTATTTGTAAATTGACAAAAGGGTGAGTTGTCAGTCAAAAATGAGAGATTGCCGTTCAAATTCTTCGACTGATTGGGCCCTGGCAGCTAATTTATGCCATTTGCTCAAAACATCCAAGTCCTTTTGGCTGAAAATCCTGTCTCGCAGCGCATCGTTGACGGAACCGATGTCTAAAAGCAGTTCCAAAATATCTTCTGCTTTTCCTTCTGCTTTTCCTTCTGCTTTTTCCTTTTCCCGTTCTTCCCTAAGTACTCTGACTATATTGTATTCAAACGCCATGTCATCCTCCCCATTTCCGGCCCAACTCAATATCTCATTTATCACGGCTTCCTTGTTCTTACTGACCGACAACAATACATACTTTACCCAGTTGCGAAATTCTTCCCTTTCCTGAAGTCCCAATTCCCTGATCCTGCCATATGCCGCCCGGATTGCACCGGCTAATTCCAGCTTCTTTCTGTATTTGTCGCAATACATAATATTGTCTAAAACTGTATTCGTAGACAATATGTATTCTTCCTCAACATCTGTCAGATCAACCAGATAATACTCCAAATTCAAAATGTGATCGCCAAAAATAGTACCGTTGTTCTGGTATTCTCTCATGCTTGTGGCGGCAGTCCATTTGCTTTGGCCGTTGTAAAACACAATGGGAACCATGGCCGGCAGTCGGAACCCTGCCCTTTCCCGCTCATTTTTGTTCGTATCGAGAAAATACTTCACCAATGTGTTAACTATATAAACCAGAATGCGGAATATCATCGTATAGTCAACATAAGACTGTAGTTCCTGTAAAATAAAAATATATACTTCTCTGCCTTCAGGCATGTACACTCTATAGAGCAAATCCGCTTCTTTGCCCTCATAGTCCCGTTCCAGCATTTCCTTGTCACATAGGACCAAATCAGATTCTTCCAATCCCATCATCCAGTCCGCTTTTACGTACTTTTTGAGGAAATGCAGAAATTCCCCGGGCCTTGACAGGCTTTTTTTGTAACCCTTGTCATGAGGCATCCTGACGCTGGCCAACGCCTGCTTTTCCGCCTCTTCCATCTGTTTGATTTTTTCCATAATGTTCCCTTTCCTTTCTGAAAATGTAATTCGCAGGAAAGGTAATCCTCCCTTCCTGCTGTGTCTGTGGATACATATTCCATGGGATATAGGCTCCCGCCCAGCAAGAAGTTCGAAATTACGGAAAGACTGGCTTAGTCTTTTGAAAGATTGTAGAATTTGAATTCTTTGCCTGTATTCAGATTGTGGTACTTCCCAGACCCCCATTCCGAATCCCTCTGGCATCATCATCCATAGTGATACCATATTCCAGAAAGATCCCCTGCATAAAGCCCATGCCCGCCTGGATTTCCACAGTCCGCTCCTCCCGGGAGTCGTTGGTGATTTTGGCCAGAATATGCCCCTCATTGTCCGAATAAAAGTAGTCGCTGTCAATGATTCCCACCGTGTTGTTGAGTTGCAGACGGTATTTGAAGCCCAGGCCGCTCCGGGGGTATAGCTTCAGCACCCAGCCCTCCTCCATCTCGGCCCTTATGCCCGTGGGCACCTTGATGGATGCGCCGGGCATAAGGGAAAAAGCCACGGGGGAGAAAAAATCATATCCCGCGCTGCCCTTGGTGGCGCGTTCCGGCAGCCTGATGGCAGCGTGAATTTCCATGACCTCCTCCCTGGAATATCCGGGAAATACTTCTTCCAACGCAGACAGGAACTGCTGCAGACTGACCTTGTGAAATCTGGCTATTCTTCTCATCTTTACCTCCCTTGTCCGCTATTTCATACCGCAGGACGGCCCGTCAAGCACCCCGCCCCGGGCAGCGTGAAAGACTCCGTCCCCATCTCCCGCATAATCCCCGCAATGCAGCGCCGGTATCAGGGGATCCGGCTGTCTCAGGGAAGCCTGTACATCAATAACCCTCTGGTTGGAACTGCCTTTCCAAAGAAGTTTCGGATCTTTTTTCTCCACCTGGAATTCGCCGTCCACCAGCACATCCACAAACCGCATCAGAGGATCCTGCAAAATGTTTTCCCAGACATCCCCGGTGTAAAGCCAGATGGTCTTGTTCGGATATCTTTCCTTTACCTCCGTCATAAGGCCCTGCACCTCCGGCCGATTGGCCGGATGCAGCGGATCTCCCCCGGAGAAAGTGATTCCGGAAATATACTTCTTGTCCAACTGGGCAAAAATCTCCTGCCTGGCGGCCTCGTCAAAGAGCAAACCTCCGTCCGGATCCCAGGTCAGAGGATTGTGACACTCCCTGCAGCGATGGCTGCAGCCTGCCACCCACAGTACGACACGCAGACCATCCCCGTTTAGCATGTCGTCCTTGGTTATATTATGGTATCGCATATTACATGGACTTCCTTTCCGCAATCTCCGCCATCTTCGCCTCATTCAGCCTGGTATCCCCATGAACCCGGGAATAGGACAGATAGCCGTTCATACGGTCAATCTTGGTGAGATTACGGCTGCCGCACTTAGGGCACACATCCATCTCCAGTTCCTGGTGTCCGCAGTCGTCACAGTAGGCCAGGGACAGGTTCACTCCCTCATAAAATCCCATGTCCATGGCGCGGTAAATCAAAGTCTTTATCGCATCCATATTATAGTCGATGGGATACTTCACATACTGAATCTTGCCTCCATTGCACAGATTCCAGAACCGATCCTCCATATCCTGCTTCTCAATGGGAGTAATATCCTCGGAAACATGGCAATGGAAGCTGTTGCTCACATACTCCCTGTCGGAAACACCCTCCACAATACCGTACTTTTTGCGGAACTGTCTGACCTGCACACCGCAGAGATTTTCCGCAGGGGTACCATAAATGGCGTATAGATTGCCGTCCTCCTCCTTAAACTCCGTAACCCGGTTGTTGATATACTCCATGACCTCCAGCGCGAAAGCCCCGTCCTCCACCAGGCTCTTGCCATTATACAATTCCTGTAATTCGTTCAGGGCCGTAATGCCAAAACTGGCGGTGGCAGATTTCAGCAGAGGCTTGATTTTATCGGTCAGCTTCAGATGGCCGCCCAAAAAACCGCCTTCACAATAGGCCAGCGGATTGGTAGAGGCTCGCATCTCCCCCAGATACGCATACGTACGGATATGAAGCTGGCGGATCAGATTCAAATAATAGTCCAGCACCTCATAGAAATCCCGGCTCTCCTTCCGGGACTTGGCCAAAATCATGGGCAGATGCAGGGAAATGGCCCCTATGTTGAACCGGCCCACGAAAACAGGCATGTCCTGATCGTCCGCAGGATGCATGCCTCCCCTCTCATACCAGGGGGACAGGAAGGCCCGACATCCCATGGGGGATATGATCTTGCCATACTTCTTATAAATGCTGGCCACATAGCCCTTGCCGGTCAGACTCAGCCAGTCCGGATACATGGTCTTGGAAGAACACAATACCCCTGCCTCAAACACATCCTCCAGCGGCTTCCCGGGACCGTGCAGGTTTTCGTCAAACAGAAACACAATCTTGGGGAACAGCACAGGCTTCTTGCACTCCGCCTTGCCCTGTCCCTTCCTGCGCACGTTGAGCATGGAAATGGTGGCCAGCCGGGCAAAGCGGCCGGTGCCCGTCCCCGCAGTCACCGTGATAAAGGGATAATCCCCCCGGCTGCTTCCCACGGTGTTGAACTTATACTCCCAGCCCTGGAAGCCCTGCTCAAACTCCCGTACCACATCTGCGTTGGCCTCCGCCTCCGCCGTTTCCGGGTCAATTCCCAGCCGGGCATATTTATCCAGATATTTCCGATATGTTTTTTCCGCATAAGGTTCCAGAATCAGATCCACGCTGGGCACGGTAAATCCGCCGTACTGCTGGCTGGCGGCGCTGAGCACGATATCTCCGATCACGTCAAAGGCCACATCCAGAGTCTTGGGTTCATTATACCACACATTGCCCATCTCAAAGCCGCCCCGCAGCACATTTTCCACATCAAACAGGCAGCAATTCATGGTATCCCTGCGGGCGGACATATCGTGGACATAAATGTATCCGTCACGACAGGCCTGGATCTCCTCGGTAGTCATAAAAAACTTCTGATACAGTTCCTTGTTGAGCTGATTAAAAATCAGGCTTCTCTTGGTGGACACCAGGGCCGAGTCCGTATTGGCATTCTCCTTATCTCCCACATACATAATGGACTGGCTCTTCTTGTACACATCGTCCAGCATCCGAACAAAGTCCTGTTTATAGTTGCGATAATCCCGGTAACTCTTGGCCACAACAGGCTTCACCTGTTCCAATGCGCTCTCCACGATATTGTGCATGATGGGAATGGGGATTTCCGCCTGGCCCAACTCGTCCACCTTGTCCACCACATACTGGCAGATATGATGCTTCTCCTCATCGGTAAACTTTGTCAGGGCACGATAGGCGCTTTTGCCCACGGCGTCGATCACCTTCTGCACATTAAAGGCTTCCTTGCTGCCATCTTTCTTGATGACATACACCGTTTTCTCAGGCTTGAATATAATGCCATAATCCTCTGCGATTTTCGTTTCCTGTACTGCCATATTGTTCATTCCATCCATCCCTTTCCCATCTATTGTGGCTGCCACCTACTATATATAGTGTCTGTATCCACATTACACCCATATTTGGTGTACAAAATCTAGTATAAAATAGAAGCGCCTATATTGTCAACGAAGGATATGAATAAATATTGCCGAAAAATGTTTCGAAAATTAGTGACAATTTTTGAAGGTTTCCTATTGACTAGCCGGTTATGCCGCGTACATCGGGTTTTCCCGCACCGGGCTATGTTCGGTCCGGGTATTGTTCCAGTATTTCCTGCAGCCTGCCGCAATATTCCTCCCTGACCCATCGGGGCCCCAGGATCCGGACGCCTCTGCCCAGCCCCGCCAGCCACCCGTAAAACTGATCGCTGACCACTACAGCAATCCTGGCCCGCAGACGATCTTCCCCCTCCCTGCGCAGCGGCGTATCCTTTCCGAAACGGTCCAGCACCACGCCCGCCATCTGCCGCGGCAGTTCCAGTACCAAGGTCTCCTCTCTGCCTCCGTACATGCCGAAAGTCTTGTCCGCATACACTGCCAGATCCAGTCTGCCGAATGCCTCCTGCCCCAGCCGCTCCTCCGCAAGTACTTCCACCTCCGCCATCTTGTCCACCCGGTAATGCTTCATCATACCGGCGTCTCCGTCCCAGGCCAGCAGATAATAATTTTCCTCCCGCCAGAGCAGCGCCCAGGGGCTGACTCGGTAAGGCCTGCCCTGTCTGCGGGGAACCAACTGCCCCTGTTCGTTCCACTCCAAATACCGGAAAGTAATCTGGCGGTTCTCCTGAATCGCCCGGTGCAGAGCGTCAATACCATAGTAGACACTCTCGTTCCCCGCTTTAACCCGGCCCACCACATGGATCTGCCGGCGCAGCTTTCCCGCATCATGCCGGCTGGCCAGCTTTTCCAGCTTGCCGATGAGTTCCCGGGACTTCTTTGGCGTGATGAACCGGGAAGACTGGACTGCGTCCACCAATAGCTTCAACTCCGCCAGTTCAAACTCTCTGCCTACCATATAATAGCCGCCGCCCTGCCTGCTCTGCATCTGCAGGATATCATAGCCGAACTGCTGCAGGCAGGCTATATCGTCATAGATACTCTTGCGCTCGCTGTGGATTCCCAGGCTCTCCAGACGGCCGATCAGTTCCTGGGTGCTGATGGCATGTCCCTCGTCCGTCTCCTCCGCCAGGATTTTGGCCAGATACAATAGTTTCAGTTTCTGTCCCGATGCCCTCGCCATATGCCTGCATCCCCCTTCCTGCTGCGGTATGGGTCCGCAGCGGCAAAAAAGAAGCCCGGCCGGGCATGTACCCTGGTCAGGCTATGGTAGCCGGGAATTCCCGCCGAAAATGCCTATACATAGATCCCCAGCACCTCGTAAATCTGCTGCAGAATCCCAATCTCATAATCTGCCCTATAGGCAGAGCCGCAGGAGTTTTCCTGGGGATTGTACCAGCAGGTCCTTATCCCGGCCTGTATCCCGCCCAAAATATCGCTGGTCATGGAATCCCCGATAATCATTATCCGATTCCTGTCCTTTTCCTCCACATGCTCCAGACAATAATCAAAAAAAATCCGGCTGGGCTTGGCATGTCCAACGGCCTCAGAGACGAATACCCCGTCCATGACCTCCAAAAGCCCTGAAAGGCTCAGTTTACTCTCCTGGGTAGCCTTCACTCCATTGGTCACCACATACTGCCTGTAATGGCCCTGCAGGGATTTTACCACCGTCAGCGCATCATCCCGGAAGGCATAGATTTGCCCAAGACCGTTCTGGAATTCTTTCAGGAAAGCCTCCATGTCAATTCCCGTCAGTCCATACTCGGCAAAAAAATCCCGAAATCTGCCGGGCAGAAGTTCCTCTTTCGTGACTTCCCCCCGCTCCAGCCTCTTCCAGTAGCCGTCATTGATTTGGCTGTAGCGCAGAATCATCTCCTCCGTAAGAGGCTTTCCCAGGGTATGAAAACATTTCCGCAATGCTCCCCGCATGGAATAGTCAAAATCCAAAAGTGTTCCGTCCACATCCCACAATAATGTGGTGATCTTCCCATTACTCTCCATCTGCTTGCCCGGCTCCCGCATCCTCCCCAGACTCCGTCAGGTTCTTTTTCTTCCGCATGGTGATGCCTGCAAAGATCGCCGCCCCGGCCACTACCACAATCACCAGCATAAGCAACAGATAAGATAAAAACGAATTGAAAAATGCGATCATAAAATCAATGCCTCCCATGGTTTGGCAGCTCCGCGAAATACCTGTCGCCCTGGACCGATATCCGATAACACCGCCGCATTAATAATTCCGATATAAAAAATATTATAGCAATACTTACCGGTTCCCGTCAAGACAGTTTCCAGATTCCCTTCACCAGAAAATCCTCGGCCTGTCTCTGGGCTTTCTGTATGATGGAACAGTCATAACCCATAATCTCCAGCAGCCGGATGGCATTGCGGCTGTTGGCTCTGCCCTCCCGAAGAGTATAGTTAAAGAGAATGTCACCGTCCCGTATTTCCTCCTCAAAATGGTAATTGTCATACAGTCCGGATAAAAGTTCCGTCAGTTCAATATCATGCGTAGCAGCGAAACACAGAACTCCGGCTCCGGTGAGACTGATCAGGATCTGGGTGGCTGCCGCAATCCGCTCCACTGTGTTGGTTCCCCGCAGCACCTCGTCCACAAAGCACAATACCGGCCACGGATCTCCCTCTTTCATGGCGTCCAGTATCCGCTTCAGAGATTTGATTTCCACGATATAATAACTCTCTCCGCCCTCCAGATCATCCCGCAGGGACATGGAGGAAAAGATCCGATACATGGGGGCGCTGTAGCATTCGGCCAACACCATATGCAGGGTCTGGGCCATCAGGGCCCCCAGGGCCACCGTCTTCAGAAAGGTGGACTTGCCCGAAGCGTTGGAGCCTGTCAGCAGCACGCCCCGCTCCGCAGAGATACTGTTTTTCACGGGATGATCGATCAGCGGATGATAAAGCTGCTCCGCCTCCAGCCCCTTCCCCAGCAGATCCGGCCTGCACCAGCAACATCCCTCCGCGTCCAGGCTTGCCCTGTACATGGCGATGCTGACAGCCGACTCCAGGTATCCCAGGGTGGTGATCAGTTGATCCACCTCTTCCCCATGCTTACCGATCTCCCGCAGCATGCGGTTGAAAAAGATCAGATCCACATGAAATGCCATCCGTACATAATCCAGCAGAACGTCCAGCGGACTCCCTCCTGTGGCAGCCCCTGCCCTGGAAAATACCCAGAAGGATCCGCGCTGGGACTTATCCAGCGCTTTTTTTCCCTGTAAAAGCAAACCGTTCTCCCGTTCACATACCGACAGTTTCAGTCCTGCCGTATCCCGGGCCGCACCCAGAAGCCGGGCGATATAGGCCAGACTGGTGATATAGGGCTCTATCTCCCGCTTGATCCCCAGGTAGGTGGCAATGTTATAGACCATCAATATGGCCATGGCCGCCAACCCCAAGGGCAGACTGAAAAACAACGCCGCAATGGCGGGAATGTATAACAGATTCACAAGGATGTCCCTGGCATTGGATCTGTCGCCCAGGGTATGCAGATATTCCAGATAGTCATACAGAGAGAACTTCCCGGTACTGCCCAGGCGATTCATAATCTTCTGAAACGCCACCCGCTCGTCCTGGTGTTCCATGAAATATGTGATAACATTGTCAAAATACTGCAGTTCCTCCCGGGACCGGGCCGGGGTGCGCAGCATGTGATACAACACTTCCTCCCCGCTGGACGAGATGGTATAATTCAAACGCACGAATACCTGATCCATGGAAAGGTCATCCCAGGTGATATCGTCGATCTGGCCCGGACATCTGTGGTGTTCATAGTATCCGGGAATCCGTACAAAGCGCTCCACCTTGTATTCTTTGTCCGGACGTTTTCCATAGCTGTCGTACAGCTTCTTCTCGAAACGCTTCTTCTCCTGCCGATCGGCCAGAATGCCCTGTCCTGCCAGAAACAGGACAAACAGCCCCATGGCTCCCCAAAAAAACAGATACTCCATACAAAATAATCTCCTTACAAGCTATAAAAGCAGGGCAGGCGGTTTCGCCTGCCCTGCCGGATACTCCCCGGCGTATTACAGGAAGATATACTTGAGAACAAACAGCACAGTCAGCACATACATCAGTATGCTCACCTTGCCCTTAGCCTTGCCGGCACACAGATGCAGGATTGTCCAGGAGATCACGCCCACGGCAATACCCTCGGAAATGCTGTACATAAGGGGCATGGAAAGGATGCACAGAAATGCCGGGATGGATTCCAGCATGTTTTCCCAGTTAATCTTAGCCACGGAACCGATCATATAAAAGCCCACTATGATCAGGGCCGGTGCGGTGGCAAAGGAAGGAATGGTCAGGAACAGAGGAGAGAACACGATGGCCAGCAGGAATAGCAGACCGGTCACCACGGCAGTCAGCCCGGTCCTGCCGCCTTCGGTCACGCCGGATGCGCTTTCCACATAAGTGGTGGTGGTGGAAGTACCCAGTACCGCGCCTGCGGAAGTGGCGATGGCGTCTGCCAGCAGCGCGCCCTTGATCCGGGGCAGCTTGCCGTCCTTGTCCAACATGTTGGCCTTGGAAGATACGCCGATCAGGGTTCCCAGGGTGTCAAAAATATCCACAAACAGGAACGCGAACACAATGAGGATCATATCCATGATCCTGACGGTTCCGAAATCCGCCTTGAACACCTGCCCGAAGGTATTGCCCAGGGGTGAAAAATCAAAGGACACAAAAGCAGAGGGAATCACGGAAAACATTCCCAGATCCGGATTGGGCACATAGAGACCCACAAGTTCGCAGACAATTCCCAGAACCCAGGTGATCAGAATGCCGAACAATATGCCGCCCTTCACCTTCTTGATCAGCAGGAAAGCGGTGATAAGCACTCCCAGCAGAGCCAACAGGGCTCCCATTCCCACGGAATTAAAATTCTCTTTAAAATTCTGGTATGTGACCAAAGTAGAGTCATTGTTTACCACAATCTTGGCATTCTGCAGGCCGATAAAGGCGATAAACAAGCCGATGCCGGCACTCACCGCAGACTTCAGCGTCATGGGAATGGCGTTGAAAATCGCCTCCCTCACATTGGTGGCAGACAGCACGATAAAGATCAGGCCTTCGATAAACACGGCCAGCAAAGCAATCTGCCAGGAGTACCCATAGCCGATGACAACGGTGTAGGCAAAATAGGCGTTCAGGCCCATACCAGGGGCCAGCGCAAAAGGATAATTGGCCAGCAGCGCCATCATCAGCGTTCCCAAAAAGGAAGCCAGTGCCGTAGCCAGCAGGATGGCCTGCGGATCCATTCCGGTCGCGGAAAGGATGTTGGGATTGACAGCCAATATATAAGCCATGGTCATGAATGTGGTAATACCGGCCATGACCTCGGTCTTTACATTGGTGTTATTCTCCCTGAGTTTGAAGAACTTTTCTAACATTTTTCCCTCTCATTTCTGCCGCCAAAGCGGCCGTTTGTTACTGTTCACAGATCATTGTTCCTGTCTGTGAACGGCTCTTTGGAAATTTGGTTGACAGTGACTATTGATGTCCGAGTAATCGCTTACTCAGATAACAACCTCTGTACGATTGCGTTGCAGGTTTTGTAAATATGTTCAGGTTTTTCTCCCACGTTGAAGCAGCCGTCCTTATACAGGATTTTGCCGTTGATCATGGTCATTTTCACATTGGCCTTGCTGCCGCTGTAGACCAGATTTTTGGGAATATTGTGAATGGGCTGCATATTGGGCTGGTTCAAGTCCAGCAGAATCATATCGGCCAGTTTCCCCTTGGCCAGCACATCCGCCCTGTGAAGGCGCATGGCCCTGGCCCCGTTCACCGTGGCCATACGCAGCACTTCCATGGCATCCAGACTGGCGGCGTCCATCTCCCGCAGCTTAGACAGACCGGATACCAGAAACATTTCCCGGAACATATCCAGCGCATTGTTGCTGGCGGCGCCGTCCGTACCGATGGCTACAGGGATCTGCCGGCTCACATAGTCCCGTATGGGTGCAACGCCGCTGGCCAGTTTGGCGTTGGAAGCCGGGTTGGTAATCACATACATACGCCGCCGCTGAAACACATCCATGTCCGACTCCGTCATATGCACGCAGTGGTAACCGCCGCCCCCGAAGTCAAACATTCCCAGAGAATCCAGAAAGAATGCCGGCGTCATGCCATATTTCTTCTTACAGCCCCGCACCTCCTCCATAGTTTCGGACATATGAGTAAATACGGGGGCCCTGTGCCTGTGGGCCAGCCCGGACAACTGCACCATCAGCGCCCGGTCGCAGGTGTATTCCGAATGAAAGCCCAGTTGATAACTGATCAGGGGATTCTTACGGTTCCAGTGCATATATTCCTCTTCCACCTGGGTTATGGAGGAGGTAAAATCGTTCAGGCCGCTGACCAGCACACAGCGCATCCCCATGTCCAGGCAGGCCCTGGCCGTGACATCGGGCCGCAGATACATATCAAAGATAGCCGTGATGCCGCTGGTAAGATATTCCAGCACCGCCAGACGGGTCATCTGATAAATATCCTGGTCCGTCAGCTTCTTCTCCAAGGGAAACACTTTCTCCTGCAGCCAACTCTGCAAAGGCACATCATCCGATGCGGAGCGCAGGAAAGTCATGGCCGAGTGGGTATGGGCATCCTTAAAACCGGGCATCAGCAGATTCTCCTCACAGTCCACCTCATAGTCCCAGGAGATGTGGGGGACACCCTCTCCCCTCCACTCCCTCTCAATCTCTTCCTGATCCGCCACATAGACGATTTTTTCGTTTTTAACCCAGACCTCACCCCGAAAGATGTCCCTGCCCGGCTCCATGGTCAGGATTCTGGCATTATATAATCTTAAATTCATTCCTTTTTCGTTCCCCTTTTTTCTATTTCCCTAATTTTGACAGTCCCGTTGCTTCCATGCAGGCCCAAAACTCTCCGGCAATAGTTCCTCCAAAGTATATTCCCGGAATTCCTCCGTGCTTCTGCCCACCAGAATGCGGAAATCCGGACCGCAGAACTCTCTCATTACCTGTCTGCATATGCCGCAGGGATATGCCAGATTCGGAAAAACCTCCCCTTGCCCGGTCTCCCGGCTGCCTCCCACAATGGCAATGGCCAGAAATTCCCTTTCCCCCTGGCTCACTGCCTTAAAAAATGCTGTCCGCTCGGCGCAGTTAGCGGCCCCATAGGAAGCATTTTCAATGTTGCAGCCCTGGAAAACCGTTCCGCTCGCCGTGAGCAGAGCCGCTCCCACCAGATAGCCCGAATAGGGGGCATACGCCCGCACCCTGGCCTCCAGAGCCGCCCGTATCAATTCCCTGTCCTGTAAATATTTATTCATAAGGACCTCTTTTCGTGAACTGCCATCTGAATCCGTCTCCGGTTCCGCCCTATCGGATTTCTCCAAAACGTTTCACCGCTTCCGTCACCAGTTTTTTAAATCTGGGAGCCGCCTCGTCCGCCGCTGCCTGCACTTCCCTGTGAGACAGAGGATTGGCCGTCATGCCTGCCGCCAGATTGCATACACAGGAGATACCGCAGATCCTCATGCCCATATGAGCCGCAGCCACCGCTTCCACTGCCGTGCTCATGCCCACGGCGTCGCACCCCAGGGTTCGAAGCATACGGATCTCCGCCGGAGTCTCGAAAGAAGGCCCCGTAAGTTGGGCATACACTCCCTGCTGCAGAAAAATCCGCTGCTCCACAGCCACCGTCTTTATGATCTCCTGTAACCCCGGATCATACACATGGCTCATATCCGGGAAACGGGTTCCCAGTTCTTCAATATTGGCCCCGATCAACGGATTGGGTGCAAAGCAGGATATGTGATCGGTAAGCAGCATCAGATCCCCGGCGTGAAAGGAAGTATTTACGCCGCCGGAGGCGTTGGTCAGGAAAAGAAATTCCGCGCCCAGCAGCTTCATCAGCCGGATCGGCAGCACCACATCGCTGATAGGGTACCCTTCGTAATAATGTACCCGGCCCTTCATGCACACCACCGGCACATCGCCCACATATCCGAAAATAAACCGGCCGTCATGTCCCGGTACGGTGGATACGGGAAAACCTTCAATATCCCCGTAGGGTATTTGGGCCGTCACCCGGATCGTATCCGCATAGTCGCCCAGACCGGAGCCTAAAACGATGGCAACTTTAGGGATAAAATCCGTGACTTGGCGAATGCAGGATTCGCATTTTTTCAGCTTTTCATATACGGCAGATGACATGGCAATCTCCTTTTGGGGTGGGGGGGGGGAATAAACAAAGACTACGGGCAGAGCAGCGTAAACCTTGCGGTTTCCGCTGTCGCTTCGCTCGTCA
>BLLU01000168.1 GCA_011959105.1 Lachnospiraceae bacterium | reverse complement strand
GCGGCCTGATATGGATCAACAGTCTCGTGTGGTTGAAGGGGGAATGCGGAACTCTAATAGGAGGTTTGTTATGTTTTATTGGGATCCAACTTATATTTTGGTGATTATAGGGCTTCTGATCAGTCTGGGGGCCAGCGCCATGGTGAACTCCGCCATGAGGAAGTACCATCAGGTGCACAACAGCAAGGGCATCACCGGGGCGGAATGTGCCAGACGCATACTGGACAATGAGGGATTATACCAGGTGCAGGTGGAGGATCTGGGAAGCAACGGCGGGGATCATTTTGATCCGCAGTCCAATGTGGTGCGCCTTTCCCACCAGAATTACAGCGGCAGGAGTATTACGGCCATGGGTGTGGCCGCCCATGAGTGCGGCCATGCCATACAGCATGCCCAGGGATATACCCCCATTCGGATTCGGTCGGCGCTGGTGCCCGTGGTGAACATCGGCAGCAATGCCAGCATGCCCCTGATCCTTCTGGGAGTGGTGCTGAGTTGGAATCAGCTGCTGATCCAGCTTGGGATCATCGCCTTTGCCCTCACCGTGGTGTTCCAGCTGGCAACTTTGCCGGTGGAATTCAATGCCTCCGGCAGGGCTCTGGAACGGCTGGAGCATTATGGCATTGTAACGGCTCAGGAGAACAGGGGCTGCCGGAAGGTGCTTGGCGCCGCCGCCATGACCTATGTGGCGGGCACGCTGGCGGCGGTACTGCAGCTTCTGCGTTTGATCCTGCTTTTCGGCGGCGGACGCCGCAGGGACGATTGAGAGTTGAACGGCAAAAGGAAGAGGGCTATGGCTGAAAATATAAGGGAGATCGTGCTGGATACCCTGCTGGAGATGGAGCGCAGCAGGGTTTATTCCAATCAGGCCGTAAAGGCGGCGCTGGATAAATATGATTATCTGGACAGTCAGGACAAGCGCTTTATCAAGCGGCTGGCCGAGGGCTGTGTGGAGCGCAGGATAGAGTTGGACTATCTGCTGGACCAATTTTCCAGCGTGCCGGTGTCCGGGATGAAGCCCCTGATTCGCTGCCTTCTGCGTATGGGAGTGTACCAGATTCTGTATATGGACGGCGTGCCCCACAGCGCCGCCTGCAACGAGGCGGTAAAACTGGCCGGCAAACGGAAATTTACCAACCTGAAAGGTTTTGTGAACGGAGTGCTGCGGAAAATAGCTTCCCGGAAGGACAGTCTTCCTCTGCCGGACCCGGAGGCGGAGCCTCTTCTCTATCTGTCCGTGAGATATTCCATGCCTCGGTGGATTGTGGAGATGTGGCTGGCGGAATATGGACGGGAACAGACCCGGGAACTGCTGGAGCAGCTGCTGGCAGTCCATCCGGTGACCATTCGCTTCACCTGGGGAGTGACGGAGGAGCAGCGCCGGGACTATCTTCTCAAATGGCAGCAAAGAGGAGTACAGGTGACCCGGTCGGAGTATTTGGACTATGCTTATTACCTGGAAGGGGTTCTGGGGGTGGCGGCGCTGGAGGGCTATGAGGAGGGCGCGTTTATGGTGCAGGACGTCAGTTCCATGCGCTGCGTGGAGGCGGCGGGTCTGAAAGAGGGAGACCGGGTCATGGACGTGTGCGCTGCTCCCGGCGGAAAAGCCCTACTGGCGGCGGAGAAAGTCTCCCATGTACTGGCCCGGGACGTTTCGGAGCACAAGCTGGACAGAATCCGGGAAAACGCCTGCCGCCTGGGAATGGAAGAAAAGCTGGAACTGGAACTGTGGGACGCCTGCCGGGAGGACCCCGACAAGGCGGGCAGCGCGGATGTGGTTTTTATGGACGTGCCCTGTTCCGGCTTGGGGGTTCTGGGCAAAAAAAGGGATATTAAATACCATGTGACACCGGATAGTCTGGAGGAACTGATAAAGCTGCAGCGCCGGATCATCCGGGGAAGCTGGCAGTATGTAAAGCCGGGAGGCGTGTTGATGTACAGCACCTGTACCATAAACAGGCGGGAAAATCAGGAGAATTGTGACTGGATCTGCGAGAATTTTCCCTTTGTCCTGGAGGAAAGCCAACAACTGCTGCCGCGGCAGGCCCATATGGACGGTTTTTTTTATGCCAGGTTCAGGCGGCTGGAAGACGATAAATGACATCATGGATCTATGAACATATAAGCCGGAGAGAGACTCGCGGTTTCAGGGAAAGAGGAAAGTATGGCGTGGGAGAATCAGAACGGAAAAACAGATATAAAATCTCTGGCTCTCACGGAGCTGGAACGGGAACTGGCGGCCCTGGGGGAAAAGCCCTTCCGGGCAAATCAGCTCTATCAGTGGCTGCACCAAAAGCTGGCCCGGTCGTATGAGGATATGACCAATCTTCCCAAAGGGCTGCGGGAGAGGCTGGCGGAACAATATGCCTGTACCACTCTGCGCCGGGTGCAGGTGCAGGAGTCCCGGATAGACGGTACCAAAAAATTCCTTTTTGCCCTGGAGGACGGCCATGTGGTGGAGAGTGTGTGGATGCGTTATAAGCATGGCAACAGCGTGTGCATCTCCTCCCAGGTGGGCTGCCGTATGGGCTGCCGCTTCTGTGCTTCCACCCTGGGAGGACTGGTGCGGAACCTGCTGCCGGGGGAGATGCTGGATCAGGTCTATGCCATCAGCCTGCTCACCGGGGAGCGGGTGTCCAATGTGGTAGTCATGGGCACGGGGGAACCTTTGGACAATTATGACAGTCTGGTACGGTTCCTGGAACTGCTGACGGATGAGAAGGGTCTGCACATCAGCGCCAGAAATATCACGGTGTCCACCTGCGGCCTGGTGCCCCAGATGCGGAAGCTGGCCCGGGAGAAGCTGCAGATCACCCTGGCCCTTTCCTTACACGCCGCCACGGACGAAAAGCGCAGGAGTCTTATGCCTGTGGCCAATCGGTACGGCATCGGGGAGTTGATGGAGGCCTGCAGGGAGTATTTTGAACGGACGGGCAGGCGCATTACCTTTGAGTACAGCCTGGTGGGAGGCGTCAATGATACCCGGGAGGACGCCCGACTGCTTGCCGCTCTGGCGGGGCCGCTGCGCTGCCATGTGAACCTGATCCCGGTGAATCCCATCAAAGAGCGGGAATATGTGCAGTCGGAAGCGGGACGGATACAGGCATTTAAAAATATGCTTGAAAAAAATGGAATTAATGTTACTATAAGAAGGGAAATGGGGAGGGACATCGACGGCGCCTGCGGGCAGCTCAGACGTTCCTATATGCAGGAGGATCAGACGTGCTAAAGACGTTTTCAATCACCGATATCGGCAGGAAGAGAAGACAGAACCAGGACTATGTATTCAGTTCGGAACGGGCCATTGGGAACCTGCCCAATCTGTTCATTGTGGCAGACGGCATGGGAGGGCATAAGGCCGGAGAATACGCGTCAAAATATACGGTGGAGACCATCTGCAACCATATTGAGAGATCCCTGGAAAAAGACCCGGTGCCGATTCTGCAGAAAGCCATAGAGATGGCCAATACCCAGATCCGCAGGCGGGCCAGCGAGGATGTAAGCCTGGAGGGCATGGGTACGACTGTGGTGGCCGCCACCTGCCTGGGGGGGCAATTACAGGTGGCAAATGTGGGGGACAGCAGGCTTTATGTGGTAAATGACGGAATCCGGCAGATCACCAGGGATCATTCCCTGGTGGAGGAGATGGTGCGGATGGGAGGCATCGACAGGGCTGCGGCCCGCAACCATCCGGACAAGAATATCATCACCAGGGCCATAGGAGCCAACGATACCGTGGAGGCGGATTTCTTTACCGTGGAACTGACGGCGGGGGATATCGTACTGTTGTGTTCGGACGGCCTGACCAATATGCTGGAGGACGAGGAGATTCGGGAGATTCTCAGCGGCCCGGGAGAGTTGGCCCAGAAAGCCCAGAGGCTGATCGAGGCGGCCAATGCCCATGGCGGCAAGGATAATATTGCCATTATTTTGATTGAGCCCCTGGCATAGAGTCGGCTTTGGCCCGTAAAGAGAAGTGGGAACGGAGAGGTAATATGGTAAAAATTGGGATGATGATAGGCGACCGCTATGAGATTCTGGAAAAGATCGGTACCGGCGGCATGTCCGATGTATATAAGGCCAAGTGTCATAAGCTGAACCGCTATGTGGCGGTGAAGGTGCTGAAACAGGAATTCAGCGAGAATGAAAATTTTGTGTCAAAGTTTCGGATCGAGGCCCAGGCGGCTGCCAGCCTCATGCACCCCAACATCGTCAATGTATACGATGTTGGGGCGGAAAACGACATTTACTATATCGTCATGGAATTGGTGGAAGGCATCACGCTGAAAAAATATATTGAGCGGAAGGCCCGGCTGTCCTATAAGGAGGCAGTCAGCATCGCCATTCAGGTGAGCATGGGTATCGAAGCCGCCCACAACAACCATATCATACACCGGGACATCAAGCCTCAGAATATCATTATTTCCCGGGAGGGCAAGGTGAAAGTGACGGATTTCGGCATCGCCAAGGCTGCCACCAGCAACACCATTACCTCCAATGTGATGGGCTCTGTACACTACACGTCTCCGGAACAGGCCAGAGGCGGATACAGCGATGAAAAGAGTGATATCTATTCCCTGGGTGTCACTCTGTTCGAGATGCTGACAGGCCGGGTGCCCTTTAACGGTGAGACCACGGTGGCCATCGCCATCAAGCATATCCAGGAGGAGATGGTTTCTCCCAAAGAGTTTGTGCCGGAGATTCCCGGGAGTGTGGAAGCCATCGTACTGAAATGCTGTCAGAAGTCTCCCGACAGGCGCTACCAGAACATGGCGGAGGTGATCGCGGACTTAAAGCAGTCCCTGATCAGCCCGGATGAGGACTTTGTGGTGGCCCGGGATATGGACGAGGAGGCCAGCACCCGGACCATCTCAGAGGAGGAGATGGCTCAGATCAAGAGAAAGGCCCGTCGGCAGGACGCTTATGAGGAGCAGATGCGGCTCAGTTCCCAGTACACCAGGCCTCCCCAGGAGGAGGAGTACTACGAGGACGAAGAGTATTACGAGGAGGATGAGTACGACGGCGGAGACGGCAGGATGGAAAAGGTGACAGTGGTGCTGGCCATTCTGGCGGGGGTGGTAATCTGCGCCATCATTCTGGTGTTGGTGGGCAGGATATTCGGTGTCATGAACAGGGACGACATCGGCAGCAAAATCGACACATCGGCAGAGGAAAGCAGTGGTGTGATGCAGCCGGAAGGAACCACACCGCCTCCGGAAGGCGGGAGCAGTGTGCTGACCGTGCATATGGTGGACGTACTGGGCTGGGACGTGGAGGATGCCAAGAAGGAGATGGTGCGCATCGGCCTGGTTCCCGAAGTGACTGCGGTGGAATCCGATACTTATGAGAAGAATAAGGTGATTTCCACGGATATTGCGGTGGGTGCCGAGGTGGAGGTTAACAGCACGGTGGTGCTGACGGTCAGCGCCGGGACGGAGGCCAAAAACGTGCCGGAGGTGACAGGGCTTACCTATGAGGAGGCATACAGCAAGATTACGGCGGAAGGATTTCTGGTGAATCGTCTGGAGAGTTATTCCGCTGCGGTGGAAAAGGGCAGGGTGATCAATCAGAACCCTCTGGGAGGCGAGCCTGCAGCCAGCGGAGCCACTGTCACCCTGAGTGTGAGCCTGGGGCTGGAGGATGGCAAAGTTCTTATGCCCAATCTCATTGGGGGTGATCAATTAGAGGCGGAAGAGTGGATTCATGAGAAAGGAATGATCCTGCAGTCCATAGGGGAGGAGTACAGCGATACCATCGCCGAGGGCCTGGTGTGCTACCAGAATTTCTCTGCGGGAACCCCCCTGGATCCGGGAACCCCTATTGTATTTAAGATCAGCCTGGGCCGGGATCCTGCGGCGGGCATTACCTACAAGTGCACGAATGTTTCAATAGAGGCTCCCACCATCAGCGAGGCCCCGGACTATTCTTCCGGCAGCGATGTACATGTCACTTTGGTGACGGACGCCGGGAAGGTGCTGATGGACGTGACCACCAGTTCTTTCCCCCTGCCGGTGAATGTCTATGGCATTACTTCTCAGTGGGGAACCATCACTCTGACCTACACGTCTACGGTGAACGGTGTGTCGGAGAGTAAATCCGTACAGAGGAGGATCGAGTTTGTACCGGAATAGGAAGGTTTTTGCTTATGCGGGGTAAAATTATAAAAGGGATTGCGGGGTTCTACTATGTGCATGTGCCGGACTGCGGAACTTACGAGTGCAAGGCGAAAGGGATTTTCCGCAAAGAACAGATAAAACCCCTGGTGGGGGACGATGTGGAGATCGATCTGCTGGATCCGGTGGAAAAAACAGGGAATATCCGCACCCTCCTGCCCCGTTCCAGCCAGCTGGTCCGCCCGGCGGTGGCCAATGTGGATCAGGCCATGGTGATTTTTGCCATTACCCATCCCCAGCCCAATTTCAATCTTCTGGACCGCTTTCTGATTATGATGCAGCAGCAGAATCTTTCCTGTCTCATCTGTCTGAACAAGGCGGATCTGGACCGGGAGGGGAAGGGGCAGGAATATGCGGAAATTTACCGGGCCTGCGGCTATCGGGTGCTGACGGTCAGCGCCGCCGGGAAGCAGGGCATCGGGCAGCTTGCGGAACTGCTGCGGGGCCGGACCACTGCGGTGGCCGGGCCCAGCGGCGTGGGAAAGTCCTCTCTGGTGAACTGCCTGCAGTCCGGCACGGTGATGGAGACCGGGGAGATCAGCAGAAAGATTGAGAGAGGCAGACATACTACCAGGCATACGGAATTGATTGCTCTGGGAGAGGACACATACATTTTGGATACGCCGGGGTTCAGTTCTCTGGGACTGTTTGGGCTGGAGAAGGGGCAGCTTGCGGCGTATTATCCGGAACTGCGGGACTATGAGGCAGACTGCCGCTTCGGAGGCTGCTCCCACACGGTGGAACCGGGCTGTGCCGTGAGGCAGGCTTTGGAACAGGGGCGGATCAGCAGACTGCGCTATGGGAATTACTGCCAGCTGTACGAAGAGCTGAAGGCTCAGAAGCCTGTATATAAATAGGAAGGATGAAGGATACTATGAAATTAGGAATCGTGGGGCTCCCCAATGTGGGAAAAAGCACTTTATTCAACTCATTGACCAAGGCCGGCGCGGAGTCTGCCAACTACCCGTTCTGTACCATTGACCCCAATGTGGGCATCGTGGCGGTGCCGGACAAAAGACTGAAGCTGCTGGGGGATATGTATCAGTCCAGAAAAGTGACTCCGGCGGTGATCGAGTTTGTGGACATTGCGGGGCTGGTAAAGGGCGCTTCCAAGGGAGAGGGGTTGGGCAACCAGTTTCTGAGCAATATCCGGGAGGTGGACGCCATCGTCCATGTGGTACGCTGCTTCGAGGACGCCAATGTAATACATGTGGACGGCAGTGTGGACCCCATGCGGGATATTGAGACCATCAATCTGGAACTGATCTTTTCGGACCTGGAGATCCTGGAGAGACGTTATGCCAAGGTGGCCAAAGCGGCGCGGATGGACAAGACCCTGGCCAAAGAGGAGGCTCTGCTGACGCGGCTTAAGGAGCATCTGGAGAGCGGCAGAATGGCAAAGAGTATGGAAGCCGGGGATGAGGATGAACTGGAACTGCTGCGTTCTTACAATCTGCTGACTTACAAACCGGTGATCTATGCCGCCAATGTGGCTGAGGGGGATCTGGCGGACGATGGTGTTTCCAATTCCCATGTGGAGGCGGTGAGGCATTTTGCCGCCGGGGAAGACAGCGAAGTGTTTGTGATCTGCGCCCAGATCGAGCAGGAGATCGCGGAATTGGACGATGATGAGAAGGCTATGTTTCTGGAGGATCTGGGCATCGCTCAGTCGGGTCTGGACAAGCTGATCGCTGCCAGCTACCGCCTGCTGGGACTAATGAGTTTCCTGACCGCCGGGGAAGACGAGACCAGGGCCTGGACCATCAAGATCGGCACCAAGGCCCCTCAGGCGGCGGGTAAGATCCACTCCGACTTCGAACGGGGCTTCATCAAGGCGGAGGTGGTCAATTATCAGGATCTGCTGGAGCAGGGATCCCTGGCGGCCGCCCGGGAAAAGGGCCTGGTAGGTATGGAAGGCAAGGATTATGTGGTTCGGGACGGTGACGTGATTCTCTTTAGATTTAATGTGTGACGGGAGAAACATGCAATACTAAAATAGGAGGCAGGACATGCAGGATATCATGGGAGTAAACGACATAGCTTTTCCCAACCTGGGGTTGTATCTGAGAAATGTTCCCCAGGGTTTTACCATATTCGGCTTCTACATTTCCCTGTATGGTGTGATCATCGCCATAGGGGTGATGGCCGGTATTGCCCTGGCGGCCCATGTAGCCAGAAAAACCGGGCAGAATCCGGACGATTACTGGGATTTTGCCATTTACGGAGTGATTTTCGGCGTCATTGGTGCCCGGATCTACTATGTGGTGTTTGAATGGGACAGCTATAAGGATAATCTGCTGGAAATCTTCCGGATGCGGAACGGCGGCCTGGCCATCTACGGGGGTGTGATCGCGGCATTTATCACTCTGTTTGTCTGGTGCAGGATCAAGAAGAGGGATCCCAGGGAGATCGGGGATACGGCCATGGCAGGGCTGTTGCTGGGGCAGATTATCGGGCGGTGGGGAAATTTCACCAATCGGGAAGTGTTCGGCAAGTACACGGACGGACTTCTGGCCATGCGGATACCGCTGGAGGCGGTGCGGGACCGCACGGATATTACGGAGGATATTGCCTCCCATATCACGGAGGGCATTAATTATATCCAGGTCCACCCCACCTTTTTCTACGAGAGTGCCCTGAACCTGTTGCTGCTGGCGGCGATATTGCTGTATTATCGGCACAAGCGCTTCCGGGGAGAGATCTGCCTGATGTATCTGGGCGGTTATGGCATTATTCGTTTCTTTGTGGAGGGCATTCGGACAGACCAGCTAAAGCTGGCAGGAACCAGTATCGCAGTATCACAAGTGTTGGGTATAGTACTATTTGGACTGGCTGTAGCTGCTGATGTGGGAATCAGGATTCATTTAAGGCACAATGCCGACAGGGGGAACGGAGAGAAAGCGGAGGACACTCCCAAAACCGAAAAAGCATAATTGGTAGCTCAAAAAAATGAATATACAAGATGTAGTAATTGGCGCTTTTCCGCGAAGGAAAGGCGCTTTTTTTATTGTAAATTTGGATGTGTTTTGCTTGCATAATCTTCCGTTTTAGTATAGAATTAGTTCAAAAGTGGCGTAAAGTGGTGGTAAGTGGTTCAAAGTGGTAGAATGTAGAGCCGGAATCCTCTTTGCTGCAGGCCACTTTTTTGCCGGGAGTTCCGGCGCAAAGGCGGTGATTGCGGATGTTTATGAGCGAGTACAATCATACGGTCGATGCAAAAGGCAGGCTAATTGTCCCCTCCAAGTTCAGAGAACAACTGGGAGATGAATTTGTTGTGACAAAGGGTATGGATGGCTGCCTGTTTGTGTACGCCAATGACGACTGGAACGCTTTTGAACAGAAGCTGACTTCGCTGCCGCTGATCAATAAAGAGGCAAGAAAATTCGCAAGATTCTTCCTGGCCGGCGCGGCGCAGGTGGAAGTGGACAAACAGGGAAGGATACTACTGCCGGCCAACTTGCGGGAATTCGCGTCGCTGGAAAAGGACGTGGTGCTGGTGGGTGTGGGCAGCCGGATTGAGATTTGGAGCCGGGAGAATTGGGTCAATATGGATGCGGACAGCGATATGGACGACATTGCTGCAGCCATGGAGGGCCTGGGACTTACGATTTAGGGGAAATATATGGAATTTAATCATTTTTCCGTCATGCTGCGGGAGACTATTGACTATCTGAATATTAAGGCTGACGGAACCTACCTGGACGGAACGCTGGGCGGGGGCGGACATGCCCGGGAGGTGTGCCGCCGTCTGGAACAGGGGCATTTCTACGGGATTGACCAGGACGATGCGGCCATTGCCGCGGCAGGGCAGCGTCTGGCGGAATTCGGGAACAAAGTGACCCTGATTCGGGACAATTACCGCAATGTCAGAGCGGCGCTGCTGGAAAGAGGGACCAGCCAGGTGGACGGCATCGTCCTGGACCTGGGGGTTTCTTCCTATCAACTGGACACCCGGGAGAGGGGCTTTTCCTACCGCTATGACAGTCCTCTGGACATGAGGATGGACAGGCGTCAGGCTCTGACGGCCAGGGATATTGTAAACAGCTACAGCGAGGGGGAATTGTTCCATATTATCAGAGACTACGGGGAAGATACTTTCGCCAGGAATATCGCGAAGCATATTGTACAGGCCAGGGAGCGGCAGCCCATAGAGACCACAGGGGAGTTAAGCGATGTGATCAGGGCCGCCATACCGGCAAAGATGCGGCAAAACGGCCATCCTTCCAAGAGGACATTCCAGGCCATCCGCATAGAATGCAACCATGAACTGGAGGTGCTGCGGGGAGCGTTGGAGGATATGATCGCCCTGTTGGCCCCCGGCGGGCGTTTGTGCATTATCACTTTCCACTCTCTGGAGGATCGGATTGTCAAAACGGCTTTCAGAAGAGCAGAAAACCCCTGCACCTGCCCGCCGGATTTCCCGGTGTGCGTCTGCGGAAAGCAATCCCAGGGAAATGTCATTACCAGAAAGCCGGTTCTGCCGGGACATGAGGAACTGGAGGAGAACAGCCGCTCAAAGAGCGCAAAGCTAAGGGTATTTGAGAAAAAGGGATCTGAAGGGGAAATGAGTAGAGAGTAAGAAAGGTTTATTGCATTATGTCACAGACAACTTATGGGAACAGACCTACAAATGCATATAGAAGCACAAAGGTACATCAGAATATTCGGTCGGAGATTCGGCCTATGGTCCTGGCTTCGGATCGTCAGCCTGCCGGCGGGCAGCCGGTGAACTCTGGGAGGACTCGTTCTGCAGAACAGCCTTCAGGCCGAGACCGGGTTCGTTCCCTGGAACAGCCTTCGCGCCAGAGCCGGAGCCGTTCCGTGGAACAGTCTTCGCACTACAGCCGGAGCCGTTCCGTAGAACCGCTTTCAAGTCACAGCCGGACCCGCTCTGCGGTACGGTTGCCGGAACAGGGGTCAGCCCGCTCCGGGTCACGGCCGGCCGGCAGACAGACGGGGAGATATATGTATGGCAACGCGGCACAGCAATTGGACGTGCAGAGGGAGATGGAACAGCAGCCCCGCCGCATGTCCAGTAATGCCACCCGGAAGAACAGGGAGAAAGCCAGACATATGAACTTTGGCTATCTGGCGTTTCTGGTGCTGGCAATGTGTGTGGCAGGCTATGTTCTGATCCACTATATCCGGCTTCAGGCCGACATCACCACGGCCACGGAACGCATTGCCAGCCAGGAGAAAGAACTGAACAATCTGCGTGTGGCCAACGATGAGGAACTGAGCCGCATTACCAGCGGCGTGGATATGGAGGAAGTAAAGCGGGTGGCCATCGGAGTGTTGGGCATGGTTTATCCCCAGGAAGGGCAGATCGTCACCTATTCCAACGAAGGGCAGGACTATGTGCGCAAGGTGGACGAGGGTAATTAGAATATGTCAGAGAGAGAACAAGGCAGGGACAGGGCTGACAGGCGGCCTAAAGCAGCCCGGTCCCAGGCCGGAAGGCAGGCCCGGCGGAAGCAGGATAAGAGATTTGGCAGCAGGATGCAGAAGAAGCTGGCGGTATTGTATGTGATGATACTGCTGGCTTTTGCGGGGCTGAGTATCCAGCTGATCCGGATTGCCGGCGATAAGGAGGACGAGTATACAAGACAGATTTTATCCCAGAGGCAGTATGACAGCACTACCATTCCCTTTCGCAGGGGAGATATCGTGGATGCCAATGGGACCCAGCTCGCCGTCAGCGAGAATGTGTACAATCTGATTCTGGATATAAAAGTGATCCGGGAAAAGGAAAAGCTGGAGAAAAAAGACTATATGGAGCCGACTCTGCGGGCGCTGGACCAGTTTTTTGATCTGGATATGGACGCTGTCCGTTCCTATGTGGCTTCCCACGAGAAATCTGCTTACTATGTGTTGGCCAGGCGTTTGTCTTATGAGGCCATCAGCGAGTTTCAGGCGGCCATGAACGAGGAAGGCAGCATGATCCGGGGTGTCTGGTTTGAGAAGGAATATAAGAGATATTATCCCCTGGGGACATTGGCCTGTGATGTAATCGGCTTCACCAGTTCGGACAATGTGGGCGCATATGGCCTGGAAGCCTATTATAACGAGGAACTCAACGGCACAACGGGCAGGGAATTCGGATATCTGAATGATGATTCCACTCTGGAGAGAACCGTGAAGCCCGCAGAGGACGGCTATACCATACATTCTACACTGGACGCCAATATTCAGGGGATTGTGGAAAAGTATTTAAAAGAGTTTAACGAGGCCCACAAAGACGAGGCCAGGATCGGCAATGGGGCGGAGAATGTGGGGTGCATCATAATGGAAGTCAATACCGGGGAAATCCTGGCCATGGCCAGCTACCCTTTTTATGACTTAAATGACACCCGCAATACGGATGCCCTGATCGGCAGCGTGATGGTGGACGCGGAGGGCAACAAGACCAAGCAGTATGTGACGCCGGAAAGCATTGCGGAGATGGATGACACCATGCTGTACATGAATCTGAACTACTTGTGGAAGAACTTCTGTATCAGCGATACTTACGAGCCGGGGTCCACTTCCAAACCCTTCACTACAGCCATGGGGCTGGAGACCGGGGTTCTGGACGGCAGCGAGGTCTATCAGTGCGACGGATTTTTGATGAGCGGCGGTTACAGGATCAGGTGCCATAATACCTGGGGAGACGGAAACGTAAGCGTGGAAGATGCCATCGCCTGGTCCTGCAACGTGGCGCTGATGAAGGAGGCACAGACCATCGGCATAGATCGTTTTGCCCAGTTCCAGCAGGCTTTCAACTTCGGACTCAGGACCAATATTGACCTGGAGGGAGAGGCCAGGACAGCCTCCCTGATTCTGGACGCGGATCATATGACCCCCACGGACCTGTTCACCTATTCTTTCGGACAGGGCTTTAACGTGACCATGATTGAGATGATTACCGGGTACTGTTCCCTGATCAACGGAGGCTATTATTACGAGCCTCACATGGTGGATCGGATCACCAATGCGAATGGTGCCACAGTGGAGAATATCGAACCCAGAGTACTGCGTCAGACCATATCGGAATCCACTTCGGAGCGGATACGTCAATACTGCGAGGCGGTGGTGATGCGGGAAAATGACTCCAGGATTACCGGGCGGACGGCGCGCCCCGCAGGCTATGCCATAGGGGGAAAAACAGGCACGGCCCAGACCATTGACAGAGATACCAAGCAGCGTTCCAAGACAGAGCATGTGGTATCCTTTATCGGTCATGCCCCGGCGGACAATCCCCAGATCGCCATCTATGTGGTGGTGGACAGGGCCAATGCGGAAAAGCAGGACCAGGCCCGGTTTGCCACGGGCATTGTGCGGAATATTCTGACGGAGGTTCTGCCCTATCTGAACATTTATATGACGGAGGAACTGTCCCCGGAGGAGGTGAAAGAACTGGAGGAGCGGCAGCTTGCCATCACCAACCAGTATACCCAGACCCCGGAGGATGAGGCGCTGGACGAAATGGAGGGCCAGGAACCCCAGCCCACTCAGACGCCCACGGCGGGCAGGCCCGCCTGGATGGATTTTCCCATAGACCCGGCTACGGGCCATCGGGTGGATCCGGCCACGGGCAATCATTATGACCCCGACACGGGGGATGCCATAGGCGGAGACTGGGTTCCTCTGGAGTAAAGGAAACTATACGAATAACCTCATAAATTCAGGAATACAGTATAGTAACGGTTTATATGAGGTTATGAAGAGGTTTCTTTATGCCGGAAATACATAATAAAATTGCGCACCGAAAGAAGATATTGACGGTCTTTCTGTGCTGCGGCCTGGCGCTGGTGGGGTTGTTCGTGCGCCTGGTGTACCTGATGATCTTTGAGGCGGACTACTATGCGGAGAAAGCTACTCAGCTTCATGAGCGGGAACGCAGCATAAAAGCAGCCCGGGGACGTATTCTGGACCGCACCGGTGAGGTGCTGGCCGACAATCGGACGGTATGCACCATATCCGTAATACATAATCAGATTCAGGACCCGGAGGCGGTGATTGAAATGCTGTGCCGGGAGTTGGGGTTGTCGGAGGAGTATGTACGTGCCCGCGTGGAGAAATACAGTTCCATGGAACGGGTCAAAAGCAATGTGGATAAGAGCGTGGGCGACCGCATCCGGGAGTACGAGATTCCCGGAGTCAAAGTGGATGAAGATTACAAGCGTTATTATCCCTATGGAGAACTGGCCAGCAAGGTGCTGGGATTTACCGGAGGGGATAACCAGGGCATCATCGGGCTGGAAGTGATCTATGAGAAATATCTGCAGGGGGAGCCGGGCAAGATCCTGACCATGACGGATGCCAGGGGAATTGAGGTGGAAGCCGCCGGGGAGAGGCGTATCGAACCGGTCAGCGGCAGTGACCTGTACATCAGCCTGGACCGCAATATCCAGACCTATGCCACCCAGCTGGCATATCAGGCCATGGAGACCAAGCAGGCCCAGGGCGTGTCCATTCTGGTCATGAATCCTCAAAACGGAGAGATCTACGCCATGGTGAATGTGCCGGAATTTGACCTGAATGATCCCTACGCCCTGCCGGAAGGGACGGGGGAGAACCTGTCCCAGGAGGAACAGCAGAACCTGTTAAACCAGATCTGGCGTAACGGATGTATCAATGACACCTATGAGCCGGGTTCCACCTTCAAGATCATCACCGCTGCGGCGGGGCTGGAGCAGGGGGTTATCACCCCGCAGAGCCAGTTTTCCTGTCCGGGCTTTATCATGGTGGAGGATCGTAAGATCAGATGCCACAAGGTGGGGGGCCATGGAGGACAGGACTTCATTCACTGCATGATGAACAGCTGCAACCCGGCGTTGATTTCCGTGGGCCTGTTGCTGGGAGTGGATACTTACTATGACTATTTCAGCCGCTTCGGCCTGTTGACCAAAACAGGCGTGGACCTGCCGGGAGAGGCGGGCACCATCATGCACAACAAAGAGAATATGGGGCTGGTGGAGTTGGCCACGGTGTCTTTCGGTCAGTCCTTCCAGATTACCCCTATACAGCTGGTGACCACGGCTTCTTCCATTATCAACGGGGGCAGGCGCGTTACCCCTCATTTTGGGGTGAAGGTGGTGGACGCCCAGGGGAATATGGTGGAAAGCTTTTCCTATCCTGTCACCGGGAACATTGTGTCAGAGGGGACTTCCGCCACCATGCGGGAGATTCTGGAAATGGTGGTGAAGGAGGGCTCCGGCAAGAACGGAAAGGTGGAAGGCTATCGGGTGGGCGGCAAGACGGCCACCAGCCAGACTCTTCCCAGAGGCAGCGGCAGGTACATATCTTCTTTTATCGGCTTTGCGCCGGCGGATAATCCCCAAGTGATTGCCGTGGCCATCGTGAACACCCCTCAGGGCGTATATTACGGAGGACAGGTGGCGGCTCCCATCATCCGGCAGCTTTTTGAAAATATCCTGCCCTATATGGGGATCGAACAGACGCCTCCCGAGAATGAGTCATAAGGTTTTCTTGCAATATGCCCCGATTGGGCTTATAATGTATATTTGTTCCGCGGCTGGATGGTATATTCGGCAATCCAGGGAAAGTTGCGGAACTCTAAATAGGAGGAACAATATGTTGGAGGGACGAAAGTGTTTGGTAATAGGTTCCGGCGTCAGCGGCCAGGGAGCGGTGTCCATGTTGTCTCATATGGGAGCGGATATCCTGTTGTACGATGGCGGCGGTCAGATTACGAAGGAGGAACTGGAGGGCAGGGTCCCCCAGGGCACCAAGGCCGCCTTCTATGTGGGGCAGCTGCCGGAGGAACTTTTGTCCCGGGTGGAGGTGGCGGTATTAAGCCCCGGCGTTCCCACGGATATTCCTCTGGTGCAGGATCTGAAAGCCCGGGGAACCAGAATTATCGGCGAGATAGAGCTGGGATTTCTGGCGGAGCGGGGCAGGGTGGCGGCTATCACCGGTACCAATGGCAAGACCACTACCACCACTTTGGTGGGGGAGATCATGAAGGCTCATCTGGGGCAGGAGAAAGTGTTTGTGGTGGGCAACATCGGCAATCCCTATACATTGGAAGCGGAGAAAACCGGACCGGATACGGTGACGGTGGGGGAATTGAGCAGCTTCCAGCTGGAGACTGTGGATAGTTTCCGCCCCAGGGTATCAGCGATTCTCAATATTACGCCGGACCATTTAAACCGGCATCATACCATGGAGGCCTATGTGGAGGCCAAGGAGCGGATTGCTCTGCGGCAGACCCGGGAAGAGTGGTGCGTGCTGAACTATGAGAATGCCTACACCAGGGATTTTGGCATGCGCTGTCCGGCAAAAGTAGTCTTTTTCTCCTCCGCCAGGGAACTTTCGGAGGGATATTTCCTGAAAGAGGAACAGATTTTTCTGGCAGAGGACGGTCAGGCAAAGCCCCTGCTGCAGATTCACAGGGATATGAATCTGGTGGGAGTCTGCAATGTGGAAAACGTGATGGCAGCCATTGCCATCTCGAGGGCCATGGAAGTTCCCATGGAGACGATTTTACAGACGGTTAAGAACTTTCACGCGGTGGAACACCGCATAGAATACGTGGCGACAAAGGGAGGCGTGGCCTACTACAACGATTCCAAGGGTACCAATCCTGACGCCGCGATCCAGGGGATCAGGGCCATGAGCCGCCCCACGGTGCTGATCGGCGGCGGTTACGACAAAGAAAGTGTGTACGATGAATGGATCGAAAGTTTCGATGGCAAAGTAAAATGGCTGGTACTGGTGGGCCAGACCAAAGAGAAGATTGCCGCCTGCGCCCGTGCCCATGGCTTTGACCGAATTTATATGGCGGAAACCTTTGAAGAATGCCTGCGCCTCTGTACCGGGCTGGCCCAGGCGGGAGATGCGGTGCTGCTTTCCCCGGCCTGTGCCAGTTGGGGCATGTTTCCTAACTACGAGGTGCGGGGGCAGAGGTTCAAGGACTATGTAAACGGGCTTGAGGAGTGATTGCGTGGCGGAAAGAAGCAGGGATAGAAAGAAGAGAAAAAAAGAACAGACAGAGTATTTTTTTGACTACAGCCTGCTGTTTGTGGTGCTGTTTCTGATGGGCTTCGGCCTGGTGATGATCTATTCCGCCAGTTCCTACGAGGCCCAGCAGGATTTCGGCAGCGGTACTTACTATCTCCGCAAACAGCTTGTGGCGGATATTCTGGGGCTGGTGGTCATGATGGTCATGGCCAATATCCCCTACCGCTTCTGGCAGCGTTTCACCACCCTGGCGTATTTTGCGTCGCTGGCTCTGATCCCGGTGGTGCTGACACCGCTGGGGGTGGAATCCCACGGCGCCAGGAGATGGGTGGGGATCCCGGGTATAGGCTTTAACATACAGCCCGCGGAGGTGGCAAAGACCTGTATGATTCTGTTTTTGGCCAATATGGTGTGTCTGATGGGAAAAAAGCTGCGCACCGCGAAAGGGCTGGCCGTGCTGATTGCCCTGTCTGTTCCCCACTCGCTGGCCGTTTGGAAAATTACGGATAATATGAGTTCCGCCATTATCATACTGGGCATTGCCATGTTGATGATATTTGTGGCCACTCCGGACTATAAGAGGTTCGTGATCATGGGGGCCGCGGCGGCGGCGGTGGTGATCGGCATCGTATGGGCCATTTTTAACACCACCATCATAGAGAAGCTGGACTTCAGAGGCGAGCGCATTCTGGCCTGGCGGGACCCGGAGGCTTTTGCCCAGGGCAAGGGGTTCCAGACATTGCAGGCCCTCTACGCCATCGGTTCCGGGGGCATCTGGGGCAAGGGGCTGGGACAGAGCATGCAGAAACTGGATTTCATCCCCGAGGCCCAGAACGATATGATTTTTTCCATTATCTGCGAGGAGTTGGGACTCTTCGGGGCGATCGCCATCATACTGATGTTTATCATGCTGCTGTGGAGAATGATGATTGTGGCCAATAATGCGCCGGATCTGTTCGGGGCGCTGCTGGTGGTGGGGGTCATGGGCCATATTGCCATCCAGGTGATTCTCAACATCGCGGTGGTGACCAATACCATCCCCAACACGGGAATTTCCCTGCCGTTTATCAGCTACGGGGGCTCTTCGGTGCTTTTCCTGATGGCGGAGATCGGGCTGGTGCTCAGTGTGGCGAAGAGGATTCAGCTGCGGGAACTGGTGTGACATTCCGGGAAGTAAAATCGGTCCGGGGATGCCCCCTGGGCGAAAAATTTTGGGACAACGCAACAAAGTGCTTTTTTTGTCATAGGATAGAATAATTCATGACTTAGGGAGCGAAAGTTGTGCCATGAGCGCTATCCCACAAAAAGTCACAGGCGAGATCCATATCCGGGGGGGCGTACGTCTCCAGGGTAAGGTGAAGATACAGGGGTCCAAGAATGCGGCATTGCCCATTCTGGCTGCTACAATTTTAGCAGAGGGAGAGAGTTTTCTTAAGGATTGTCCTAAGATTTCGGATGTATATCGGATGCTGAGACTGCTGCAGAGCCTTGGTGGGCATGTGCGCTGGGAAGGGGAGGGGGTCTGCATCGGTACAGGCAGTATCACCACCCGGGATATGCCGGCAGACGCCATTACGGGCATGCGCTCCTCCCTGTGCCTTCTGGGGGCTCTGCTGGCCCGCTGCGGCAGCATCGTTATGGAGTATCCCGGCGGCTGTGTCATCGGTAAGCGGCCCATCGACCTGCATCTGCGGGCGCTGGAGCAGATGGGAGTCTGCTTTTCCGAGGAGGGGGACAGGATCTGCGGCCGGGCGCCGGAAGGGCTTCGGGGCGCGGAGATCCGCCTTGCCCTGCCCAGCGTGGGGGCCACGGAGAATATTCTGCTGGCGGCTGTCACCGCCAGGGGCTGTACCCGGATCGAGGGGGCGGCCAGGGAGCCGGAGGTGGAAGCCCTGTGCAGGTATCTGAACGCCTGCGGCGCCCGGATTGACGGCATTGGTACTTCCTGCCTGGAGATCCAGGGGGTGTGTCGGCTTCACGGGGCCGTTTATCGGATTCCTGCGGATCGGATTGTGGCGGGCACTTATTTGTACGCGGCGCTGGGAACCAGGGGCTGCGTTCTGCTGGAACAGGCTCCCTGCCAGCATATGCATGGTGTAATCCGTATGGCGGAGCGCATGGGCGCCCTCTGTCAGGTGACAGGGGAGGGGCTGTATGTACAGTCCCTGGGGGAACTGGTCTCGCCGGGCATGGTGCGTACCGGGGTTTATCCCGGATTTCCCACGGATATGCAGTCTGTGGCGCTGGCGGTCTCCACCATGGCGGAAGGGGAGACCCGGATCGAAGAATTGATCTTCGAGAACCGTTTCCGGGTGGCCGGTCCGCTGCGCCGGATGGGAGCCGAGATCCGGCAGACCGGTCCTCACAGCCTGTGGGTGGGCGGCGGCGCTCATCTGCGGGGGGAGAGGGTGGAAGCCTGCGAACTGCGGGGCGGGGCGGCCCTGGTGGTGGCAGGGCTGATGGCCGAAGGAGAGACTGTGGTCACCGGCTGCGAGTATATTGAAAGAGGCTATGAGAATATCTGTAAAGACTTAAGGGAATTAGGAGCAAGAATCTATAGTGTATAAACTGCGACAGAAAAAAAAGAGAAGATGGCCTGTGGTGCTTCTGGTGCTGTTCGGTATATCGGCGGCGGTGCTGGGTGGCGGTTATTATGTGCTGGACACCTACACCATCAAAAATGTGTATGTGGAGGGAAATATCCACTATACCCAGGAGGAAATCCAGGAGATCGTCATGGACGGTCCCCTGGGGGACAATTCCCTGTATCTGTCTCTGAAATACAAGAACAAGGGAATAGAGGACATCCCTTTTGTGGATGTAATGGATGTGAGCATTCTGTCCCCGGACACCATCAAGATTACCGTGTACGAGAAGGCTCTGGCCGGCTACGTGGCTTATATGGACAGCTACATGTATTTTGATAAGGACGGCTATGTGGTGGAAAGTTCCCAGATCAGGACCGAGGGGGTGCCCCAGATTACCGGACTGCAGTTTTCCTCCTGCACGCTGGGGCAGAAACTGCCGGTGGAGAGGGAGGAAATTTTTACCGGCATCATGGATCTGACCAAGCTGCTGGGAAAATACAAGCTGTCGCCGGATCGGATTTACTTCCGGGATTACACCGAAATTACCCTGTATTTCGGGGAAGTCCGGGTGGCTCTGGGGGAGGGAAAAAACCTGGAGGAAAAATTGATGGTGCTGCCTACCTTCCTGGAAAACCTGGAGGGCCAGAAGGGCGTCCTGCGAATGGAGAATTATACCAGAGAGTCCAGGACCACTGTTTTTGAGAAGGACGAGCCGGACAAGCCGGAATAAAAAACTCTATTTTTCGAAAAAATAGGTTGATTAATTTAAGATTTGATTATATGATAGTCTATATGGAGTTTATACGGGAAAGAAGGAGGACAAACCTTTGCTGGAAATTAAGACTAACGACGCAGAAGCCGCCGCCAGAATCATCGTTGTAGGTGTGGGTGGTGCAGGCAATAATGCTGTTAATAGAATGATTGACGAAAAGATTGACGGAGTGGAATTTATCGGTGTAAATACGGACAAGCAGGCCCTGCAGTTGTGCAAGGCTCCCAAGTTGCTGCAGATCGGTGAGAAATTGACCAAGGGGCTGGGCGCCGGCGCCAAGCCGGAAGTGGGTGAGAAGGCTGCCGAGGAGAGTTCCGAAGAGATCGCTGCCGCTCTGACAGGGGCGGACATGGTATTTGTCACCTGTGGTATGGGAGGCGGTACGGGTACCGGCGCGGCTCCCGTGGTGGCCCGGCTGGCCAAGGAAATGGGAGTGCTGACCGTGGGTGTGGTGACCAAGCCCTTCCGCTTTGAGGCAAAGGCCCGGATGACCAATGCATTGTCCGGTATCAACAAGATCAAGGACAATGTGGACACCCTGATCGTCATTCCCAACGACAAGCTGCTGGAGATCGTGGACCGCAGAACCACCATGCCCGAGGCCCTTAAGAAAGCGGATGAAGTGCTGCAGCAGGCCGTACAGGGCATCACGGATCTGATCAATATCCCCTCTGTTATCAATCTGGACTTTGCGGATGTACAGACGGTTATGAAGGACAAGGGTATCGCCCACATCGGCATCGGTGAGGGAAAGGGAGACGACAAGGCCATGGACGCGGTGAAGCAGGCCGTGGAAAGCCCCTTGCTGGAGACCACCATATCAGGGGCCACAGACATTATTATCAATGTGTCCGGCGATATCACGCTGGCGGATGCCAATGACGCGGCCAGCTATGTGCAGCAGCTGGCAGGAGAGGACATCAATGTTATCCTGGGCGCCATGTATGACGATTCCAAGTCCGACAGCTGTACCATTACGGTAATTGCCACCGGTCTGGAAGATGCTCCCGCAGCAGCGTCCCCGTCCAGACTTGGCAGCGGTTTGCCTTACAAGAGTCCTGCCGCGCATGTGCCTTCCAGTACCTTGAAGAATTTTACGGTGCAGCCCGGCAATACCGCCGTTCCGGGAAGCGGGACACCTGCAAAGCCGTTGACGGGCATAAACCGTCCGGCGGATATCCGCAGTAATGTGGAGGAGAAATCTCTGAAAATTCCCGACTTTCTTCAGAGGAAGTAGGGCAACTACATAGTTGGCTTCATAGCAGGCTTACATCGGAAGGTGTAAGCCTTTTTGGCGTTCTGTGCATGTCGAAATTTCAAGACGGCTTCCCGTCGGAAATCTACCTGATTGTGACAAAATATATAGCCTGTATCCTTTATACTGATTGTTAAGACCTGGTGAATGAATCTTAAGGCAGCCGCCGCGCAGAAGGGGAGGGAAACGGGCGTGTACTATGATGTTTACCTGGACAGCATCTTTCTGATCTGTCTTTGTATGAATCGGTATCTCCTGGGGCTTACCGCTCTGTGCCTGCCCTGCGCCGCCTCCCATGCCAGACTGTGGGCGGCAGCCGCCCTGGGAGCGGCGGGGAATCTGGCGGCGCTGCTGCTGCCTGCCGGGATGGCCCCTCTGCGGTTGGCTCTGTATGGGGCCGGTCTTTACGGCATGGCGGGAATCGCCTTTAAATGCTGGCGGGGAAAGGGGCTTATGAAGGCTGTAGAAGTACTCTGCGCCTGCTTTTTCCTGTTGGGAGGAGCTATATCGCTGCTGCTCCGGCTTCTGCCGGGCCGGGAGGGATGGCTCGCCAGCAGTGCCGCCGTGCTGCTGCTGGGAACGGTGTGCTATGAGGGAATCCGCCTGCTGGTACTGCGCCGGCAAAGAAGCCGGGAGACTTGCAGGGTTGTCCTTCATGGGGCGGACGGGCGGAGCATGTGGATCGAAGGGCTGGTGGATACCGGAAACAGCCTGACGGAACCCATCAGCGGCAGACCGGTGGCGGTTCTGGAAAAGCGGATCTGGGAGCAGCTTTACCCGGAACAGCCCCCTCCCGGCATGCGGGTGATTCCCTATCACAGTGTGGGTAAAAACGCAGGGATCCTGACAGGTTATCCCATAAAGGATATGGAGGTGGAGATCGGGGGGATCCGGCAGAAATGCCGGGAGGCATATGTGGCTATAGGGCAGGAGGGGCTGTCCGGGACAGGGGCTTACGACATCCTGCTGCAGCCCGCCATGCTGGAGATTTAAACCGTGTAAAAATGTGGAACATAAAAACAGCATATTCCCGGACAACACATTGATGTATGTATGGACGTGAAAGCGTCCATACATATATCAGGGGAATATGTGTTGGAAGGGAAAATGCGGAACTTTAAATAAGAAAGGAATGAGAATATGATTTTGATGGCAACGATCCCCGCCGGTATCCCCTTGTGGGTGTTTCGCCGGGAAAAGGTAAAAAGGGTACATACACAGGAGGACATTCAATACATAGGCGGCGCGGAAGTCCTGCCGCCCCCGCTGGAACTGGAGCGGGAGACTCAGGTGATCGGCGCGCTGGGAACAGAATCCGAGGAGGAGGCCAAGTCCATCCTGATCGAGCACAATCTGCGTCTGGTGGTCTATATCGCAAAGAAATTTGACAATACCGGCGTGGGGGTGGAAGACCTGATCTCCATAGGCACCATAGGACTGATCAAGTCTATCAATACGTTCAAACCGGACAAAAACATCAAATTGGCCACCTATGCGTCCAGATGTATTGAGAACGAGATATTGATGTATCTGCGGCGCAACAACAAGACCCGGCTGGAGGTGTCCATAGACGAACCGCTGAACGTGGACTGGGACGGCAATGAACTGCTGTTATCGGATATTCTGGGCACGGATGAGGATATTATCTACCGGGACATGGAGAACGAGGTGGAGCGGAATTTACTTCTGAAGGCCATCAACAAGCTGACGGAACGGGAGCGGACGATTATCCGTCTGCGCTTTGGTCTGGGACATCCGGACGGCCAGGAGATGACCCAGAAGGAGGTGGCGTCGCTGCTGGGAATCTCCCAGTCCTACATCTCCCGCCTGGAGAAAAAGATCATGAAGCAGTTGAAAAAAGAGATGAGCAACAATATTTGACGGTAGATTTTCCCTTTTCAAATCAAGACTTTTGGTATATACTAAAAAACACAGGTGAAGAAAAAGAGGCTTTGAATGCTTTATGATACAGAGAGATGATATTTTATCCATGGAATTTTTGAAAAAAACGGAGTTTACGGGAAGTCACCAGGGGATGCGATACCGTTTGGAAAGTGTCAGCCGTGAGGAGGGGAAGGTACTGCTGGCCACTGTGTGGCCGGAACCCTTCAATTTTGTAACCACGCCGGAGGAGAAGAAGCAGCGGGAAGAGTTTACTTTTGACGAGGACGGGGTGACGGATGCCGTGGCCTGGATGAATGACAGGCTTTTTGAGGACAGGGAACAGTGGCAGGACAGCCGCCGGAACTGGGACCAGTGTCTTCACCTGGAAGTATAGGACGGAGGGCGCGGCTGCGCTGCGCAGGCGTACCTTCATATGGGGATCTGGGTAGTATCGCAGGTGGGACTGCGGTATTCATGCAGAGGTAAATGACAGATTGGAAGAAACATTATGTTGAAATATATTATAAGTGACATGCTGGCGGCGCTGCGCTATCTTCCCTATGGGATTATAGCGGGGCTGTTTGCCGTCTGTATCCTGGGCGGGATTAGCCGGGGCAGGAAAAAGCAGGGTAAAACCTCTCCTTCCCTGACCGCCATGACCTGCCTGGTTATGTATGTGGCGATATTGCTGGTGATTACCTATTTTTCCAGGGAGAGCGGCAGCAGGACGGGGATGATGGATCTGGAACTCTTTTCCACCTGGGGCATCAATGACCGCAACAACGCCTTTGTGGTGGAGAATGTGCTGCTGTTCATTCCCTACGGATTTGTGCTGCCCTGGGCTGATGTCAGACAGAGGCATTTCCTGATCAATTTCCTGACAGGTGCGCTGACCAGCCTGGCCATCGAGACCATGCAGCTTGTGACGGGCAGGGGATACTTCCAGATTGATGATATTCTGACCAATATCCTGGGTACAGTACTGGGATTTATCTGCTATTGTCTGGGGCATGGTATCTGCTGCCTTTGGAAGAGAATACAGGGAAAACGGGAGACGGATACCTAAAGGCGAAGGTCGGAAGAGATTTGTTTTTCGGATGGAATGGGAGCAATTATCGGAAGCGGACAGGACGTCCCATGGGAAGGAGCGTCCATTTCGGATATGTATGCCCCGGAGATCGGCGCAGGAAGAGCCGCCGCAGCGGAGGGGCAGGACTGAAGAGATGCTGCCGCCGGGGATTACCGGGAACTGACAGGGGAATAGCGGACAATGAGACGGAACAGATTGCCTTGGAGAAACAGGCGGGATTTTCGGGCCGACGGTTTTCAGGCCGACAGGTAAGCGCGCATGGTTTTCAAGGCATTCTTTTCCAGCCGGGAAACCTGGGCTTGGGAGATACCGATCATCTCCGCCACCTCCATCTGGGTCTTGCCGGAGAAGAATCGCAGAGAGATGATTTCATGCTCCCGGGGAGCCAGGCGCTTCATGGCCTCGCTGAGAGAGAGATGCTCTACCCAGTTCTCCTCTTTGTTCTTTTTATCGCTGATCTGATCCATTACGTACAGGGTGTCCCCGCCGTCGGTGTAGATGGGCTCATAGAGGCTCATGGGGTTCTGAATGGCGTCCATGGCGTAGACAATGTCCTCCTTGGAGATACCTACTTCGGCGGCGATTTCCTCGATGGTGGGCTCTTTCAGATTCTGGCGGGTCAGGCTGTCCCGGGCATAGATGGCCTTGTAGGCCGTGTCCTTCAGAGAACGGGAGACCCGGATGCTGTTGTTGTCCCGCAGGTATCTCCTGATCTCGCCTATGATCATGGGAACCGCATATGTGGAAAATTTTACATTCAGACTGGAATCAAAATTGTCAATGGCCTTGATCAGACCGATGCAGCCGATTTGGAACAGGTCGTCCACATTCTCGTTGCTGGAGGAAAAGCGCTTGATCACGCTGAGCACCAGACGCAGATTGCCCTCGATATATTTTTCCCGGGCCTCCTGATCGCCATCCTCAATCCTCGCAAAGAGAGCTTCTTTCTCCGCCGCCCCCAACAAGGGCAGCTTTGCCGTGTTTACGCCGCAGATCTCCACTTTTCCTTGTGCCATATACAACACCATGCCTTTCTGTAGAAATTTGATTTGCAGAGGACTGCTTTATCCTGCGTAAAGGCTTATGCTGGTAGTATTTACAAAGGAGGCTGTAGATATTCTGCAAAATCAGGAAAAGTAATGCCGTCATTTATAAAAAAATACAGTGCTTTCAGAGTGGGAGGCGTCACAAAACAGACGGTGGCTGCATAAGATAAGGAAAGGACTTAAGAGGTGTAAACCATGCTTTTTTCGGATTTTAAAGAGAAGGAAGTGATCAATATCCGGGACTGCCGCAGGCTGGGCAAAGTGACGGATTTTGAGTTTGACGAATGCAAAGGCTGTATCTGTAAGATCATGGTTACTGACGGGAGCAAGCTGCTGTGCATTTTCAAGCCGGACTTCGAGGTGACCATCCCCTACAAGGACATCCGGCAGATCGGTCCGGACATTATTCTTGTTGACATTAACTGCTAAGTATCTTATAATATAATGCAGATGCGGAAATATGAAACAGCTACGGAACATATAGTAAGGAGAACAAACAGATGAAATGTCCTTTTTGCAGCCATGAGAATACCCGCGTGATCGACTCCCGCCCGGCGGAGGACAACAATTCCATCCGAAGGCGCAGAGTGTGCGATGAGTGTGGAAAGAGGTTCACCACCTACGAAAAGGTGGAGACGATTCCCCTCATTATAATTAAGAAGGATAACAACCGGGAGACTTATGACCGCGCCAAAATCGAGGGCGGCGTGCTGCGGGCCTGCCATAAGCGTCCTGTCAGTGTCCAGGCCATCACCGGCCTGGTGGACGAGGTGGAAAATGAGATTTCCAACCGGGAGGAAAAGGAGATTGCCAGCCAGGTTATCGGCGAACTGGTGATGAACAAGCTCAAGGATCTGGACGCGGTGGCCTATGTACGCTTTGCTTCCGTGTACAGGGAGTTCAAGGACGTGAATACTTTCATGGATGAGTTGAAAAAGGTATTGGAATAGCGGTGAAGGCAGGACTTTTCAGGAGTACCTGCCTTTTTGCGGAAAGGCCCCGTGTTTCACAGCGGTGAAGGGCGGGGGAGTATAGGAAAGTGCCATGCTGGAAAGATTTTATCCGGATTACGAGGCAGAAAGCGCCTACGAGATTGACTACCGGGGCCTGTATCAGATGGGCTTCCGGGGCATTATCTTTGATATAGACAATACTCTGGTTCCCCACGGCGCGCCGGCGGATCAACGCGCCGTGGCTTTGTTTGCTTCACTGCGCGGGATGGGGTATACCACCCTGCTGCTCTCCAACAACAGGGAGCCCAGGGTGAAAAGTTTTGCGGGGCAGGTGGGTTCCCGGTATCTGTTTAAGGCGGGAAAGCCCGGAAAAGAGGGGTATCTGAAAGCCATGGAGCAGATGGGTACGGATGTCACCAACACTCTGTTTGTGGGGGATCAGCTTTTCACGGACGTATGGGGTGCCCGGCGGGTGGGGATCGTCAGCTATCTTACCAGGCCCATCCATCCCAAAGAGGAAATACAGATCGTGCTCAAGAGGAAGCTGGAGCGGATTGTGCTCTATTTTTACCATAAAAAGAAAAGCCGCGAAGGGTGAAACCCCCGAATCGTATATTTGCAAGAGAGGCGTGAGAGGCGGATGTGTATGCTGAATGGACATACCAGGACCTGCGGGCTCATCGGTAATCCGGTGGCCCACACCAGGTCTCCTTTGATACAGAATCATATGGCCCGGGTGTTGGGGCAGAACCTGGCTTATCTGCCTTTTCCGGTGGCGCATGGGGACCTGGGGGCGGCGGTGGGGGGGGCGCTGGCCCTGGATTTTCTGGGATTGAATGTGACAGTCCCTTACAAGAGCGAGGTGATCGCCCATCTGGCGCAGATTGACCCGCTGGCAGAGCGGATCGGGGCGGTGAACACGCTGGTGCGCTGCCCGGGGGGCTTTAAGGGATATAACACGGACATGCCAGGCCTGTACCGCGCCATGCGGCAGGATGGAGTGGAGGCAGCTGGGCGGGACGTGGTGATCCTGGGCGCCGGAGGTGTGGCCAGGGCGGTGGCGGTGATGCTGCTGGACCGGGGGGCTGCCGGGGTACATATTTTGAACCGTACTGGAGACAAGGCGGCGGCGGTGGCGGAGGAAGTCAACAGAATGGCGGGGCATTTCTTTGCCCGGGCCTATGGGCTGGCGGATTACAGGCAGATTCCGGGGGAGGGATGGCTGGTGATCCAGGCTACCAGCGCAGGCATGCATCCCCATGTGGAGGACGCGCCCATAGAGGATCCGGCATTTTACCAGCGGGTGGAGATCGGGTATGACCTGATCTTTAATCCGGCGGTGACCAGGTTTATGGAACTGACCCAGCGCTCCGGCGGGCGGGCCTATAACGGGGCCCGGATGCTGGTGTATCAGGGAATTATTGCTTTTGAACTCTGGACAGGCATCTCCGTGAGCCAGGAGATGGCGGAGGAATTGTATCGGATGATGATACAGGAGCAGGATTAACGCAATCACAGGGGGTTGGCCGGCCTTTGAATCGGGCCGGACTTTGCTGTACAGGAGAGAGGAACCATGGGAAAAGAGACATGCGGCAATGTGGTACTCATCGGTTTCATGGGCAGCGGAAAGTCCTCCATGGGGATCCGGCTGTCCTATCGGATGCGGTATGTTTTGGAGGATACGGACAAACTGATAGAAGCCAGAGCGGGCAAAACCATCAGCGAGATTTTTGCTCAGGAAGGTGAGGAGACTTTTCGGGCCATGGAGACGGCACTGCTGGAAAAGCTGGTGGAAAAAAAAGGGCAGCGCGTCTACTCGGTGGGGGGCGGTACGCCTGTCAGGGCTGTCAACCGCCCCCTGCTGAAAAAGCTGGGGACGGTGGTGTATCTTCGCACAAGGCCCGAAACCATATATGAGCGGCTCAGGGAGGATACCACCCGGCCTCTTCTGCAGGGGGAGAATCCCCTGGGAAAGATCCGCAGGCTGATGGCGGAGCGGGAATCCGCTTATATGGAGACGGCGGACATAGTTTTGGACGTGGACGAGATGACGGCGGATCAGGTGGCGGATGCCATCATGAGCCTGGTGGGCCGGACGCGCTATACGGGACAACGATAGCCGCCGTTTTATTGGGGACATTCCGAAGCAGGGGGGGCGCATATTGCGGGAAGGAGAAATATATGAAAATTCTGGTGATCAACGGTCCCAATATCAATTTTCTGGGAATTCGGGAAAAAAAAGTGTACGGTACGCAGGATTATGCTTATCTTGTAAATCAGATTGAGGAAAAATGCCATAGGGAGGGACATGAAGTCACCTTGTTCCAGAGCAACCATGAGGGAGCCATTATTGACCGGATCCAGGAGGCATATTTTGACGGTACGGAAGGCCTGGTGATCAATCCCGGCGCATATACCCATTACAGCTACGCCATCCGGGACGCTCTGGCCAGTATCCCCGCACCCAAGGTGGAAATTCATATTTCGGACATCACCCGGAGGGAAGAGTTCCGCAAAGTGTCCGTCACCGCCCCCGTATGCCAGAAGCAGATCTACGGAAAAGGCCTTGAGGGCTATCTGGAGGCCATTGACTTTCTTGCGGAAGTGGTTGGAACCGGCGCTTCAGATGTTAATAACTAAAATTATTTTTCTGAAATACTGATTTTTACAAAAAAACAGTTGAAAAATGCCGGTTTTTATTATACAATCAAAAAGAATTATAACGTGAATGAATATGGAGGAAGTATATTATGATTTCTGCAGGTGATTTTAGAAATGGTATTACTATCGAATATGATAATAACATATACCAGATTATTGAATTCCAGCATGTAAAGCCCGGCAAAGGTGCTGCGTTCGTCAGAACCAAGCTGAAGAACGTGATCAACGGCGGTGTTGTGGAGAAAACCTTCCGCCCCACCGAGAAATGCCCTCAGGCCCGCATTGACAGAAAGGACATGCAGTATTTATACTCTGACGGCGACCTGTACAATTTCATGGATACCGAGACTTACGACCAGATTGCCCTGAATCAGGATACAGTGGGGGATGCGCTGAAGTTCGTGAAGGAAAATGAGATGTGTAAGGTCTGCTCCCACAACGGCAAGGTTTTCTCTGTGGAGCCTCCCCTGTTCGTGGAACTGGAGATCACCGAAACGGAGCCCGGCTTCAAGGGCGACACCGCCACCGGCGCCAGCAAGCCTGCAGTTGTTGAGACGGGCGCTACCGTGAATGTGCCCCTGTTTGTGGATCGCGGTGACAAGATTAAGATCGACACCAGGACCGGCGAATATCTTTCCAGAGTATAATGCATACCGATCTATAACCGCTTGTAAGAGAATGGAGTAATCCATTCTCTTTTGTTGTATGCGCGGGCGTATTTGTGGGGGCAGGAAGCTGGCCACGTGACGCAGGGAACTGATAAACAGCATATCACCGAAAGCGCCCTGCGGCATGAATGGACGCGAAGGCGGCCAAGCATGTCGCACCAGTAAGGTGTGCTGTAGGTGAAATGCGGAACTA
>BLLU01000167.1 GCA_011959105.1 Lachnospiraceae bacterium | reverse complement strand
GCGCGGTTTCCATGGACTCAAATGAAGTAACGGAATCGGAAATTATGGGCAATGGCGTTAAGGTGGAGATGAAACAGCATGAAAATAGCTTTATTGTTTCCGGCCTAAGTGAGGGCATGCCATATACCATGTATTATGTGGCTGTCAATACAGAGGGAAAATCAACGTTGGTGAAAAGCCTTCCCATTGAAGGAGAAATCTATGAAGATAATACAACTGCAATCCAAAGGGCTGAGGCATTCGCTGAGGAACTGGAAAATGGCGAATTCCTGTATGGCTTTGAGATAGAACTGGAAAGCGCCACTTCAGAAACCCTGGTCCTGGAACAGTTTGACATAAGCTGTCCGTCAGGCTCGACAACGCTTGGAGAGGTAAGGACTTCGGATAATAGGATTTACCGTGTGTATATGCAATACGGCAGCATCCCTTACAAGAATAATACTTATACGATTCTGATTAACATGAAGGACGGCACACAATTAAAAGGTTCATGCTACCTTGACCTGCAGGCGCCCAGGGTCGATATAAGAAGCATTACGTGGAAAGATGCGGAAACAATAGAGGTTGTTGTCAATTCGGATGAAGCAGGAACACTTTATTATGCAATCCAGGATGTGGTAGAAGGCGAAGGCACCACTGCCCCCAAGGACCCTGCACAGATTTATGCCCAGGGCATGAAGGCTTCCATAGGATATGGCTTGAATTATATAACAGTCACGGGTGCAACGGCGGGCCAATGGTTCTGCTGTGCATCGGAGGATGCGAGGGGCAACAGGGAGAGTTTCTACAGCTATAAGCAGATTCCTGAATATACCGCTCCTGATCCGGGGCCGGATGATTCGGCGCAGCCGGAAATTACAGGCCTGACAGTTCTCAAGGCTTCAGACGGTGCAGCGCTTAAGGTAGTGTTTAACCAAACCATGTATGAGCGCTATGACAATAGCCTGACTCAAATCAGCGGAATTGACAAAAAGCTGGCATTTAATACGGTATATGGTTCCGAAGGCGACTTGGTGGATAATGTACTGACTCTTACAATAATGGATCCGACAATTTCCATACCCGCGGGAAGCCATACCCTGACTATTATATTATATGACGGAACAACCTTAACATTTGATTTCACAGTGTAGTGTACCACCCGGCTGACGTATGTGCAGACTCTCAGCCAGGCAAGGGGCTGTTGCAAAAAGGAGACTTCAAACAACAGCCCCTCTTCTTTCTTTTACTCCTTTCCAGGGCTGATTATACTTCTTTAGGTTGCTTAATATCTCTCTTTTTATGTACAAAAAAGAGAGAAGTCCGGTTCATTTCATACACTTCATCACAAAGCATTTCAATATCCTCTTTATTATGGCTGGCCAAAAGTATCAATTTTCCCATATTTTTTTGGTTTAAAAAAAACTTTCTCATCTCCACAACCCCGTCTTTGTCAAGGCCATTCATCGGTTCATCC
>BLLU01000166.1 GCA_011959105.1 Lachnospiraceae bacterium | reverse complement strand
AAGAAAAAGAAGAACTGTGCAGTTATCCTAAAATACGGGAAAAGCTGAATTTATTAGAAGAATCCGTAAAAGATGACCTGGAACATCTTGAAACATCACAAGATGCAGACGCAAAGACCGGCCATAAGACAGCGGATACCTCTTTCTTTGGATACAAAACGCATATAGCAATGAGTGAGGAACGCATCATTACAGCAGCCACTGTCACCAGCGGCGAAAAGACAGATGGAAAAGAACTGCCGGAACTTGTGCGCAAAAGCAGGGAAGCCGGAATGGAAGTAGAAATGGTGATCGGGGATAAAGCCTATTCCGAACAGAAAAATATCGAAGAGGCGCAGGAAGGCGGTTATGAACTGATTTCCAGACTAAACGGCATCATCACGCAGGGAAACCGGACAAAAGAGGATGAATTTGAATTTAATAAAGATGCAGGGATGTACCAGTGTAAGGCAGGGCATCTGGCAGTCCATAAATATCTGGACAGACGTAAAAAAGAAAAGAAGAATAAGAACCCGCGCATGATTTATTTTTTTGATATCGAAAAATGTAAATGCTGTCCATACAGGGACGGATGCTATAAGGAAGGGGCAAAAAAGAAAACATACAGCGAAACCCTAAAAAGCGATGCCCACAGTAAACAGGCAGAGTTTCAGGAAACAGAGCACTTCAAAGAAAAAATGAAGGAACGCTATAAGATAGAAGCAAAAAACAGCGAGTTAAAGAACAGGCATGGTTATGACACAGCGACATCATCAGGCCTTATTAACATGGAAATGCAGGGGGCAATGGCTATATTTGCAGTAAACCTTAAGCGGATCATTAAGCTGATAAATGAAAAATAAACAGAGATAACACCTGAAATAATCGGAAATTTTATTCGAATCACAAAAAATCCACCAGAATAATCGAAACGGGTGGATTTTTTGTGTGTATTTGAAATTTAAATCTAAAAAATGATATGTTTTTCAGCGGCCTCCTTTTATTTCCCCGGAGAAAGCATCCTCCGGTACGCCTGCTCCCAATACCGCCATACCCTCTCGTCTGCGCTGCACTGGCTCAGGGAGATC
>BLLU01000165.1 GCA_011959105.1 Lachnospiraceae bacterium | reverse complement strand
GAAAATGTGGGTTACTGGCATCAGGCCCACAGCTTTGTGCGGGGCAACTGGAGGAGGAGTGGGGATACCAGTCCCATGATTCTGGCAAAGTGCTGCCATGACATGGATCTTTTGGTATGGCTCACGGGCAGCCGCTGCAGACGGCTGTCCTCCGTGGGAAGTCTGTCCTGGTTCCGGGAGGAGAACGCGCCGGAGGGTGCGCCCAATCATTGCATGGAGGGCTGCCCTGTGAAAGCGGAGTGCCCTTTTGACGCGGAAAAGATTTATGTGACGGACCCGGTCACAGGCTATGACACCAACGGCGCCGGATGGCTTCAGAAAGCGGTGATGGAACAGCCCACCCGGGAGGGCCTTCTGGATACGCTGCACACCAGCCCTTACGGCAGATGTGTGTTCCGCTGTGACAATGATGTGGTGGATCACCAGTCCGTCACAATGGAGATGGAAAACGGCGTCACCGTGAGTTTTCACATGTGCGGATTAAACCGGGACAACCACAGAACCATACATGTTATGGGGACCAGGGGAGATATCACCGGGAACCTGGAGGAAGAGACGCTGGTGCTTCACCGCTTCGGCGGCGAAGTGGAGACCTTTCACATGGACGTAAAGGAGACCATTTCCGGGCATGGCGGCGGGGACTATCGCATGCTTCATGACATGTTTCTGGCCCGGAGCCAGGGCAGCGGGACGCTGACCTCCTTAAGGCAGTCCCTGGAGAGCCATTATATGGCCCTGGCAGCGGAGCAGTCCCGGCTGGCCGGAGGCCGGCTGGTGGAGATGGAGGCGTTTATAGGTGAATTGTAGTGATGCAGGCGGAAGGCAGAGGCCATGGGCGGCGTCCGATAGTGGGGAGGGGGCGGAGGGCAGGGCCCGACTGTGCATCCTGGGGGCGGAATGTCTGAAAGCGGTGTACACGGCGTTTACCACAGGGGTGTTCCTCACGGGGTTTTTGCTGTACGCGGGAATGGATCAGGTACAGATCGGGCTGGTGACCAGCCTGCCCCTGCTGGCCGGCATTCTGTACCCCCTCTCCCCTCTTTTGCTGGAGAAATGCAGGAGGAGAAAAGCGGTGCTGGGAAGCGCCAGACTGCTCTATCATGGGCTGGTGATCCTGTGCGTGACCTTGCTGCCGGGTTGGGTCGAAGGGGGCAGCCTGCTCTGGTGGATGGCCGCCGCCCTCCTTCTGGGAAACGGGTGCAATATCCTGGTGGCCAGCGGTTTTCCCGCATGGCATATCGGTTTTCTGCCGGAGAATATACGAGGGCGTTTTTTTGCCCTGTCAGGGATTGTAAACAGCGTCTTTACGGCGCTGGCCACTTTGGGGGCCAGCGTGCTGGCCGATGCGGCCAAAGCCTCCGGAAGGCAGATGTATTGGATGGGAGTGATCCGGCTGGCGGCTTTCGGTCTGGCGCTGGTGGAGGTGATTCTTCTGCTGCTGCCCCGGGAACCGGAGTACCCCAGGAGCAGCGTGGGGGGCTTACGGCTCCTGACATTGCCCTTCGGCAATCGGAAGTTCTGTCTCACCATGATCCCGGTCTTTGCGTGGATGATGGTTTCCACCATGACCCTGTACTGCGCCAATGCCTATCTGCTGCAGGAGGTGGAGGTCAGCTATGTCTTTATCAGCGCTCTGCAGGCCATGAACCTTGTAACCACGGCAGTGGTGATGCCTTTCTGGCACAGGCTGCTGCTTCGGACTTCCTGGCTCAGGGCGTTTCAAAAGGTATTTCTGCTGTTTCCCCTGTATCCCTTTCTGCATATGCTGGTCACAAAAAGCAATTATCTGTGGCTGCTTCCGGTGACCATGCTGGCCTATCAGGCGGTGCTGGCGGGGGGGACTCTTTATTTTAACAATATGGCGTATCTGTTTACACCCAAGGAGGACAGGACCGCATATCTCTCCTGGTATTTAATGCTGGTCAGCGCGGGTTCTCTGTGGGGGCAGGGACTGAGTGCTCTGCTTTTGAAACTCTGGCCCCGGGACTGGGTGGTCGGCGGGGCAGTGATCGCTCCCGCCCAGCGTATTCTGCTGCTGCAGGGAGTTCTGTCCCTGGGATTCGGGGCCTGGTTCGGGAAGGTGCTGCTTGGAAAACTGGAGGGCGAGAAGAAAGAATGAAACACACATTGTATATAAACGGAAAGATTATTTTGCAGGACGGGATTCTGGAACAGGGAAGCCTGCTGACAGTGGGAGACAGAATCCGGGAGATCCGCCCCGGCGGGGAACGGCAGCTGCAGCGGGAACTCCGGGAGGAAGCGGATGAGGTGGTGGATCTGCAGGGCAAATATCTGGCTCCCGGATTTATCGACATACATGTACATGGCGGCGGGGGCGGTGATTTTATGGACGGGGAGCGGGAAAGCTGGCAGCAGGCCCTGGAGACCCATCTGCGGCATGGTACCACCGCCCTCTGTCCCACCACCCTGACCGCTGCCACGGAAGAAATGGAGCGGGTTTTCTCCCTGTACAGGGAGTTTCGCCGGGAGCAGACCAATGTCGGGCCCCGTCTGCTGGGGCTGCATATGGAGGGGCCTTATATAGCAGAGAGCATGAAGGGAGCCCAGGACGCCAGGTATATCAGGAAGCCGGAGAGGGAATTCACCGGATGGCTGCTGGAAAAAGGGGCGGGGGTGCTGCGGATTCTCACGGCGGCGCCGGAACTGGAAGGCATGGAGGAGGTGGCCCGGGCGGCAAGAAAGGCGGGAGTACTGTTGTCTGTGGGGCATAGCGATGGCCGTCTGGAAGATGTGGAGCGGGCGGTCCGGGACGGTTACACCATGGCTACCCATCTGTACTCCAGCATGTCCACCATCGTCCGGGAGAACGGTATGCGCAGGCCGGGAGTGCTGGAGGCGGCCCTGTTGTTTGAGGAACTGGATGTGGAAGTCATCGGGGACGGGATGCATCTTCCGGCCTCTCTGCTGAAGCTGATTCTCAGGACCAAGGGGGCTCATCATATGATTCTGGTGACGGATGCCATGCGGGCCGCAGGACTTCCCCCGGGCTCTTATAAGCTGGGAAGCCTGCAGGGAGGGCAGACCGTGTGGTCCGACGGAAGCGTGGCCAGAATGCCGGACGGCGTGTCCTTTGCGGGCAGTGTGGCCACTGCGGACCGATTAATCCGTGTCATGTACCGGGAGGTGGGCCTCCCGCTGTGGCAGGCGGTGAATATGATGACCCGAAACCCGGCCCGGGCGTTGGGGGAACGGGAGATCGGGGTGCTGGAACCCGGTCGGAAAGCGGATATGGTCAGCTTTGACGAACAGATTCGGATCGACAAAGTGTATCTGGCCCAAAGCTAAACCGGGCCGACTGGGGGGACAGGATTCCCCATATTGATAGTATGCAAATGTACAGATAAGACTATAGAAAAACAAATAATTTTTGCAAAATTTTCTTTTTGCATATAAGTTTACTGTTAATAATCCCGAAATTCTGCCGATATATTAATCAAAGAACCAAATGTCACTGTTGAAATACGCAGCCAAGGAGGGATTGTCGCAGCAAACGGATTTTCTAACTTCATGGTGTATCCGGTACAGGTAGTTCCCCTGGCCCCCAGGACAGGGCGTGAAAACGGCAGTTCCAAACGGCAGCAGTCCGAAGCTCCCAGATCAGTGGGATTTGCAGCCGCTCTGGAAAAGGCCATGGCTGAGGAGCAGCCCATGACCTGCCATACCGTCACATATAACGCGGCCCGGGAGTTGCGGACATTTTATTACCGGCCTTCCAGGGAATATACCTTATAACCGGCAGACAGACGCGCTTCTGCTTTTAGAGAGAAGCGCGTCTGTCTGTATCAGAGATCCTTTTCCACAAAATGTTTGTACATATCCCGGTATTTTTGATAGACCCGGTCTTTTTGCCCGTCAAAATTCAACTGATACATCCGAAATACCACCGTTTGATTTTTGGGCTGCCATTGCTCCTGGTAAGAATAACAATATTTCATTCCGATCTGTCTCATAACGCCGCCGCTTCTCGGATTGTTCCGATCGTGCGTAGCCGTTATGTATGGAATCCCGTCCTGCTGTAATTGCAGGATAAGAGCCCTGCCCGCTTCGGTGACAATTCCTCTGTGCCAGTATTCTTTGCGCAGTGCATATCCGAAATCATGGCTCTCGTCCGTTTCTGCCGTTATATAACCGATTGGAAAATTATTCTCCCTCAGACAAATGGCAAAACAGTATTTTTGATCCGCGAAGCGCTGCTCATAAAACGCTCTTGTTTCCTCCAAACTTTTGACAGGAAACCATGGAAGAAAGGTATTTACTTCTTCGTCCTTCAAAAGCAGGAACAAGGCCTCTGTATCTTGCTCTTCAAATTTTCTGAGTATAAGTCTCTCCGTTTTAAGCCTTGAATTCTCCATTGCGTTTTCTCTCCCAGATTCTAATATGCTGCTCTGATCATATCACGGCCCCTTTCAGGCGTCAACAAAACCCCTTTTCAAAAGCCAGCCGCCGGGTGTATAATTGCAGCAGATGAATTTGATATGGGCGGACAACAGGGAAAAGGAGACGACAAATGGCTCTGGGATATTTTGCGGAATGGAATATGGGGAATCTATTGATCCGAATGGCGGCGGCCACAATCCTGGGCGGCGTTATCGGTCTGGACAGGGGAATGAAGCACCGGGGGGCGGGCACAAAGACAATTACGGTGGTCTGTCTTGGAGCTACGCTGGTGATGTTGACGGAACAATATATTCAAGTTTATCTTCCGGGCCTGGCCAATATGAATCGGATGGCGGCGCAGGTGATCAGTGGGGTGGGATTTATCGGTGTGGGAACCATCATTATTTCCAGACACCGGGTCCGGGGACTGACAACCGCCGCCACCCTGTGGGCCAGCGCCTGCGTGGGACTGGCGGTGGGGATCGGCTTTGTGGAGGGCGGCGTATTGATCACGGCGATGATGCTGCTGTCTTTGCATGTGCTTCCCTATGTGGAGCGGTTCGCGGCCAGACATTCCCGCTACTGCAATGTATTTGTGGATTTGGAGGAGAGCAGGGATTTACATGGGGTCATACACAATCTGAAGGAGGCCGGCATCGTCATAGATTCCATGGATCTGAGCGAGTCCAAGGAGGCGGGAGAGGGTGTCTCCGTGCATATGGTGCTGTTTGTGAAAAGATCGGTGGGACGTGAGGAAATCTATGATATATTCATGAAGTCAGACAAGGTGGTGACGGTGGACTTTTTGTGAGTTTTCACAAAACTGCTGAGGAGGAACGAAATGGGACATAAAATAAGGAAAAAAATATTTTTGCTTCTGCTGTGCCTGGGGCTGTCAGGCTGTGCGTCATGGCCGGGCCAGGATATTTTCGAATATTCGGGGCATGCCAGACAGGAGGCGGCTGCGGATGGCGGTTCGAATCAGAGCCTACTGTCGGAAAGGGCTGTGGGCGTCGGTTCGAATCAGAGCCTGCTGTCGGAAGAGGCTGTGGGCGGCGGTTCGGATCAGGGTCTGCCTTCGGAGAACGGCCATGGGACCGGGAATTTGTCTGCCGGGGAGGAGTCTGCTTCTGCGGAAATATCGGAATCTGCCGGTGATTCCGTAGACAGGGGATATGATTTTACGATATGCTTTGCCGGGGATATCAATCTGGACGAAAACTGGTATACCACACAGTTTCTGGACACCCAGCCCGGCGGCATCTATGACTGTATCTCCCCGGAACTGGTGGAGGTGATGCAGGCGGCGGATATTATGTGCCTGAATAACGAATTCACTTACAGCGCAGGGGGTTCTCCTCTGGCGGGGAAGGCCTATACCTTCCGGGCTGATCCCGGGCGCGTGGAGGTGCTGGAGCAGCTTGGAGTGGATGCGGTGACATTGGCCAACAACCATGTATATGATTACGGGCCGGAAGCCCTGCTGGATACATTCACGGTGCTGGAGGAGGCGGGAGTTCCATACTTCGGGGCCGGTCGCACGCTGGAGGAGGCCATGAAGCCCCTGTATCTGGAGGTGGAGGGCAGGACCGTGGCGCTGGTGGCGGCATCCAGAGCGGAAAAATATAAGATGACGCCCCAGGCCACCGAAACGGAGCCGGGAATTTTGCGGTGCTATGACACGGAATTGTTTTTACAGGCCATCCGGGAAGCGAAAGCAAACGCGGATTTTTGTATTGCCTTTGTCCATTGGGGAACGGAATACAGCTATGATCTGGAGCAGGTTCAGTTGGATACGGGGAGGGCCTATCTGGACGCGGGGGCGGATGCAGTGATCGGCGCCCACAGCCATTGCCTCCAGGGAATGGAATATTATGACGGGAAACCCATTGTCTATAGCCTGGGGAATTACTGGTTCAATGAGAAAACCCTGGATACCATGCTGCTGCAGCTGCACTTTTCAGGAGATGAAGCCCAGGCCCGGCTGGAGGTGCAGGTGATTCCGGCGGTGCAGTCGGGATGCAGGACGACATATGCCCAGGAGGAAGAGGAACGGAGAAGAATTTTTGATTTTCTGGAAAGCATTTCAGTAAATGTGGAGATATCCCATGAAGGGATGGTGGCCGAGACCGGGTGACGCGCTGCACATATGCCGACATCCGCGGCCCCGGGATATGAAGAGAAAAGTCCGTCCATAAAATTCGTGGAAAATGAAAAAATACTATTGCCAAACTTTTTAGAATATGTTATTATATAACTCGTTGAAGAGATATACCATATATAGCTGTGATTTGGCTCCATGGTCAAGCGGTTAAGACATCGCCCTTTCACGGCGGTAA
>BLLU01000164.1 GCA_011959105.1 Lachnospiraceae bacterium | reverse complement strand
CCAAAAACGTGCTGAAGGAATGCACCTGGGATGGGGAAACGCTTTTTATTATGCTTTGATTTTCCCTGAATTATTTTGATACCCTCCGGCCTCATGCGGAGACTGGCGCGGATCAGGTCGCGGACGGTAATCTCCCTGCATCCCTCCACATTGCTGTTGCGGGTCTCCAGGCGCACCAGGTTGCGCAGGCCCTGGAGCTGCAGTTCCGCGCTGTCCTCGATGGTAATAACCCTCTCCCAGTCCGGGATGCAGCCGGAAAGTACATTGAGAAAGGTGGTTTTCCCGCTGCCGGTTCCGCCGCTTATGAAAATATTGTATCCGGCCCGTACCAGCAGTTGTAAAAATTCCGCAGCCTCCCGGGACAGGGATTCCCAGCGGATCAGTTCTTCCAGGGTGATGGGGTTGTCGGGGAAACGTCGGATGGTGACGATGGGGCCGTTCAAGGCGATGGGATTCATAACGATATTTACTCTGGCGCCGCCGGACAGTCGGGCGTCCACGATGGGTGATGCTTCATTAACGATTCTGTTACAGCCCGCTACAATCTGCTGGATCACATCCTGGAGTTTTTCTTCCGATTCAAAACGGATGTCCAGTTCCTGCAAATGTCCTGCGCGCTCTACAAATATACTGTTGGGACCGTTGATCATGATCTCCGTGACCTCCGGGTCCTCTATCAGGCTCTGCAATATATCCAGCCGCCTCAGAGAGTAGAATAATTCCGTCCGCAGCCGATGGCTCTCGCTTACCGGCAGCAGCCGCAGCAGCTGTTCCTCCAGCAGCACTTCATCAATGATCTCCATGACCTCGTTGTCCGGCTGTTCCCTGCTGTAATTAAGCTGTTCCAGAACCCTGCGGCGCAGTTCCTGTTTTATTTCTCCGTAATCTTTCATTGGGATTTCTGCCCCTCCTTTCTGTCCAATATCCGGCACACTGATGCGTTGTATGTACGATATGCGGCAGCTTCCCCGGGATGAGATATGACCGGCAGGGCGGATGCCGAAAGAAGCGCTTCCCGGCAGCACTGACGCCGGCGGTACAACTTCCATGCAGGCCGGAGCGAAGCAGGATGTCAAACAGGGGATCGGCGTACAGACACACTAGGCCCGTTCCTCCTCTTCCTCAATCAATTCCCTGATATATTCCGCCAGATCTCCCCGGGTATACTGCTCGATCTGCTCCGGCAGGCGGCGGAACAGGGGAAGGCGGCATTTCCTGGTCTTGTCTTTCACGTCGTCGTACTCATACAGGGACAATATCTGTTCATACTGGTCGATTTTACATCTGGCAACGGGATCCTCCTTCACCAGCATGTAGACCCGGCAGCACCTTCTCAGGATTTCCAAAAGCCCCTGCATGTTCTCGGACAGGTCCAGAATCACGTAGTCGTATTCCCCGCTCTCTCCGATCTTCCACAGCAGCTGCTGCCATTCCTGGACCGTGATATAGATCAGGTTCTGTCCCATAAAGGCCGGCGCAATGTAATCCAGCCGTCCTTTTTTCTGTACCAGCACCTTCATGCGCAGCACAAACTTACTCTGATCCGCCTTCATGTAATACAGCAGCGTGGACAGATCCCTGCCTTTCTCCCCGGGCACCAATTCCGGCATACCCGCATAATGTTCAAAGTTCAGATACAGTGTCCTGTACTTTTCCGCCAGCAGTTGGCCATAGGTCAACGCAAAGGAAGTCTGCAGGCATCTCCGCACGGGAGAATACATTCCCACCACCCGAGTCCGGTGTCCGCTGCTCAGCCGGGGATAAAATTCCTCGTCCCTCTCCATATAAATCTCCAGGAGTTCCTTCAGCACATTTTCTGCCGGTTGGTACTTGTCCACATTTTTCAGGGAAGACCACCTGACCAGACCGCTCTCATTAAGCAGCACCGTGGCCTTTGCATCCACCGGCAGTTCCGGGGCATATACCGACTCTGCTACCAGGAGCAGATCAATCCCCTCCTGCTTCCCACTGGCCGCCAACTGGGAAAGTCCGGTGTAGACTTCCACCTCCCAGGGAAACTCCTTATAACTCTGCAGATAGGCGGACAGCTGCCCCGCATAATCCGCTTCCGGATCGCAGAGTGCCAAAACCTTATGATCCAATAACACCTCTCCTTTCTCACTGCCCCCTTCCCGGGGCCTTGTACATCCTGCATGAAATCGTGGTAAAAATTGTGAGTCACAAATCAACAATAACATGATGAACAGATGAAAGAGACTCGAAACGCCTCTTGTTGAAATGCATTATATCCGCTATTTTAGCAAATGTCCATAGTAAAAACAAATAAAAATCATTTTTGTGAAAACTCTACAAGAGTTGAAAAACCTGAAGTCCATAAAGTGCCGCAAGGCCAGGAAATCCCAGCACCGAGCATGTCAAAACCGTAGCGGGATTCACCCCCACCAGCGCCGGATATCCCCGGGATGCCACTGCAAGATTGATAAAATAGATTGCCACTGCCCCCAGCACTCCCCGCAGCAAGAGATTCAGCAGCCATTCCGCCCGGCGTCTCCAGGCATAGGCCAGCAGTACCAGCGCGCATACTCCCATAATCAGCAATATTTTCGTCTGGGCCATAGTTTCCTCCTGGATTCCTTTTATCCAAGCTGCTTTTTACCATCATATGAGCCAACTGGAAAAAAAGACCAAAATCCTCATTTAACTGGAATATTTTGCTAGTACCGAGGCTATACTTATACCAACCAAAATTTGACAGTAAAAATGGAGGGCACTATGAAAACCTATTATAGTCAGGGCTATTACACCTCTGGAGACATGGATATACACTTTACCCTGCCCTCTCTGCGGGAGGATCTGGAAAAAACCCGCATTGCGCTGGAAATCGCATATGCGGGCTTTGACAACGCCGTCGAACCGGACATGGTAGACTGCTATATCTATGAAATTAACGCGCTGTTAAAACGATACAAACATCTGGCCACCCTCTCCGAGGAGGAGTATGAGGCCAAAAAAGAAGCCGCCCCTGTGGGACGGCTACGGGGACTATACGAGCATTCCCCGATTCATGCTCTGGTCAGCCATGTTCTCGGTTAGTGTATTTTTGCCATAAGTTAGACCGGCGTACACGGCCTGCGCATTCTGCATGACCGGCCCTGCGGTACTTTGGGGCGCAATCTGGCCATAGGCGTCCCGCAGCGGCGTAAGAATTTTTTCCACCTCCTGCAGCAGTTCCGGGTGCAGGCGTGCCTCCGCCTGGGACAGTCTGCGGAGGCAGTACAGGTACAACTTCCGCAGGGCGGCCGCTGGCTCATATTCCAAATGCAGGGACTGAAGCAGTTCGCTCACGCAATTCCTGGCCCGGCGCACATTCTCCCGGTATTCCGCGATCTCTTCCCGTCCAGCCGATTCTCCGGCATCGGTCAGATACTGCAAAGTCATATCATACAAAATCACGATCATCTCAGTGGGATTGGCCTGCGAAACGCGAAAAGTAAACTGCCTCTTCAACTCCGATGTCATGCTACTGCCTCCTTTTATTTAAGCAACGCATATCCCTATTTCTCCCATTTACTGCAGCAGCTGCAACACCTGGGAGGGTCTCTCGTTGGCCTGAGCCAACATGGAAGTACCGGCCTGGGTCAGTATCTGGTTGGTGGTATACTGGGTCATCTCTTCCGCCATATCCACGTCCATAAGGCGGGAATAGGCAGCCGTCATGCTCTCCTCCGACACGTCCAGGCTGTTCACCGTGGACTCCAGGCGGTTCTGATAAGCACCCAGCTTACCCCTGACCCGGGATACAAATCCGATGGCCCCGTCCATACGGTTCAGAGCATCCTGTGCCCCTGCCTGGGTGCTCACGTCTATCCTTTCAATACCCATATTGCGCAGGGAAATAGGAGGGATTTCCACCGCCAGTATCTGCCCCTCATTGGCCCCCACCTGCAGACGCATGGGACCCACATCGCTGATCTCCACTTTCAGATCTGTAACGGTACCATTCGGCGCGTCATTCAGATCCAGCTTCAGTTCAAACCCGTTGCTGCCCTTTATGGTCACAAATCCGTTCTCCGCCACGATCTCGTTCACACCGTCGGGAACAGCCTCAACGCCGGGAGGGAAATCGCCGCCCAGAGTGATCGCCGTCACCAGCTTGTTGCCTGTGACAACGCCGTTCTTGACTTCGTCCGCAAAGGTGATGGAATCCACCGTATAGGTCCCCTTGGGGGTCTTTTCGCTGAAAGTATTGACTTTAATATAATCATCGTTGGTATAACCCTTTACGTCAAAAGTGCCGTCCAAAAGGTTCTGACCGTTGAACTGGGTGTTGGCGGATATACGCTCAATCTCTTCCTTGAGCTGAGCCACCTCCTCCTGTACGATCTCTCTGTCGCCGTCTGTAACGGTGCCGGTGGACGCCTTCACTGTCAGTTCATTGATACGCTGCAGCATGGCGCTGACCTCGGTCATGGCGCCGTCCGCAATCTCTATCACCGAAATTCCGTCACCCGCATTGTCGTTGGCCGTCTCCAGCCCCTTAATCTGGGCGTTCATCCGCTTCGCCATGGCAAGCCCTGCAGGATTGTCCTTGGCATGGTTGATCTTCAGGCCGGTGGAGAGCCTCTCCAGGGACGCAGTCAGGGCGTTGTCATTATTGGCAAGCGCATTGTTGGCAAGCATAGCTGAAACATTGTAATTGATTCTCATTTGAATCCTCCTGCTGTTATGAATTCTGCGGATTCCATTCCGTCTGCTTTTCCACATCCCGCACGGTCTGCAAAAAGGCTTTGGCTGTCGCATACAGACTCTGCTGCGAAACCGCCTCCTCCGTCCCTGCACCGTCCCAGGACATGGCCGTCCTCCCTGACGCGTTATGCACATATTCTACCTGACCGGATCGCAATTCCTCCGGCAGGTGACTGTCAAATATATCGGCAGAGCGGCGCAGATTCATAACCGCCTCCCTTTGATTTCCCACAAAATAGCCGTTCACAACACCGTCCCTGACCTGGAACCGGCCCTTCAGGCTGCCCAGGGAACCGCTGGTCAGCTCGATGCGCACCACGCCTTTCTCCTGTTCCCCATGACAGATCTGTAAATGGACGGCCGCCAGTTCCCCATCTAATTCCATGGGAAAATAGTACTCTTCCCTCCGGGACAAACTGCCCATCAGGCGCAGCTGCGCGGTCATCAACTGCAGAGAGCGCACATCCACCAGACTGTCCGTCTCCTCCAGAATCTGCTGCTGGGTCTCCTCCTCCGAAGCCTCCACAGCCTCCTGATATGCCTCCTTGAATTCTTCAGGATTCTGCAGGCGCTGCCACAGCTGCCCCGGCTTTTCCCGGTGTCTGTTGCCTCCATTCCAGCGGCCCATGAGTTTCTGAATCTCTTCTTCCATGCCCCGTGCCGCCAGTACATTGGCCACTGTGGGGGCTTCCTCTGCCCGCTCCAATTCCTTATAAACCTCCTGGGAGGCTGCCGCCGACCGGGCATATTCCTGCCGAAGATCCCCGCCGTCCTGCGCCGTTGTTTCCCCGGAAACGGGATCCTCCGCCTGCTCCACTGCCTCCTCCAATACCCGGTTCCACTCTCTGGCATATCCCAGGTTGATCTGTTCGTCGATCCGGACACCTCCGTCCTGCAGACGGCTCAGGCTGCCCACCGCATCGTCCACCAAAGTGTCCATATGCCCCGCCCGGCGGCTTCTCACCGCGGACAGCAGCGTGGAAAAATTCATCTCCGCCCCGGTATTCACCAGGCTGCCGATGGCGGCACTGTCCCCCTTTTCGATCTGGCGCAGAAGTCGGTAACAGCCGATAAATGCACTCTTCTCCTCCGGGGTGATATCTCCTTTTTTTTCCAGTTTATACAGGAAACGGCTGTAGCGCTCTGTCTCCTGGCGGGTATCCTGCCCCCGCTCCTGTTCCTCAAAATATTCCTGCAGTTGGGGAAGGCTCTGCTCCAACGGGTTTACCCCGTCCCGGATCATCCGCAGCACCGCCCCGGGAGTCATACGCCTGACCACTTCCTCCACCGTGGCGCAGGCCGCCTTGATCTCCTCCACATGCCTCGGTGTGATCTCCATTCGATTGTAACCCAGCACCCGCACGGCTCGACGGTTCTCTTCCGTAGTTTCATAGCCAAGATCCCGCAGAATATCGTCCACATTGGCAAACGCTTTGCGGATGCTGTCTCCCAAATCCGCCCGGGGTGCCGTCCACAAAGCCTCATAACGCTGTCCGGCCTTCTCATATTCCGCCTGCCGCGCCTTGCCCTCCCGGTGGAAGCGGGCCAGGGTCCGATCCTCCGAAGCCTCTTCAGCGGCTTCCTCCAGCAGTCTTTCCCGCCAGCGGCCCACGGTGTCCAGAGGCAGATCAGGCAATTCCTCCGCCACCTGCCAGGCGTCCTCAAGCTGCCGATAACGATTCATTGCCTCCTGGTCCGTAATCCCCTGGTCCGGGAAAAATTCCCTGGCCAGTTCCTGCTGCGCCTGCCGCAGGGCTTCGATGGTCTCCTCTATGGGTCTGGTATCTATGGAAAATCCGCTTTCCAGCAGCTTTACGTTGGTCTCCACCGTCATGCGCAGACGAATCTCCTCCAACAGCCTGTGATCGCTGATCCGCCGCTCAGCATCGCTGCTCTGGTAGTAGACCATCAGGTCATACGCCTTTTGCCGCACGGATCTGGGATCCGCCAGATTGCCTTCCATGGCCTCATGCCCGTCCGCAATGGCGGCGGCGGCGGCCTGTACTGCGTTTTCCTTCTCCAGAGGGAAAGATACCCCCTGGATCTCCATGGTTCTCCGCAGGCTGTCCCGATCTACCTGAAGTCCCCGCCTGACCAGCCACTGCGCGGCCTCCAGTTCCTGCCGGGTCCCGACACATCCCAGAGAAGTCAGCAGCCTCTGAATTTCTTCCGATTCCTCCTCCCCCGCCTGTTCTCCGGATATGGAAACAGTTTCCCCCTCCTGGGACTGCCCGGAGATGTTACGGGTCATATATCCTTTGATTTCCTCGTCAAAGTATTCGGCCTGCTGCTCCTGTTCCAGAGCGGAACCACTGGCCCCCGCCAGATAGAATTCCCTGATGGTAGCCTCCATGCCGCTGCGGACCATGTAATAATAGTCTGCCTCCCCCGGTATCCCCAGGCTTTCGGCCAGATCCAAAGCCTGCAGCACCTTCTCCACATTCTCCGCGGACAAGGGAATATCCACGGCCTCAAAACTCTCCTGCAATGCCTGGGCCAAGCCCATATCGCCCACTGCCGCCGCCAGGGTATCCATATCCAGCGTGTCCGTATACCCCGCCACCCGGCGTCCTGCCTTTACCAGTTCTGCCTTGATTTTATCCAATATGGTCACGGCATCCCGGGGGTCCATCTGGCTGGGATCATATCCTTCCTCCGCCATTTTGGCAAAATCCTCATCGGACATGGTATGTGCCATCACTGTCATCTGATTTTGAGTCTGCTGTACATCCGCCACGCCTGCCTGGGCCTGGAGTTCCGCCAGAGTCTTACCCTGACCGGCCGGCTCCTTCCGGTTCCAGCGGCTGCCCAAAGCATTGCCGGGGTGAATGCTGTCCCTGCCGTCCACATAGGCCCCATAGCCTCTGGCCCTGACCGCCTGCCCCCGGGTGCGGTCCTGCTGCCGCGGGGAAAGCCCTGTCTCCCGGGGGCCGTTTGATTTAGCATTATGGTCAAAATTTATTTTCATATGCATCCCTCGTATCCTGCCTGCGATATTGTCCCGAAAGAAAAATAGGCGGGCGCACAGGCGCTCACCTATTATTTCGGTCAAAAAATATTTTTCTTAACGGCAATGTCAGAACTGGTACACCACTGCGGTATAGGGCGGCAGATCCAGGGTGACGGAATAGTCATGGTAATGGAAGGGCTCGGCTGCGGCCGTAAGCTCTTCCGGCACCGCATTGCCGTTACCGCCATAACAGACATCGTCACTGTTTAACACCAGCTTATACTTTTTCTTCTTGGGTACGGCCACCACATACTCCTCCCAGCGCATGGGAGTCATATTCATCACAAAAAGCAGATTGCCCCGCCCGTTCTCGGATTTCCTCACAAAGGAATAAGTGCTCTTTTCGGCATCGTCCGCGTTCATCCACTCAAATCCTTTCCAGGAATTATCGTTCTCATACATGCAGGGGAACTTCCGATACAGCGCCAGCAGATCCCGTACATAGTTGTGCATGCCCTGATTATTTTTCTCCCCCAACAGATACCAGTCCAGTTCCCTTTCCTCGCTCCACTCCCGCTCCTGTCCGAAATCCTGACCCATGAACAGCAGTTTCTTGCCGCAGTGTCCGAACATAAAGGTATAGCCCACCCGCAGATTGGCGTATTTGTCCACCGGATAGCCGGGCATCTTGTTCACCATGGAACATTTCAGATGTACCACCTCATCATGGGACAGGGGCAATATGTAATTTTCGCTCTCATTATAACTCATGGCAAAAGACATGGCATAGTGATTTCCCTTGCGATACAGAGGGTCAAGTTTCATATACTCGCAGAAATCATGCATCCATCCCATGTTCCACTTGAAGGTGAAGCCCAGGCCCTCCCCGCCGATCTCCCCGGTCACGTTAGGCCATGCCGTGGACTCTTCCGCAATGGTCAGAAAGCCCGGATAAGTCCCCCGGATCACGGAGTTCATATGCCGGAAAAACTCTATGGCCTCCAGATTCTTGTTGCCGCCGTATTTGTTGGGCAGCCACTGTCCGTCTTTCTTACCGTAGTCCAGATACAGCATGGATGCCACCGCATCCACGCGGATTCCGTCCACATGAAATTCTTTCAGCCAAAACAGGGCGTTGGCGATAAGAAAATTTTTCACTTCATTTTTGCCATAATTGAAAATCTTTGTGCCCCAGTCGGGATGCTCGCCCAGGCGGGGATCGGGATGCTCGAAGATACATTGGCCGTCAAAACAGCCGAGCCCGTGGGCGTCCATGGCAAAATGAGCCGGCACCCAGTCCAGAATCACGCCGATCTTGTTTCTGTGCAGCAGATTGACCAGATACATTAAGTCCTTGGGCGTGCCGTAACGGGAAGTGGGCGCAAAATACCCCGTCACCTGATAGCCCCAGGAACCGTCGAAAGGATGCTCCGCAATTCCCATTAATTCCACATGGGTGTAACGCATCTCTTTTAAGTACTCCACAATACGGTCCGCAAACTCCCGGTAATTGTAAAATCCTTCCTTGGTGCCGTCAGGATGCTTCATAAAGGAGCCGATATGGCATTCATAAACCGCCATGGGCTGCTTCTGCACATCCTTCTGGTCCCGCTCCGCCATCCACTTCTCATCCTCCCAGGCAAAGCCGGAAAGATCCGTCACCCTGGAAGCCGTGCCCGGGCGGTACTCCGCATAGTTGGCAAAGGGATCGGCTTTGTACAGTTTCTGTCCGTCCTGAGCAGTGATCAGAAATTTATACATACTGCCTTCCCGGACACCGGGCACGAACAGCTTGTGGATTCCGCCGGGTCCCAGCTTTTCCATGGGATGGCTCTCCTCATTCCAGCCATTAAACTCTCCGATTACATGGACGCTGGCCGCATTGGGCGCCCACACGCCAAAGAACACTCCGTCCTCCCCTTCCTCTCTGGACGGGTGGGCCCCCAGTTTTTTGTAAATGTCATAGTGCGTCCCCTGAGCAAACAGATACTGGTCTGCCTCAGAGATAAACACCGCTTCCTTTTCGGGCATCTCCGCTTTCACCTTTGCCATACCCATACCTCCCCATTTTTCTATATATTTCCTATTCTAATATATAAAATCGTTTTCCCTCAAAATAATCATATCTTCTTCGTCATATCTTTTAGCCAGCAAAATATCCACAAAATGGCCCATGGACTTGCGGTTGGCATGTCGGATGGCCTCATCCATAATCCCCTTCACGTCCTTGATGGTAACCACATGGTCGCTGGTCTGCATCTCGGCGATCCTGGTATGCAGAGCCAATATGCCCAGTTCGTCTATGGAGTACTCCATCTCCCTGGCGTACTTCTTGCCAAATGCCACCAAAGAGTCATTGCTGAGGGCTTCCATGTCCATGCGGGCGTTAAAGCACTCCGCCAGTTTGGCATATACGCCCAGGAACTTGTTCATTGCTTTGCGGGTATCTTCCATAATGACGATCAGCCCGTACTTCTCCTGCTGCAATGCCTTATACAGGGCATCCGCCGTTTCCCGATCCATCTGAGAGGCCTTCTGGATGATCAGGGCTCCATTGGCCAGGCCGTCCAGCGTCTGGGTCACATTCCGCTGATTAAAAGAACTGCCGGAGATCTTGGCAATCTTACCGGAAAAATTGCTGTCTGTCATCTGCACTTCCCGGATCATGTTCTTGGCCAGAGTCATGGTATCCATCCCCTCGTCGCCGGTTATTACCACATTGCCGGTATAGGACGCCATGCTGATGGAGTCAATGGCGGCGATCAGTTTCTCCTTGGAAGATCTGCTCTGGATAAAGCTGCCGTAAAGCTCCTTCTCTTCCCGGGTCAGCGCACGCACCCGGGGCTTTTCCCTGCCGGATGGAGCTTCCTGTGACGCATTCTCTTCCTCCTGTGCAGATTCTTTTCGTATGGGTTCTTTCTGTATAGTTTTTTCCCTGCGCCTTTTTCCGGCAGGTTTCTCCTTCCGGGACTCCTCTTCCGTGGGACGGGCCCGGTCGGTTTCTTCCACATTGGAATCCTCTTCGTGGGATTCCTCCGGCTGCCCTTCTTCCACAGTTTCCTCTTCGTAGAGTACTTCCTCTACCAGCTCTTCTTCAAATTCCTCTACGCAGGGTGCTTCCTCCGCCAGCCCTTCTTCTACGAGTCCTTCTTCGCAGGGCGCTTCCTCTATCGGTCCTTCTCCTTCAAGTTCCTCTTCGTAGGGCGCTTC
>BLLU01000163.1 GCA_011959105.1 Lachnospiraceae bacterium | reverse complement strand
ATACTTGTTGGGGATGGCACAAGCGGATCGTGTGAAATCACTTTAAGCGATATAAACAATGTAAGCGTGGATTCTCCTTCTGGGGGCTTAGATTCCGAAGAATGGATGAACGATTTTTTTGATGACTGGATGTAAGGAGATGTATGTTGATATGAGCATTTTAGAATTTTCCAATTTGAAATATAGTTATGACGGCAAGCAGCCTGTCCTTCGGGGCGTGAGCGGACAACTGGAACAGGGCAAACTCTACGCAATCCTGGGTCCTTCCGGCTGCGGTAAGACCACCCTGCTCTCCCTGATCGGTGGTCTGGATAGCCCCAGCAACGGCCAAATTTGTTTTGAAGGACAAGATATTGCCAAAACCGGTTTGTCTAATCATCGGAAAAACCATGTGGCATTTATCTTTCAGGCGTATAACCTGATCGACTATCTGACCCCCGCAGAGAATGTGTCGCTGACTTCCAAGCTGCCGCCGCAGCCCATTTTGGAGCGCCTGGGGCTGACGAAAGAAGAATCGAAGCGGAATGTGCTGAAACTCTCCGGCGGCCAGCAGCAGCGGGTAGCCATCGCCCGCGCCCTGGCAAGCGAGGCCCCGGTGATTCTGGCTGACGAGCCTACCGGCAATCTTGACGAGGACACCGCCCAGGACATCACGGAAATTCTCAAAGAGAGCGCCCACAAGATGAACAAGTGTGTGGTGGTCGTTACCCACTCCAATGAGCTGGCGAAGCAGGCCGATGTGGTGTTCCGGCTGAAAAAAGGTGAGCTGCAGGTGCTGGAGCGTACTCAGGATGGAAACGCCCAACCCCAATGCCGCAGAAACAATGCTCCCCGCAACGAGAGGAGGGCAAGATGATGGACGAGTTTTCTAAGCCCTCCAAAAAGGGCAGCATCCTCGCTGTGGCCTGCTACGTTTTTGCTGTGGTGCTGTTGATTACGGCCTTTATTTCCTTGGCGGCTTGTCATCAAAACATTTCCCGGCAGCTTGAGCAGGGCGTCCCTGTGCAGGGAAATGAACTGGCCATTGTGAATCTCTACTTAACAAGCTGTGTGCAGTATTTTGCCTTTGCCGCCGCCATGGTGTTTTGCGGCAAGGCTGCCCGCAGGGGGCTGGCAATCCAGAGCGAAGCGCCAGTACAGGTCACGCCCTATATGCTCAACGCCTCGGCAGAGGCCACCGGTCCCGATTATGCCGAGGAAGTTAAACCAGAGGATGAAGATACGGATTTTGAGGCTTGGGGATTCCGGGAAAAGGAAGAATAAAAAAGACACGCCGGCGGACTTGCAAAGCAGCAGGCCCTCGGCCATGTCTTGAAAACAGGAGAATGGAGGTGATTCCCATGCAGCAAACAGAGTGGATTGTCCCGTCTACGGGAATAAAACCCGTGACCGAATAGGGAGGATACGGTTTTGCTCAATTATCCTTTCTACTGCCCAAAATGTAAACGAGAGAGCTTGAGCCAGGCAAAACAATTACATATTGTTGTCATCAAAGAGCCAGACGCATAGACGCAGAGCCGATGAACCCATGAGCATTCCCACGGACATCGGCTTTTTTCACTCTCTGGGCTGGCTGTCTAATGCTGCCTTAACTGTGGCTTTGATGATCTGCATAGAACGCTCGTCGCAGTTATACAGCATCCGGACAAGGTTTTCCATTTCGGAATCCTCAATCTGCTTTTCTGGGAAGAAAATCCGATCGGGTAAAATGGACAGCTCCCGAATCAGCTTATAGAGGATGTCGTAGCTGGGCTTTTTGCCTTCGTTCTCGATACAATATATAAATCTCTCAGTTACTCCGACCTTGGCAGCCAGATCTTCGACCGTAATATCTGCTTTCATGCGGGCGTTCTTGATGATCTCACCAAGTGTTTCATGTTGATTCTGCACTTTCAGTTCACCTCTCTTTCTATTTTACGGATTTATGCCAGATTTATAATGGCATAGTAGTTCAAATTTTAGAGAACTGACAGTGCGGAAGAAAGTGAATTGACACGAATCGTATAGATGGCCCTGCCAATAAAAAAAACGAGGTTTTGGCAGGGTGGTTTGTCATGCCCATCCCTCCAGACCACGTTTTGGCCTGGAGGGATATTTCATGCGTTGGTCATCCTTCGCACCGCTGCTTATTAGAAGCAGCGAGTATGATTCTATGTCGTAGGCCGCCTGCTTGACGGTGTACGGTCAAAAAAACTTCCCGTTTTTCAACGGGATACTATGCCCTTCTCACTGAACTATCATGCCATGATTTACACGAACTAAAAAGAAACGCACTTGCCGTTTGGGGTAATACCCCATTCTGCAGGTGCGTTTTTCTATATAGAGGAACCCCGTTCCCACGTTGTAGGGGCCGCCGGCCAGTCTGAATTTCTCGCAATTCAGACTGATCGGAGGTAAAACAGCGTGGACGCTGATAAAAAAAGAATATGGATTCGTGGCCAATATGTTGAGGTCACGGATGAAGTGTACCGGGCCTATATGCAGGGCGACCGAAAATGCGCTATTTTGAGAACGATTTGAAAACCGAGCGGTTTGTTCTCGGAAAGGAGGGCCAAGTGGTGCAGATCATCCCCAGCCGCGAAGATTCTTTGGACCGGCTGGTGGATGAAAATGCCCAGCAATTCTCCAACGAGCAGGATAGTGTGGAAAGCGTGGTGCTTCACAAGCTGGAAGCGGACAGGCTACATACCGCGCTTTCCCTGCTGGCTCCAGAGGAACGTGCGCTGATCCAGGCACTGTTCTTTGAGGAAAAGACAGAACGGCAATATGCAGACGAGCTTGGCATGTACCGCAATGCTGTTCATGTTCGGAAAATGAAGGTCCTTAAAAAGCTCAGGGCTTTGTTGGAAGGCTCCATAGAGAAACCCTGATTATCCCAAAGAGCCTATAAATACGGGAAAATCCCTGACCCAGCTACCCCTGCCGGGGATTTTGCTTGTTGGGGAATATCCCCGAACCCCTGTTCTCGTCCGACAAGTTTACAATTCATCTATTCCTAAAAGTGGCCCGTCATAGTATAATGAAGTCGGCAACACTATTTGTTTTGAAAACGAGAAAAATTCACTGATTTCTGTGGTTGCAACCGCCCGTTGCGGAAAAGAAACCGCAATTTGGTGGTGTGCTATCGGTAACAATCGTATACTGGTAGCGAAAGGAGGACACCGATATGACCTTCGGGGAAAAAATACAAAAGCTGAGGAAAGAAGCTGGACTATCACAGGAGGACCTATCCTACCAGTTGGGCGTATCCAGACAGGCTATCAGCAAATGGGAGCGTGACAACGGCTACCCGGAAACAGAAAAGATTGTTCGCATGAGTAAAATTTTTAATGTGACACTTGACTATTTATTGAATGATGAGGGTACACAGACACCAGAACCTGCTGCGGAACAAGGAATATATGTAAGCCGGGAAATGGCAGATGGTTTCCTTTTGTATCAAAACGGAAATATCTTAAAATTGCGATTGCCATAGGTGTCATGGTTGGAAGTCTTGCACTCTCGTTTATGCTTTCGGATATTTCCATGCTTCTGTTTATGCTGATATTGATTGCGGGGATTGTTCTCCTATTCTCTGTCAAATTAACAGATAATCCATATAGAAAACTCTGGAAGGAGCCACTACTATTTGACAAGACCGTAAAGGCGGAATTAAATACAGTATACGCAGAGAAAAAGAAATTTCTTCAACTATTTAACTTAATCGGAATTGCCTTAATTGCATTGGGCTTTCTGTTTTTACCCTTAATTGTTCCGGCAGAATTACTCTTTGCAGATACGATTGCTTTAGCTGTGGGAATGATTGTTGCAGGAATTGGAACATTTTTATGTATTTATATGTCTGGCCTTGTTCGTGCCTATCGGCTATTGATTATGAATGAAGCCTATCAGCAGAAAAGAAAGTGAGGATATTATGAAAAAAATATTGGTTACATTAGTGGCAATACTGGCACTCCTTTGTGGCTGTCAAGCCAACGAAAATACAAATGCTTCCGATTATGGAGATGATATTTCAAAGGCGCAGGAAATAGCTGTTATCTCTCCTGATACAGCGGAAGTTATTGATACGATTACTGATACAGAGGAAATAGAAGATTTTGTTTCGGCGCTGGATTTAGACCAATGGGAATTAAAAACGCTGCCAGATGAAGCGTCTGAAATTGGTTCTTTTGGATTAGCACAAGAGGAAACAATCAAACTGGGGCAGACGGACACCGATGGAACGCTATATGATATTGCTACCATCACCCTATACAATGGAGCTTATATCAGTTTTGAAATTGGCGGGTTCGATATGACTTTTGAAGTGAGTGAGGACACGGCTGATTATTTGAATGGATATTTTGAATAACATTGGTTGGAATGGCAGTAGGTACTACGATGAATTCCGTTAGTTAGAGAAGGAGGATTCGTGGGGGTCATCATCTGGCCACCTTAACTTGTACTTTCAAAACTGAATACCAGTCGCCCACCGGCGGCACCACCGAGCAGGAAATCTTGAAACAGGTTCCCTGCTTTTCTTATGCCGTTTTCAAGAAAGAGGACTGCTGATGGAGCAGCTCCGCACCATTGATAAAAGAAGGCTGGAAACGTACATCGGACATCTGGAGGAACAGCATATTCGCCGGCTCAACCGCGCCCTGGCTGTCAGTGTGGGATTGATCGAAGAAACACCGAAAAACTTAATCATGTGCCTTTGCCCGGCCTGTGCCAACAATTTCTATGGTACAGGCTCTTATTATTTGCGCCGGGTCCACCCTGGCGGGGTGGAAAAGGACATCTGCACCTACTGCGGCCAGCGGCCCGGTTTTGATTATGAAGTGGTCAAGCGGCACCAATGAGCAGAGAGCAGCCTATGGAGATCGTATTCCACACCGGGAAGGACAGCGAACAATTCCTGCGCCAGTTCACTGAGAAACGTGCCGAGTTCCTCGCCCGTGAATTGCGGGATCTGGACACGGAAGAAATTAAGACATTAGTTTCCGCCTTGAAAACGGACAATCGCACCTTTGAACAAGAATAAGAGTGCTCCTATAATCATAGCGCAAGGGGCAGGCTGTAATATCTGCCCCGGGAAGGAGAATACCAAGCTTTGAGAAGAAAAAGTAGAATCAAATTTGATAATGATGACAGAGGCGTTGCAGTTTATACGAGAAAATCCAGGCTCACCAATAAAGGCGACAGCATAGGCGTTTAATTCAAACAGAGCGCCGACTATGCTACCAGCCAGCTTTCCTTACCAGAGGATTATGATTTTTTGAAGTATGAAGATAAGGGTCTGAGTGGTTACTACTCTGATCGTCCCGATTTTCAAAGACTCCTGCATGACATTGAAATGGGAAAGATTCGAGCCGTGGCTTGTTACAAGCTGGATCGAATCAGCCGAAAGACTTCTGATTTGATGAAACTGCTGGAATTTTTTGAGCGGTATAATGTGGCCCTCCTTGTTTGTTCCAACAACATCAACACCCAAATCAGCACCTCGAAAATTATCATTCAGGTACTGGCGATCATTGCTGAGTTTGAACGTGACATTCTTACAGAACGCATACAGGATAACCTGATGGAGTTGGCCAAAGATGGCCGATGGATGGGTGGCACTACACCCACGGGATTTACTGCTCAGCGTATTTCCACTGGAAGTGGTCGTAATAAAAATGCCATCAGCTTCCTTGTTCCCATTCCAGAGGAAAAACAGTTGGTACAAAAGCTCTTTTCTTACTTCCTAAAAACTCGCTCTCTCAATGCTACAGCCAAGGAGTTAAACGAGGAATACACAACTAAAAACGGAGCACAATTTACAGTGCTCGCCGTAAAAGACATCTTGAAAAATCCCATATACTGCACAGCCGATGAGAGAGCATATAATTACTTTCTGGAGAATGGAGCAAACCTGTTTGGGGATATCCGAGAATTCAACGGTGAGCACGGTATCTCGGCCTACAACAAAACGGATCAGTACAAAATCGAAGATGACAATTCGACCTTTATGCACCCACGTTTTGTAACAGGTAAAGAGGACAAGCCGATTGAAGCATGGATTGTATCGGTGGGAAAACATGAAGGGATTATTCCTTCCTCCACTTGGATTGATGCCCAAGGACTTTTGAAAGCGATTGCGGAGAGATACAACAGACCTCATCGCAAAACAAATGCCTTGCTTTCCGGTGTGCTGTATTGTCCTTTGTGCGGTAAACCACTGCGGGTAGTTCCGGAATCCAATCGTTGGAGTAATGGAAAGCCTCGCTTTAAGTATGTTTGCCCTGGCTTTCGCAAAAAGACCTGTACGTTTAAGGCTGTTGATGGAGTCCAAATGGACGAGTTTATTGTTGAGCAGCTTTCAAAACTCAGCGACCAGAAAAATCCTTATTATTATGAGCTTGCAAGCACAAAGTTTACTCATTTGCTTCGTGCAGATACAGGCGCACTTGAGTATCAGGAAACAGAAAAAGCGGTCGAACAAATCAAAAGCGAAATTGCGGCACAAGTGCGGAATATGCGTCAGGCAGACGCCAATATCCGCAAGTATATCCAAGAAGATATAGAGGAACTCTCTAAAGAGTTAGAGAAGAAGGAACAAATCCTCATTCGCTTACGGCAAGAAAAGAACGGTGACGCCCATATGACAGAAGAAATTGCTGATATGAAGAAGCGGTTACTTTCATTCCGTGCCTTTGCCGATGGAGCTACACCCGAAGTATTGGTTACACTCATCCAAACGCTTGTCGAGAGGATTTATATCGTGTACGATAACGATATAGCCAAATGCCACGTTTTCGTTAAAGGCTGTGCTGCCGAGGAGTATTCGGATCTCCTCGGCCCAGCCGATTACATAAGTATATGCGCAGTATTTTCACTGCCTGCCACAGTGTGTGATTGTGATAGGTATAGAGAAAGCTATGTGGTTTATATGGTGTCATACAAGAATTGGAAGAATTAGCCAAGCAAAAAAGTGCTAAGTATATGGCATTTAAAAATGCTCAAGATTATCAGTTTATATCAAATATAAAGGTTAAACAACGAAAGGGAAATGACAAGTTAATAGATAAATTGGAAGAGGAAAAGGAAACAATAGCATATGAATTAAGCAATAACTTATTAGATATGGACTCTGAAAAAGCAGGGATGATATTAAGCCTGAAAAGGGAACTTGCAGAGTATAACAGGAAACTGAGACTGCAGAATTCAAAATTATACTCATTACAAGACAATCTGCAGGGCTCATTAACGAATCCGACCTTGCTGATTTGAAAGATTTTTTCCCTGAGATTAAGCTGAGAAGATTAGAGGAAATTCAAAAATTTCATAAAGAAATAGATAGTGTTTTAAAACAAGAGATTATGGAAGAAATCCAACATATTCAGAGTTTTATTGAATTGCTGCAACAGAATAAGGAGCAAGTGGAGAAAAAGATTAAGGAGATATCTGAGATTCCCAATTTGTCACGGACAATATTGTTCAAGTTTGCGGAAATTCAAAAGGAAATAGAAGAATTAGAAAGTCAAAATAACTATTATGATAATAGAGCGATTCTACATAAAGAAAAACAGTATGCTGATGCACGAAAAGATATAATGAGAAGCCAGCAGCTTGCTCAGTTGCAGAACATGCTTAACATTGAGATGGCAAAATTAAACAATGAAATATATAATGGTGAAAAGATTCCACCAACTATTTCTTTTAACAAAAACCAATATATTTTTGAAACGATAGATGATACAGGAACTGGCACATGTTATCGTGGAGTTATACTATTTGACCTAAGTATTATGAAATTGACCTGTCTGCCATTTTTAGTGCATGATTCTGTACTGCTAAAGCAAATTGAAGATGTCGCTATAGAAAAAATACTTGAATTATATAATGCATCAGAAAAGCAAGTATTCATTGCATTGGACAAGGTTTGGTCATACAGTGAACGAAGTCAAGCTATATTGAAAAATAATAGGGTTTTACAGTTAGGTACAAACGGAGATGAACTTTTTGGAAGATCGTGGAGCAAAAAATAGCTTTTAAATCAAATCCATATATCGGTAATCAAAGTAGGTATATTGCCAGATGCAGGGAAGGATTCGATTGAAAAAAGTGGGAAACCATGGTATGATAATTTGTGAAAAGAAAGGTGGCATGATGAATTCAGGGAATCAAGCGGATGTAAAGCGAAAAGAAACATTAAAGGCAATAGAGACATTATCTCTTCTGGATGACAACCTTATGACATTAGTGTTTGACAGGAACATAGAGGCCACGGAGCTGCTGCTGAATGTAATCCTGCAGCGGGATGATTTAAAAGTGCTGGAAGTGGTGGCTCAGAGGGAGTATAAAAATCTGCTGCCAGACGGCCGTTCCCTTACTATAGATATTTATGCGGTGGATAAGGAAGATAAGGTTTATGACATTGAGGTCCAGCGGGCATCGGCAGGGGCGGATGTTCACAGGGCAAGGTTCCATAGCAGCATGATTGACACGAAAATGTTGAAGGCGAGGCAGGAGTTCAAGGAAATCCATGATTCTTATGTAATATTCATAACGGCAAGCGATGTTATGGGAGCAGGCTGTCCTCTGTATCATGTCAAACGAATGATTGAAGAGACAGGCACATATTTTGGCGATGGTTCCCATATCATATATGTAAATGGCAGCTATAAGGATGACAATGATCCAGTCGGAAAGCTGATGCATGACTTTAGATGTTTGAGTTCTGGCGATATGTTCTATCCAATATTGGCAAAACAGGTGAAGTATTTCAAGGAAACGGAAGGAGGTCGTGAAATAATGTGTCAGGCATTTGAGGATTTGGCAGAGAAAAGAGTTTTAGATGAAAAGGTCAGTTTAATTAAGAATCTTATGGAAACGATGAAGTGGACGGCGGAGCAGGCTATGGAAGCGATGAAGATTTCAGAAACGGATAAGAAGCTTCTTGTGTCGAAACTGTAAATGAGTAACGGATATGTTCTTGCAGAACTAATCTTTCCTCCCCGCAGATTTTAATTTTTCCTGTGGCGGAAGAAAAGATAAGTAAAAATCAGGGCCTCGCTGGGTGTCTTTCTCCCCTCCGCGCTTACCCTTTTCCGGCCATCGAATAGCCCTTGGCTTTTTTTCTTCCTCATCCTTTTCTTTTCTGGTTTCTTCCTCCCCCGAACCCTTTAGAAAGCACAGAAATAAAGGTTTTTCGGGGACTTTCTCGCTTTTCCTTTTGGGGAGGGAGGAGGCAGGAAGTGTGTTCTGAGATGTTTTTCTGGGAGATTTTTCTGGGGTTTTAGGAGCCTTTCGGAGAGGTTTTCCAGCTGGTTTCAGAGGAAGAGGGAGGAGAAAAGAGGGTGGAAACCATAGAGAGGATGTGGTAGAATGGGGGAGGAAGAGGAAAAAATAAAATCTGCATACGGGAAAAATGAGTTTTGCGACCACAGGACAGAACGCCGGAAATGCTGGTAAGATGGGCATTTCCGGCGTTGATCCATGTTGTCTGGTTCTCAAAGGGCTCTAATTATTTATAGAGACATTTATTAGTTTCTTAATTGTGTCTGAATGCTTCTGGCTTTCCTGCATTAAACTATGTAGTTTACGGCAGTTTTCCCAATGTTGTTTCCAAATTTCTGTACCGACAATTTTTTCGAAATCCAGTTGGACAGGCGTATAATGCCGTTCAAATTCTTCTAATTTGGCAATACGATATTCTATATCCGGGATCTGGCGTGAATGTGGAGAAAGAGGAGCTGTCCCCAACATCCATGTTTTCCAGTTCATATTGCCTTTGCTTTGATTGCATTTTCCACAAGAAGGAACCAGATTGTGAATTTCGGAGATATAACCAGTAGGCATTTTATTTTTTACCAAAGGGCGAAAATGATCCCATTCTGTATATGAATTACCACAATATACACAGGTGATATGCTCTTTGTCCATTCCCAGCGTTTGCAATACATCTTCGATTTCTTCGTCCGTAGGTTCAATTACGGGTATAATCCCATTTACAAATGCATTGGTGATACTTGAAGTCCGTCCTGTGATTTTAACGTGTGTGGGCATTTTAAATATCTTTTTCATAAATTCCTCATTTTGTAATCGAGCAGAGCGTTTTAAAGGATATTTTGATTGCGGATGAAGAACCTGTGCTTGTATTGTTCCGCTTCAAAATTTATGCCTAACTTGTTGTCCATATTGCATAGCAAGGCAGTACATCCGATATCCGAAGCATTTGCAATTCCAGGGGGGGTTTTTGATCTGCCATGCAAATTCCGTAAATGTTTATTTTTCTCCAATAGTGATGTTAATACTTTCGATTGTGTGTTTTTCGCTAGTGTTTTGTTCAATTCTATCACATCAGGGAAGATTTGTGTATATAAACAGCACAGTTGGAGCACGTGAAAGAACTATGCAATATCAAGGCATTGTTGTGGATGAAATGTTTTTGCCCATTTGATAAAACAATGATTGCAATATCTTTTATCAGAATTTATAATGGAGACAGCTAAGCCGCAAGGGATGATTCATGGTTTCAATCTGGCTTCGGCAAAAATACTTTGCGGAAAATGGAGAACGCGACAATAGGAGAAGGAGAACGCTATTAATGAAACAGGACTTGATCGTAATTCTGGACTTAGGCAGTACGCAGAACACAGTAATCGCCCGGGAAATTCGTGATCTGGGTGTATACAGTGAGATTCATCCCCACGACATCACAGTGGAGGAACTGAAAACGCTTCCCAATGTAAAGGGCATTATCCTGAACGGCGGAGAAAACCGTGTGGTGGACGGACAGGAGGTACAGGTTCGGCCGGAATTGTACGAACTGGGATATCCTATGTTATCCATTGATTATCCTCAATCAAAATGCGCTGCCCAATTTGCGGAGCTGCCCGACGGAGATACCCTGAAAAAGTTCCTGTTTGAGGAATGCAGGGCCGAGGCGAACTGGAATATGAAGAATTTTATAGAGGATCAGATTGAACTGATCCGTCGCCAGGTAGGGGACAGGAAGGTGCTTCTGGCGCTGTCCGGCGGTGTGGACTCTTCTGTGGTGGCCGCCATGCTGATTAAGGCCATCGGCCAGCAGCTGGTATGTGTGCATGTAAACCATGGACTGATGCGTAAGAACGAATCCGAGAGTGTTGTGAAGGTGTTCCGTGATGAACTCCATGCCAACCTGGTTTATGTGGATGCGTCAGAGCGCTTTCTGGGCAAGCTGGAAAACGTGTCTGACCCGGAGCAGAAGCGGAAAATTATCGGCGGCGAGTTTATCCGCGTTTTCGAGGAGGAGGCCAGAAAACTGGAGGGAATTGACTTCCTGGGACAGGGGACCATCTATCCCGACATCATCGAGAGCGGAACCAAAACGGCGAAGATGGTAAAGTCTCATCACAATGTGGGCGGCCTTCCGGAGGATCTGAAGTTTGAACTGGTGGAGCCGTTAAAACAACTCTTTAAGGACGAAGTGCGGGCCTGCGGCGTGGAACTGGGTCTGCCTCATGACATGGTTTACCGTCAGCCCTTCCCCGGCCCCGGCCTGGGCGTGAGATGCCTGGGAGCGATCACCAGGGACAGATTGGAAGCAGTGCGGGAATCCGACGCTATCCTGCGGGAAGAATTTGCAAGGGCTGGACTGGATAAGAAGGTGTGGCAGTATTTTACCGTGGTTCCTGATTTTAAATCGGTGGGCATGAAGAACAATGCCAGGGTGTTTGAGTACATGGTGATCATCCGGGTCATCAACACGGTGGACGCCATGACCGCCTCCGTGGAAAAGGTGGACTGGGACGTGCTGGAGCGGATAACGGAGAGAATATTGGCAGAGGTGGAGAATGTGAACAGGGTTTGCTATGATATGAGTCCTAAGCCGCCTGCTACGATTGAGTTCGAATAGTAAACAGAAAGCCGGGAAGCCGCATAAACAGCGGACTTTCCGGCTTTTAGAGTAGGACGTGATACCTTTTTGATTCCTATTTAGTAATTTCGATAATACGCTTTGCAAAGTCACTAAACGTATCATTAAAATCATCACGGCTTTTTTTCATATTTGCCCATACCTTTCCGGACTGTTCGATTTGCTCTTGAGTTAATAAAAATACTGGAGTGGTATGTGTTTGAGATTGGGCAATCAAACTGTTGAAGTCTGCAATATTAATAAGGTTATAATCTTCACTACAATATTGCCTTAAATTTGGTGCAATCATATTATTTTTTTGCAAAACAGGCACAAGTTTTTGAGAAACTAAATTATTTATATCTGTTATCCATTCTGAAAATGCTTTTACAGGTGACCCATTTCTTGGTCTATAACGTTGTTGTATAGTGCCAATAAATTTTGGAGAATCTTGTTTCATTTTGTATGTAGCATTTTTAAATATATCATTATTTTTTAAATTTTGATATGTGTCATTCCATTTAGGAAATACTTTTGTGAGTGATTCGATAGCCATATAGCAGAAATAATCAGGAGCACATGGAATAATAAAGTAATCACTTTCCATTAAAATATTAGCATTTGTTGCAGATATGCTTGGACTCATGTCCAATAATATATAGTCTAAAGCATATTCTTCAGCAGTTAATAAAAGTAGATTTCGCAATGCACCAGGCACGTTCCCGAACATAACCATAGAACCTGCTAAGTTTTCAGCAATGTTATAAGTGGCATCATATTCAGAAAAATCAATGTGACCGGGTAGTAGTAAAAGATTTTCGTTATCATCAAATTTATAGCAAACAGACGATCTTAATGGTTCTGGCTTATTATCAAAGACTGGTGACAGGGCTTCTTTTAGATTA